>DATFGK010000101.1:0-6796 GCA_035249485.1 Actinomycetota bacterium | reverse complement strand
TCCTGCACGCTCGCCGGCGCGAACGAGATCAGGAAGGCGCTCGAGGACGAGCTCGGGATCCATTGCGGCGAGGTCTCGCAGGACGGGATCGTGTCGCTGGAAGAAGTGGAATGCCTGTGCGCGTGCGACGGCGCACCCGTGGTCTCGGTGAACTACGAGAACTACGAGAAGCTCAACGCCGGGCAGCTCGTTGAGATCGTCCGTGGGCTGCGCTCCGGCGGCACTCCGCCGGTCGCCGCTCGCGGCGAGGTCCCGCCGGACTTCGCCGAGATCAACCGGCAGATGTCCGGCCTTGAGGCACCACGATGAGCGATACAGCGACCGCGACCGTTCAGGAGACGAAGGTCGTCACCGCACGCTTCGACGGCGACGGGTCGTTGGATGCGTACCTCGCGAGCGGCGGCTATGAGGGCCTCCGCAAGGCGCTCGCGATGTCGCCGGCCGACGTCATCGAGGCCGTCAAGACCGCGGGCCTGCGCGGCCGCGGCGGTGCCGGGTTCCCGACCGGCTTGAAGTGGTCCTTCATCCCGAAGGACGTGCGTCCGAGCTACATCGTTTGCAACGCCGACGAAGGCGAACCGGGCACCTTCAAAGATCGCGAGCTGATGGAGCGCGATCCGCACCAGCTCATCGAGGGGATGGCGATCGGCGCCTTCGCGATCGGCTGCACGCAGATGTACATCTACGTGCGCGGTGAGTTCGCACACGCCGCCCGGGTGCTCGAACGCGCCGCCCGCGAGGCATACGAGAAGGGCTACCTCGGGCGGAACATCCTCGGGTCGGACTTCGACCTGGATCTGATCATCCACCGCGGAGCCGGCGCGTACATCTGCGGCGAAGAGACGGCGCTGCTGGAGTCGCTCGAGGGACGTCGCGGCCAGCCGAGGCTGCGTCCCCCATTCCCGGCCACGCATGGCCTCTACGGCAAGCCGACCGTGGTCAACAACGTCGAGACCTTCGCGTGCGTGCCACACATCATGGTGCAGGGGCCCGAGTGGTTCCGCGGTATCGGCACCGAGAAGTCACCGGGAACGAAGATGTTCAGCCTTTCCGGAGACGTCGAGCGGCCCGGCAACTACGAGGTTCCGTTCTCGACGACGGCGCGCGACCTGATCGAAGGGCTCGCCGGCGGGGTGAAGGACGGGCGCAAGCTCAAGGCGTTCACGCCCGGCGGCGCGTCGTCGACCCCGTTCTTCGGTCCGGACAAGCTCGATGTGAACATGGATTGGGAGTCGGTGATGGCGGCCGGCTCGCTGCTCGGCACCGGCGCGATGATCGTCTTCGCGGAAGACGCGTGCATGGTCCGCGCGGCGCTCCGCTACACGCGCTTCTACGCGCACGAGTCGTGCGGCAAGTGCACGCCCTGCCGCGAGGGCACCTACTGGATCGAGAACACGCTCCGCCGGTTCGAGGAGGGCGGCGGGCGAGAGGCCGACCTCGAGATCATGGTCGACGTCGCGGGAAACATCGGCGGGCGCTCGTTCTGCGCACTCGGCGACTTCGCGACGGCGCCGGTTACGTCCACGGTGAAGCTCTGGCGTGACGAGTACATGGCGCATATCAAGCAGAAGGGGTGCCCGTTTGGCCGCTGAGCGGAAGCAGGTCACGCTCACGATCGACGGCCGGGAGATAACCGTCGACGATGGCACGCTCATCATCCGCGCCGCGGAGCAGATCGACACGTACATCCCGCGGTTCTGCGATCACCCGTACCTAGCGCCGCTCGGCGCGTGCCGACAGTGCCTCGTCGAGGTAGAGGGGCAGCGCAAGCCGCTCACCGCCTGCACGACCCCGGTGGGCGAGGGGATGGTCGTCAAGACGCAGTTCACTTCCGAGATGGCGTCGGATGCGCAGGAGGGCGTCCTCGAGCTTTTGTTGATCAACCATCCGCTCGACTGCCCGATGTGCGACAAGGGCGGCGAGTGCCCGCTCCAGGACCAGGCGCTCGCGTACGGGCCCGGCGGCAGCCGGTACGTCGACCCCAAGCGACGCTTCGTCAAGCCGGTTCCGATCAGCCCGCTCGTGTACCTGGACCGCGAGCGCTGCGTCCTCTGCGCGCGATGCACCCGCTTCGCGAACGAGATCTCCGGCGATCCCTTCATCGAGCTCTTCGAGCGCGGCGCGCTGGAGCAGGTGGCGATCTTCGAGGACGAGCCGTACGAGAGTGTCTTCTCCGGCAACGTGATCCAGATCTGTCCGGTCGGCGCCCTGACGAGCGCGCAGTTCCGCTTCAAGGCCCGGCCGTTCGACATGGCGTCGACGCCGAGCGTCTGCAACCACTGCTCGGCCGGCTGCAACACGGTGGTCCAGACGCGGCGCGATCAGATCGTGCGCGTGCTCGCCGCCGATAACGCCGAGGTGAACGAGGTCTGGTCCTGCGACAAGGGTCGGTTCGGGCAGGCGTACGTCCAGCGGCCGGAGCGCGTCGTCGAGCCGCTCGTGCACAAGGAAGGGGAGTTCGTCGGCGTGTCCTGGGCCGAGGCCCTGCGTGTTGTTGTGGAGCGGATCGACGCGGTCAAGCGCGCTGGCGCACGGACGGCTGCGCTCTCCGGCGGCCGCCTCGCCGACGAAGACGCTTTCGCGCTCTCGCGGTTCGCGCGGACCGTGCTCGGAACGAACGACGTCGATCAGCGCATGCGAGCGGGCACCGCAGAGGAGGACGACATCCTCGCGCAGGTCGCCGGCTCGGCGGGCACCTCGTACGGCGAGCTCGAGGCGGCGAAGGCCATCGTCGTCGTCGGGTCCGACCTCCAGCAGGAGTCGCCGATCGTGTTCCTTCGCGTCCACAAGGCCGCGACGCGCCGGGATTCGGTCGTGTTCGAGGTCGGCGCTCGCGCGACGACCCTCGCCCGGCGAACCCGGGCGCGCTCGGTCCTGTGTCCTCCCGGAACGGAAGCAGGTGTCCTGCTCGGCGTCGCGTCAGAGCTCGCGGCTCGCGGGCTCGCGACCGTCGACGAAGGTCTCCGCGCAGCGGCGACGGGACCGAACGCGACGACGCTTCTCGATCAGTCGCGCGCGTCGGCCGGGGACATCGGGTCGCTCGCCGACGCTCTGGCGGCCGCCGGGCCCGACGCGGTCGTCGTCTGCGGTGATCGGCTGGCCCAGTCGCCGGGCGCGCTCGCTGCGGCGTGGAACATCTCGTTCTCGCTCGGGACCCGGTTCGTGTGGCTCCCGCGCCGCGCGGGCGCGCGCGGCGGGCTCGACGCCGGCTTGCATCCGCGGCTCCTTCCGGGCGGCCGCCGCGTGGAGGACGAGGCCGCGCGCGCTGAGGTCGAACAGGTTTGGGGCGGTGGGCTTCCTGCGGCGCCGGGACGCGATGCACGCGACGTCCTCGAGGGCAGCGCCGATCTGGGCCTCTTGCTGCTCGCCGGCGTCGATCCGGCGAGCGACTTCGGCGACGCGACGCTCGGCCGCCGCGCGCTCGATCGAGCGCAGTTCGTCGTCGCCAACGACCTGTTCCTGACCGATTCGAGCCGCCGGGCGCACGTTGTGCTTCCCGCGAGCGCGTTCCCCGAACGCGAAGGCACGCTCACCGATTGGGAGGGCCGCGCCCAGCCGTTCGCGGCCGCCGTCACCCCGGCCGGCGTGTCGCGGCCGGACTGGGAGATCCTCAGCCTCATCGCGAACGAGGTCGGCGTCGGGTTCCCACGCAAGCTCGTGGAGCTGCAGCGGGAGATGAACGCCCTGCGCCGCGATCCCCGGGAACGGTCGGCGGTCGCGCTGCCGCCGCCCCATCTGCGACGGCTCGACGAGCACCACCCCTTCACGCTCCTGACGTATCCGCTGCTTCTCGACGCCGGCACGATGCTGCTCGGAGCGACGGATCTGCTCGAAACCTCCGAGGGCGCCTTCGTCGAGATCGGGCCGGCCGACGCGCAGCGGCTCGGCGTGAAAGCCGGCGACCGCCTCCGGGTCGAGTCCGCGTGCGGCGCCGTCGAGGCGCCGGCTCGGATCGGCATGCTGGCCGATCGCTGCGTGTTCGTGCCCGCCAACAACCACGGCGCGCGCGGCTTGTCGATGCTCGACGCCGGCGAGCCCGTCACGCTCGTGACGGTCGGGAAGGTCTGACGATGGACGGGATCGACGTCCTCATCGTCGCGATCAAGGCCGTGGTCGTCTTCGGCTTCCTCCTCGTGAGCGTGATGATGACGATCTGGGTCGAGCGCCGGATCGTCGCGTTCATGCAACAGCGGATCGGACCCAACCGCGTCGGGCCGTTCGGGATGCTCCAGTCGCTCGCCGACGGCGTGAAGCTCTTCTTCAAGGAAGACGTCCGGCCGAGCTCAGCGCACGAACCAGTCTTCACGCTTGCGCCGTTGCTCTCGATGATCCCAGCGTTCATGGCGTTCGCGATCGTGCCGATGGGAACGGGCTTCCACATCGGGGACCGGCTGATCACGTTCCAGCTCGCCGACCTCAACGTCGGGGTTCTCTTCTTCCTCGCGATGGGCTCGCTCATGGTGTACGGCGTCGTGCTGGCGGGGTGGGCTTCGGGAAGCGCGTACCCCCTCCTCGGTGCCGTGCGATCGACGGCGCAGATGATCTCGTACGAGATAGGGCTCGGGCTCGCGTCGGTCGCCGTCGTCCTCTGGGCCGGCACGCTGTCGACGCGCGGGATCGTAGACGCCCAGGCGGGCACCTACCTCGGGTTCATCCCGCGGTGGTTCATCTTCCCGCAGTTCCCTGCGTTCCTTCTGTTCCTGCTCGCCGGGCTCGCCGAGACCAACCGGCCGCCGTTCGACCTGCCCGAGGCGGAGACCGAGCTCGTCGCCGGCTACCACACCGAGTACTCCGGCATCAAGTTCGCGATGTTCTTCCTCGCGGAGTACCTGCACGTCATCACCACGTCGGCGTTGGTCGTGACGCTGTTCCTCGGCGGGTGGCGGGGTCCGATCATCCCATTCGTCGAGCCGTTATGGCCGGTCGTGTGGTTCATGGGGAAGATGGGCGCCTTGATCTTCTTCTTCATCTGGGCGCGAGCGACGATCCCACGCATCCGGTACGACCGGCTGATGGCCATCGGATGGAAGGTCTTCATCCCGGCCGGCCTCGCGTGGGTGATGATCACCGCCGCGCTCGTCGTCCTTCCGCAAGAGGTCGACCGCGGGACGTTGATCGCGTGGATCGGCGTCATCTTCGGGCTCGCCGCGGTGATGACGCTGGCCAAGGTGACGCGGGACAATCTCGCGTCGCTGCGAGCGATCAAGGAGGGGGAATCGCTTGGCCGTCGCTGAGATCATCAAGGGGTTCCTGGTCACCGCGAAGCACATGCTGAAGCGTCCGGTCACGACGCAGTATCCCGAGGTGAAACGTCCGACCGCGCCGCGGTTCCACGGCCGGCACGTGCTGAATCGGTATCAGGACGGCCTCGAGAAGTGCATCGGCTGCGAGCTGTGCGCGTGGGCCTGTCCGGCCGACGCGATCTACGTCCAGGGCGCGGACAACACGCCGGAGGCGCGCTTCTCGCCGGGAGAGCGGTTCGCGATCGATTACCAGATCAACTACCTGCGCTGCATCTTCTGCGGACTGTGCATCGAAGCGTGCCCGACGCGCGCGCTGACGATGTCGAACGAGTACGAGCTCGCCGACGACTCCCGCGAAACGCTGATCTTCACGAAGGAGCAGCTGCTCGCGTCGCTCCCGCCGGGTGCGGCGTCGCCGCCCCACACCGAC
This sequence comes from Actinomycetota bacterium, assembly GCA_035249485.1. Taxonomy (GTDB): domain Bacteria; phylum Actinomycetota; class AC-67; order AC-67; family AC-67; genus DATFGK01. Next base: position 1,123 of record DATFGK010000101.1, on the reverse strand, counting down.
GAGGAGATCAAAGCGCGAGGGATCGACTACTACGGCGGATTCGCGGGGACGCCCGTCCTCACGAGCGCGGAACGAGCCGAGCGCGAGGCGGAGGCCTCGCACATCCAGCACCACTGAGGTCGCGGTATGGAGAAGTACATCTTCTGGGTCGTCGCATTCCTATCGCTCGGGAGCGCGATCTTGATGATCCGAGCGCGCAACCCGATCCACAGCGCGCTCCTGCTCGTGATGAACTTCTTCACGCTCGCCGTGTTCTATGTGCTTCTCGACGCGCACTTCCTCGCGGCCGTTCAGGTCATCGTCTACGCCGGCGCGATCATGGTTCTGTTCCTGTTCGTCATCATGCTGCTGGGGGTGGACCGCGAGGACGTCGTCGAGGAGCGGATCCCGCTGCAGTACCCGCTCGCGATCATCCTCGGGCTCGTGTTCGCCGGCATCGCGGTCTGGACGATCCACACCACGGTGGGCGGCACCGCGTTCGAGGGCGTCGAAGCCGCGAACCGCGGCGGCAACGTCGAGGCGGTCGGCCGGGTGCTCTTCACGAAGTACATGTTCCCATTCGAGGTGGCGTCGGTGCTGCTCATCGTCGCCGCGATCGGGGCGATGGTCCTTGGGCGCCGTCGCGACGAGGAAGAGCGGGCCTCGATGATCGGCGAGTCGACGCCGGAAGGGCGGGAGCCCTCCGGCCGGCAACCCGCGCCGGTGGGAGAGGAGCGGTGATCCAGCCGGCGCAGTACCTCGCGCTCGCCGCGATGCTGTTCACGACCGGCGTGGTCGGCGTCCTCACGCGCCGAAACTCGATCATCATCTTCATGTCGATCGAGCTCATGCTGAACGCCGTCAACCTCACGTTGGTGACGTTCGCGCGGATGAACGGCAACCTCGACGGTCAGGTGCTCGCGTTCTTCGTGATGATCGTGGCGGCGGCCGAGGTGGTCGTCGGGCTCGCCATCATCATGTCGGTGTTCCGCCGGAAGGCGAGCGCGTCGGTGGACGACGCGAAGACCCTCAGATGGTGACCCGCCGTGCCTGACATCCCGTCCGCCGTCGAGGTCGCCTGGCTGATCCCGCTGTTCCCCCTCGCGGGAGCCACGTTCCTGCTGCTCGTCGGGAAGCGCGCCGG
>DATFGK010000100.1:0-8277 GCA_035249485.1 Actinomycetota bacterium | reverse complement strand
AGCGGCGAGATGGCCTCGCGCGAGAGCTTCGCCAGATGGAGCCACTCGGCGGCGTCGCGGTCGACCGGCTCGGGTTCGTCGGAGGTTTCGTCGGCGACTCGGCGCGCCTCCGCGCTTACCGCCCGGGGCCGCTGGAAGGCTGCGGCCGGTGTGACGAACGCGAGCGCGACGCCGGCGATCGTGGCATGTACGCCCGACTCGAACACGGCCACCCAGACCGCGATCCCCAGGACGAGGTAGACGCCTCCCGCCCGGATCTGCAACCGCCGCAGGACGACCATCGCGAGCAGCAGGCCCGCCGCGATGGCCAGCGCCGTGCTCGATACGGCGTCGGAGTAGAACACGGCGATGACGAGGATGGCCCCGACATCGTCCACGATCGCCAGGGTCAGCAGGAACAGTTTCAGTCCCGAAGGGAGTCCCCGGCCGACGAGAGCGAGGACGCCGACCGCGAACGCGATGTCGGTCGCCATCGGGATCCCCCAGCCCTCGGCGCCGCTTCCGCCGGCCACGATCGCCGCGTAGATCCCCGCGGGCACGATCATCCCGCCGAGGGCGGCCGCCGCCGGCAACGCGGCCACGCGCGGGTCGCGAAGCTCGCCGGAGATGAGTTCGCGCTTGATCTCGAGGCCGACGACGAAGAAGAAGAGCGCCATCGCCGCATCGTTGACCCAGTGCCGGAGATCCTCGGTGATCGACCAATCGCCGATCCCGATCGTCAGCTCCGTTCCCCAGAGGCGCTCGTACGAACCGGGCCAAACATTCGCCCAGATGAGCGCGCAGGCCGCCGCCGCGAGCAGGAGGATGCCGCCGGACGCCTCGGTCTGGAGGAACTGTTGGAGCGGACGGACGACGAGGCGCGGCACCCGGCGGCCGGAGCGCGCCCACGGCATACGGATGTCGGTCTGTGTCGTGTCGTCCGACGCTTCGGGGGTCATCTGTCCTCCTACGAGGGCCGAGGACCCGGAGACACGCGAGCGCCGGGACCTGCCGACCAGGCTTCCCGGCGCACCGGACTCAGGATAACAGAGCGGGTGGAGACGATCGGATTCGAACCGACGACCCCCTGGTTGCAAACCAGGTGCTCTACCAACTGAGCTACGTCCCCGTCCGCACGCCATGGTACCCCCGTGGCCGCCTCCGGAAGAGCCGGGGAACGAAGAACGCGCGGGCGGCGCCCGCGCGTTCTTCGTGAACCGTCGCCGCTAAGCGGTCGGGCGAGCGTCCTCCCAGCCGGACTCCTCGCCGCCACGCTTCTTCTTCTTCATGAACAGGAAGACACCCGCCACGGCCGCGAGCAGCGCAGCGAACAGGCCCTTCTTGCCCCGCTTCTTGCCCTCTTCTTCGGCCATTGCGGCCTCCTTCGCTCGGCTTCGACTCATGCCGATGCTAAGCCTTCAGGCACGCCGGGCACAAGCCCCGCGCGTCGTCCACCAAGCACTAGCGCAGCGGCTTCAGCTGCGCAACGTGCAGCACGACGACTCGGCCCAGCAGCGACTCGCTGTCGATGTTGTCGGGATCGGAGACCGCCCGGATCCCGCTCACCTCGAACTCGAAGACGCCGAACGCCGCGTTCTTCAGCTCGACGAAGAGGCTCGACGTGCCGTGCCCGGCGGCCGCCTCGGTCGTCTCGCCGAGAACCGTGCCGGCGGCGTCGCGGATCGTGACCGTGTACACCATCTCGTTCATCTGAACTGCGTACAGGCTCGGGTGCGCGAGCGTGACCTTGAGGTGGGTCGTGCCGGCCGGTACGCCCGTGTTGAACACACGGGTGTCGGACCCTTCGAGCGCGACCGGCGGCGCGTCGTAGGTCCACATATCGGTGCGCTCGACCCGATGGCCGATAGATCGGAACATGCGCCGGTCGGCGGCGCGCTGCGCCCGAACGATCGCTTTCTGCCAGCCGTCGCCCGTGACGAGCTCCACGGCGGCGGCGAGATCGATGTAGCCGTAACCGGCCTGCCAGAAGCCGAGCGTCCGCTTCTTGCCGTCGACCTCGGCGAAGACCGGGCGAGCCGTCGACTGGAGCGCGAAGCGGATCTGCTCCGGCGTCAGCGCAGGATTCGCCTGGAGCAGGATCGCAGCGGCGCCGGCCACGTGCGGCGACGCCATGCTCGTCCCCGAGGCGGAGATGTTGGTGTCGCCCAGGCACGGACCCGGCGCGACGCCGGTCGTCGAGCACGTCGACGAGATATCCACGCCCGGCGCGGTGACGTCGGGGTGGTAGATGCCGAGGTGGTCCTTGCGGAAGGCCTTGTGCCCTCCCTCACCGATCGAGAACCCGCGCGCGTTGTCGAACTGCAGACCGTTAGAGGAGAATCCGCCGCGGATCCGCTCGACGCTCGACGCGGCAACCGAGATCACCCACGGAGCCGCGGAGAAGAGGTTGAGGCTCATCTCGGCGTTCGAGTCTCCCGAGTTGCCGGCCGCGAACACGACCACGACTCCTTGGGCCACCATCGCACGCGTCGCGACGTGAACCGGGTGGCGAGGGTCGAACATGTAGAAGGAGTTGCCCCACGAGTTGTTGATCACGTCCACGCCGAGGAGATCCGGCTGGTCGAGCAGATAGTCGTACGCGGTGACGACCGCCGTCGTGAAGATCCCCTCGCCGATCGCCATGCACACGAGCTCGGCATCGGGTGCGACGCCGACGTGCTCCGGACCCGACGTGCCGTCGGCCGCGATGATCCCGGCAACGTGTGTTCCGTGGCCGGCGGTCAGGTCGGAGTTGTTCACGGGAAGGGCGTCGACCGGAACCACCAGCGTGTTGCGCGAGTCCGGCGGGAGGTTCAGATACTCGGCGCTCACCAGCTTGACGTTGTGGACGACGTGGTCGGCGATGTCGGGCTGGGTCGCGTCGCAGCCGGAATCCACGATCCCGACGGTGACCCCCTTGCCGGTGAGCCCCTTCGCACGGATCGCGGCGCCGCCGATCGCGGCGGTCGATGCTGTGTCGTAAAGCTCGTTGCGCTCATCCGCGTAGACGTCGTTCGCCGCCCCGGAGAACACCGCGGCTTTCAGCGCGGCGACCGGGCCCTGCACGAGGGCGAGCGGCAGGCGCTTCATCGGCTGGACTCGCAAGCCGGCGCTCCGAAGCGAGGCGACCTCGCGGCGGGTGGGAACCGCGTCGAACGTGGCGATGCCGCGGACGATGTCGCCCGGCTGGAACGCGTTCAGGATCCGGCCGAGACCGGCGAGCGGCTCGGCGGGGTTCGGCGCCGAGGCGACCGACATCGCGGTCGCCGCGACGAGCGCCGCGAGCAGAAGGGAAACGGGACGATGCTTCATCTTTCTCCTCCGAGTTGGGATGAGGGTTTCTTCGCGCCCGACCGGCCCGGCTCCTGCGGAGAGGGCGGTCGGGGCCCCGTGTTCGTCCCGGTTTGCGGCGACCTCGGAGGGCGTTCGGGGAACCGAGATCAGGGTGGGGGTGGGCCCGGTTGGACTTGAACCAACGACCTCAGCTTTATCAGAGCTGCGCTCTAGCCGCCTGAGCTACGGGCCCCAAACGTGCGACCCGGAAGGCTACCACGGGCCGGCGAGCGGGCTATTCGCGTTCCGCGACCGAGACCTCGATGCCGCCGACGACGTCGGCGATGAGGTTGTACAGGAACGCGAGGAAGACCGTGACCGCACTCGCCACGATCGTTCCGAGGAGCCCGAACAGGAACAGCCACCGGAAGATCGAGCCCCCCGAGATCGTGAACGCCGCGTCGGACAGGTCGCGGACGAGCTTCTCGATGTTCGCGATGACGCCGAAGGACTTCAGGATCGCGAAGATGATCGCGGAGCCGAGCAGCATGATCAGCAGGAGACAGAAGTAGAAGAGTACGGAGAACTTCAGCACGGACCACGGGTCGATCTTGCGGAGGACGAGGCGGGCGCGGCGCCAGCCGTGCGAGTAGCCGCGAGCCGGGGTCGCCGTGGCTACCCCTTGATAACCGCCAGTGGGCGGAGCCGAGCCACTTTCTTGGATAGTCCCGCTCCCTCGCAGGTGTCGACGACCGATGTTACGTCCTTATACGCGTAGGGGGCTTCCTCCGCCAGGAGGCCGGGGTGCGTCGCGTTGACCAGGATACCTTGGGATTCGAGGTCGCTCCGGACCTGGTGACCGCCCATGCGCTTCTTCGCCTGCGTGCGGCTCATCGCGCGTCCGGCACCATGACATGTGGACCAGAACGCCTTGTCGCGCCCGGCGGCGGTCCCAACGAGCACCCACGACTCCGTCCCCATCGAGCCGGGGACGATGACCGGCTGCCCGACCGCCTTGTACCGGTCGATGAGCTCCGGATGACCCGGACCGAACGCCCGCGTCGCACCCTTCCGATGCACGCAGAGGTCGCGTTCGCGACCGTCGACCTCGTAGCGCTCGATCTTCGCCAGGTTGTGCGCGACGTCGTAAACCAGACGCAGCCCCATCGACTCGGCGCTCCGTCCGATCACTTCGGCGAACGTCTCGCGCAGCTCGTGCGCGAGCGCGTGCCGGTTCGCGCGCGCGAAGTTCGCCGCGGCCGCCATCGCGCCCAAATAGCGCTCGGCTTCCGGCGCCGACACCGGGCCGCACGCGAGCTGCCGGTCGGGCACCTCGATGCCGCTCCGCCGCATGAGCTTGTCGAAGATCTTGAGTTCGTCGGTGCAGATCTGGTGACCGACGCCGCGCGAGCCCGAGTGGATCATGACGCACACGTTCCCCACCGCGAGCTCGAAGGCTTCCGCCGCGCCGGCGTCGTCGATGTGGTCCACGATCTGCACCTCGAGGAAGTGGTTGCCCGCGCCGAGCGAGCCGCACTGCGGGGCCCCGCGCTCGTAGGCTCGGTCCGACACCGCATCCGGATCGGCGCCGGCGAGCCGGCCGTGGTCCTCGCAGCGCTCGAGATCGGACTCCCACCCGAACCCACGTGAGAGCACCCAGCCCGCCCCCTCCGTGAGCACGCCGCGCAGCTCGCTGCGATCGAGCTTGAGCAACCCCTTCGAGCCGATGCCGCGCGGGATCCGCCGGCCGAGCTGCACGCTGAGCTCCGCCAAACGGTCTTCCACGTCGGCGATCGTCAGGTCGCTGCGCAAGAGTCGCACCCCGCAGCAGATGTCGAAGCCGACGCCTCCCGGCGAGATCACGCCGCCGGCGTCGGCGTCGGTCGCGGCGACGCCGCCCACCGGGAAGCCGTAGCCCCAGTGGATGTCGGGCATCGCGTAGGACGCGCGCACGATACCGGGAAGCGTCGCGACGTTGGCGACCTGCTCGAGCGCGCGGTCCTCGCGTGCTTTCTCGATGCCGGCGCGATCCGCGAAGACACGACCGGGCACACGCATGCCGCGGACCTCGCCGACCGGCACCTCCCACTCGTAGGGCCCAACGCTTCGCGTCTTCATCACACGTCGAAGAACACGCGCGCGAGCCAGCCGTCGGGCGTCCGCTCGACGGCCAGCTGGTGATAGGTAACGGCCTTGATCGCCGGTCCTCCTACGGTGACATCCTTCACGACACCGAATGTTCCCGCCGCGGTGGTCGCAGACACCTCGAGCTCCACGTCGACCGGCAGCCAGCCCGACGACTCGAACCGCCACAGCGCTTCCTGAAGGATCTCGGCGAGCAGCGCGCCGAGGTCGTCCGCCTCTGCCGCGACCGCGACGCGATCGAAGGCCTCGGGCGGGTCGGCGTCGAGCACGACGGCGGCCATGGCCCGGACGGCCTCGGAGAAGAGGATCGGGATGTCGGGCGCCGTCGCTTCGATCCCGATGTCGGCCGTGTGCTCGACGATGCGGTAGGCCACGCGCCCGCAGGCGGGGCTAGGCTTCGGCCCCGGCCTCTTCCTCGTCGGCGACGACGCGCGCCATCGCGGACACCATCTCGCCCTGGCCGAGCCGCATGACCCGCACGCCTTGGGTGTCGCGACCCATACGCGAGATGTCCTTGGCGGCGATCTTGATGACCTGACCGCCGGACGAGATCAGGAACACTTCATGTCCCGGCCGCACGACCGCGGCCCCTTCCACCGTTCCGCGGCGCGACGTGAGCTTGGCGGTCTTCACGCCCTTGCCGCCGCGGTGGTGACGTGGGTACTGGGTGAGCAGCGTCCGCTTGCCGAAGCCGGCGTCGGTCACGAGGAGCAGCTCGCCGTTCGGATCGACGACGTCGAACGCGACGACCTCGTCCTCCGCGCCGAGCCGGATGCCGATCACGCCGGATGCGTCGCGGCCCATCGGACGCACCTCGGCCTCGGTGAAGACGACCGCTTGCGCCTTGCGCGACACGAGGATGAGCTCGTCCTCACCCGACGTGGCGCGGACCTGCACCACCTCGTCGTCGGGACGAAGCTTCACCGCGATGATCCCATCCCGGCGCGACGAGTCGTACGCCTGGAACGCAGTCTTCTTGATGATCCCCTTCTTCGTCGCGATGACGAGGAACTTCTGGGTCTCGTAGTCACGCGTGTCGATCACGGCCGCGAGCGAGTCCTCGCCGCTGAACGGCAGCAGGTTGCGGATCGAGATCCCGCGCGCGGTCCGGTCCTTCTCGGGGATCTCGTGCGCCTTGATCCGGTACACCTTGCCGCGACTCGAGAAGAACAGGACGTAGGCGTGGTTCGTCGTCGTGAGGAGGTGCTCGACGATGTCGCCTTCCTTGGGCTTGGCGCCGCGGATGCCCTTCCCGCCGCGGCCCTGCGTCCGGTAGACGTTGGCCGGCACGCGCTTGATGTACCCCGAGCGCGTGACCGTGAGCACGACTTCGTCGTCCGCGATCAGGTCCTCGACGTTAATGTCGGCCTCGTCGGCGCGGATGTCCGTGCGACGCGGCGACGCGAACTTCTCCTTGATCGCGACGAGCTCGTCCTTGACGATCTTCCGCACCTTCTTCGGGTCGGCCAGGATCGCCTTGTACTCCTTGATCTTCGCCGTGAGCTCCTTATGCTCGTCCTCGATCTTCTGTCGCTCCAGCGCAGCCAGGCGGCGCAACTGCATGTCGAGGATCGCGGTCGCCTGGACCTCGGTCAGCTTGAACTTCTTCATCAGGCCCGTGCGGGCTTCCTCGGCGTCCTTCGACGCGCGGATCAGCTTGATCACCGCGTCCAGGTTCTTAAGCGCGACGAGCAGACCTTCGAGGATGTGCGCCCGCTCTTCCGCCTTGCGCAGGCGGTAGCGCGTGCGCCTGGTGACGACGTCGACCTGGTGCTCGATGTAGACCTTGATAGCCTGCGCGAGGTTCAGCACCCGCGGCACGCCGTCGACGAGTGCGAGCATGTTCACGCCGAACGAGTCTTGCAACTGCGTGTGCTTGAAGAGGTTGTTGAGCACGACCTGCGGGATCGCGTCGCGCTTGAGCTCGATCACGAGCCGAAGCCCTTGACGGTTCGACTCGTTGCGGACGGCCTTCGCCGATGGGGTGATGCCGACGATGACCTTCTTGTCGACGAGCTCGGCGACCTTTGCGAGCACCCGGTCGCCGGAGACCATGTACGGCAGCTCGGTGACGACGATCTGCGTCTTACCTGCCTTCGATTCCTCGATCGTGGCTTTCGCGCGGACCTTGATCGAGCCGCGCCCTGTCTCGTACGCGTCCTTTATCCCCTGCCAGCCCATGATGATTCCGCCGCCGGGAAAATCGGGGCCCTTGACGTGCTTCATCAGACCGGCCGGCGTGATATCGGGCTCATCGATCGCCGCGATTACCGCGTCGATGACCTCACCGAGGTTGTGCGGAGGTATGTTCGTCGCCATCCCGACCGCGATCCCGGTGGATCCGTTCACGAGGAGGTTCGGGAACCGCGCGGGGAGCGCGACCGGCTCCACCTCCTCGCCGTCGTAATTGGGGACGAAGTCGACGGTCTCCTCATCGATCCCGTTCAACAGCTCCATGGCGAGGGGAGCGAGCCGGCACTCTGTGTAACGCATGCTCGCCGGCGCGTCCCCGTCGACCGAGCCGAAGTTTCCCTTCCCATCGACGAGCGGGTCGCGCATCGCAAAGTCTTGCGCCATGCGCGCGAGGGCGTCGTAGATCGCGGTGTCGCCGTGAGGGTGATACTTACCCATGACCTCCCCGACGACTCGCGCGGACTTCTTGTACGGCGTCCCGGGTCGGGCACCCATCTCTTGCATCCCCCACAGGATCCGATGGTGGACGGGCTTCAGTCCGTCGCGCGCGTCGGGCAGCGCGCGGCCGACGATGACCGACATCGCGTAGTCGAGGTAGGAGCGCTTTACCTCTTCCTCGATGTCGATCGGTTCGATGCGGCGTTCGAGCGGGGTGTCTGCCATGTCAGATGTCGATGAAGGCGTCCT
>DATFGK010000099.1:0-20182 GCA_035249485.1 Actinomycetota bacterium | reverse complement strand
GCCACGGCGAGCGCCGTCGCGGCGGGTGCCGCGGGTGTGATCGTCGTCGCCGCCGACCTCGCCGCCGTCAGCGCCGAGGAACTGATCGCCGTCGCCGAGGGCAACGGGGTCGTGCTCGTTCCCGATCAGAATGGGTCCGGCACCAACGTACTGTGGCGCCGCCCCGGCGATGTGATCGCGACCCGCTTCGGGCCGTCAAGCCGTGCCGCCCACGAGGCTGCCGCCGCCGAAGCCGGCGCCGCGTTCCGCCGAGTCGACTCGCCCCGGCTGGCCACCGATGTGGATACTCCCGACGCGCTCGCGTCCGTCTGGGCGCTCGGGCCGGGTCCGGCGACGCGGCGCGCGCTCGAGGAGCTGGGCATCGCGGCGCGGCTGCGGCTCGCCGGCTAACGGAGAACGGATAGGAGCTCACATGACGATGGAGATCGGATCGCCCGGAAACATCATGCCGCCCATCGAGGGCGTGCTGAAGACGGCCAAACGCAACGAAGAGAAGGGCTACGACGCCATCTGGTGGCCCGATCATCTGATGGGCTGGCATCCCGAGTCGATCTGGACCCCGGACGTGACCCCGCTCGCGAACTTCCAATCCAACCCGCACATCTATTTCGATCCGGTCGCCTGCATCGCGGCCGTCTCGACCCACACCGATCGGATCCGCCTCGGCACGAGCGTGACCGAGCCGGTGCGTCGCCACCCGGCCATGCTCGCCAACGAGTGGCTGACGCTCGATCACTTCTCCAAAGGCCGCGCGATCCTCGGGATCGGGGCCGGCGAAGGCGAGAACATCGTTCCCTACGGCCTCGACTTCTCGAAGCCGGCGTCGCGGTTCGACGAAGCACTCTCGATCATCCGGTTGCTGTGGGAGAACGATGAGCCGGTCGACTTCGACGGCGACTTCTGGACGCTCCGCAAGGCCGTCTGCGGCATGGGCCCGCACACCCCCGGGGTGTTCCCACCGATCTGGACCGGGGCGCACGGCCCGAGGATGCTCGAGATCACGGGGCGCCTCGCCGACGGCTGGCTCCCTACGCGGATGGCGCCGGCCGAATACGCGAGCCGGCTCGCGACGATCCGCACCGCGTCGGAGAAGGCCGGACGCGACTTCTCGACGTTCACGCCCGGCCTCTGGGCGTACACCGTCGTCGCGAACGATCACGAGGAAGCCCACCGGATCCTCAACGAGCCGCTGCCCAAGGGGTTCCAGCTCGTGCTCCCCAGCGAGGAGTACGAGAAGCGCGGGTACGCGCATCCGCTCGGCTCGAACTTCCAGGGGCTCCGCGACTACATCCCGACCCATTTCGCGAAGGACGACGCCTTGAAGGCGATCGGACAGATCCCCGAGGAGATCTCGCACGAGTTCACGCTCCACGGAACGCCCGACGACATCGTCGCCGAGCTCCGCGAGTTCGAGGCGGTCGGGGTCCGGCATGTCGTCCCGTGGAACATGACGTTCCTCGGCGATCCGACGAAGGTTCGAGAGTCGTTCCACCTCCTCGACGACGTGCTCGCGTCCGTCAAGGGCGGTTCGGTATCGTAGCCGCGCCTACAGGGAGGTCGATGTGCCACAAGGAACCATCCGCGCGTACAACGCTCAGTCACGGAGCGGGCTCATCCTCGACGACACGAAGCGGGAGCTCGCCTTCGATCACGACTCGTTCGGGAACATGGGGATCCGGGAGTTCCGGATCGGCCAGCGGGTGAAGTTCGATCTCGCCGGAGATCCGAACCGCCCGAAGGTGCGCGATCTGACGATCGTCAGCTTCTGAGGTAACGAGGAGGTACCCATGCCGCAGGGTGAGTTGAACGGCTGGTCCTACGCCTACGACGACGAGGGATCCGGCCCGGCGATCGTCATGCTGCACGGGGTCTTGATGAACCGCACGATGTGGGACCGTCAGATCGACGCTTTCCGCGGGACCAACCGCGTCATCGCGATCGATGCGCCGGGACACGGTGGCAGCGCCGGCGTGGAGGTCGGCATCGACTTCTGGCGCTGGGCCGACATGGTGTGCGGCGTGCTCGACCAACTCGGCGTCGATCAAGCGATCTGGTGCGGCCAGTCGATGGGCGGCTTCACCGCGCTCCGGGCCGCGCTCGCGAGCGCCGATCGCGTCGCGGGACTCATCCTGATCGACACGCAGGCGCACTCCGAGGACGAGGAGAAGAGGGCGCAATACGAAGCGCTCCTCACGGTAGCGATGGAGGACGGGATCAGCGAGGATCTCGCGACGGTCGTGCAGATGATCCTCTTCAGCGGCATCTACGCCGCGAAGCCCGGCTCCGAGATGTGGCGGAAGAAGCTGATGGAGGTGGACGTCCCCGCGGCGCACGGCATGATCCGCGCCGTGTTCGATCGCGACGACGTGCACGACCGTTTGAGCGAGATCGATCGTCCGACCGTCGTCATCCACGGGCTCGAAGACGTCGCGATCGAGCCGGAGCGCGCGGAAGAGGTCGCGCGGTTGCTGAAGGCTCCCTACGTTCCCATCGCCGGCGCGGGCCACGCGTCTCCGGTCGAGGAGCCCGACGCGATCAACGCGGCGGTCGCGGACTACCTGGCGCGTCTGTAAAGAGTGAGGGAAAGGTCGAGGGCGGGACAACGGTCCCGCCCTCACATCTTTCCCAGCCGGATCTAGCGCTTGCGCTTCGCCGGCCCCTTCTTCGCCGACGACTTCTTCGCCGTCGACTTCTTGGCAGCGGCCTTCTTCGGCGCGGCCGCCGGCTTCGACGCGGGGAGCGCCGGCAGCTTCATGCTGCCGGACACGTACTCCTTGAACTGCTTCGCCGGCGAGAAACGCGGGAGGCGCCGCTCCGGGCGCGCCGCGATCTTGATGGTCTCGCCGGTGAAGGGGTTCTTCCCCATGCCGGCCTTGCGCGCAGCCTGTACGCGCTGCGTGAACCGGCCGAAGCCGGTCAGTGCGACCTTGCGCCCGGACTTGACCGCATCCTGGATCGTCCGAACGGTGTGCTCGTAAACCTGCTCGACCTCCTTGCGGGCCATACCGGTCCGCTCGGAGACGGTCTTGAGCAGCTGCGAGCGATTCAACGTGTCTGCCACTAACCACCTCCCTGTCTCGTTGCCGCGCGGAACGCTATAGGAGTAGGGGGCCCGAGTCAAAGAACCCCGTGTTTTCTAGGGGAAACCTGACACAGATGCACCTTCGGGCAGACATCGTCCCGATGTACCAACGGCCATGCCGCGCGACGCGCCCGAGGCGCGATGCTGTCGCAGACCCGCACTTCGAACGCGCGAGGTCACCCTCCAACACCGAACCGAAAGCCCCCCGCCCGGGGATAGAAAGCGGGCCGGCCCTTCAAGGGCCGGCCCGCTGCAGTTGTGTGCCGCAAAGAGTGGACCCCGGCCGATGGCCGGGGTCCACTGTCTTGCCGGGTCGTTAGGCCTTGTTACGGCGCAGCGACCGGATGCCAACCGCGGCGAAGCCAAGCATCGCGATCGCGCTCAGATACAGCGCTCCACTGGTGCCGAGGCCCGTCTCGGGAAGATCCTTCACCGTGAGCACGACCGGCACCTCGAGCGGCAAGGAGTTGCCGACGAGCGTGCTGCCGTCCCCCTCGCCCTCGCAATTGCCGAGGAGCGCGGACGCCGTGGCGATGTCCTTGATGATTCCGCCACCGCCCTGGGCGCGGATCGAGACCGTCACGGTCTTACTGCCGCCCTTCGGTATCGGCCCGATGTTGTCCCACACGATCGTGCCTTCATCCAGGTTCGAGCCCGCGGGGACCTGGTTCGCGGGCGGGTTCGTGCTGAGGACCTGGAACTTGGCGCTGCCTTCGGTCGTGATGTTGTCGACGACCTTCACGGCCGTCATGTCGCAGCCGAACGGATTGTCGACCTTGATCGAAACCGTGAAGGCCTGACCGACCGTGACGCCCTTCGGGCTTGCCGTCTTCGAGACCGGCACGCCGCAGTCGATGCCACCGACCGGAACCTGCGCCGAGACCTCCATGTGACCGAAGCGGAGGTCCGCGAGGTCGCCGTCGAGGAGCTCGACGCTCACGATGTCGATGGCGGCCGAGGCGCTGGTGCCGTTGGCGGCGATCGCCGGAGGCGCGTCCTGGTCACCGATCGCGTGCGGGGGCTGGCCGATGCGGATCTCGGCCACACCGGGAACCTCGATCGTCGGAAGACCCGCGTCGCCGAGGATGTCCTGCAGCGACACGATGATGTTGTCCACGCCGTCCTGGATGATGTTCAGGATCGGCGTTTGGGGGCTGACCTCGCCGGGGCCGAAGTGCACGTGCGCACTGCCCGGCACACCGCCGGCCATGGCACGCAGGACCCATTCGCCGAGGAACTCGAGGGTGACGCCGTCGGCGATCGTGACCGGCGCGATCGTCATGCGAACCTCACTCGCCAGGCCGAACTTGAGGCCGAGCGGAGCGCCCGCCGCGTTCTGCTGAACGGCGAGGAAGTTGTGCGACTGCGAGAACGCGACCGAACGATCCGGGTCGGTCGGCTCGGCGTCGACGGCGAGCAGCGGCGCGTCGAGCGTGCCGTCCTCGTTGCCGGCACCCGTGTCGACGAGCTGGACGTCGGCTGCGTAGCCGATGCCGCTCGCGAGGTCCTTACCGAGGACGCAGGTGCTGGAGTCGCTCCAGTTCGCGTCGGCCTGGCCGCGGAGCAGCGAGGCGTACGCGAGCGGAGGGATGCTCAGACCACCCGGCGGGATCTCCTCGACGACGGAGGTGTTCGGCGGAGCGGCCGCCTTGGCGATCTGCAGCTGGAGCTGGTTCTCGGTCGCCTGGTCGACGCCGAGCCCGAGCTCGAGGCCGGAGCCACGCGCTGCGGTCCGTTTGTTCGCGGCGGCCGGGAAGACGATGTTGTCGACCTCGTTGACGATCTGCGTGATCCCCTTCGAGTCGACGACCGATCCCGTCCACGCTTCCGACGCCTGCGCGAGCTCGACGCCGGTTGCTGCAAGTGTGTCGACGTGCAGGACCTGTCCGGTCGCGTAACCGGAGAAGTCCGCTTCGTTGAACGGAACCGCGGAAACCGGGATCGCCGCCACCGTGATGGCGAGGATTGCGACGACCAGGGTGGCCAAGGCCCGTCCGACCCTGTTTCGTGCCATCTACTCCAACCTCCCTCGAACAGACCAACCCGGGCTTATGGTTCTACCCTAGCCGGACCTGCACTAACTTCACTCATTCTCTCGAAGCGGAGCCTTTCGCCGAAAGCGCTCAAGGACCCTGCTTCGCTTCCTCACTCACTAATGCGAATGGGTGAGGAAACTCTTACGCGGACTGTTCCTTCTTGGACGCCTCGACTCCTGTACGTGGCGAAGCGGAAGTGCGGTCTGGTTTCTTTTGGCCTAGAACATCCCTATTGCGGGAACACGATACGTGATGGTAGGACCTCCCGCCGTCGCACTAGGACGAGAAGCCCTGTTTAGCGGCGGAGGCTCCCGAACGGGACATCCTTGTCGGGGTTGGGATCGCGGGGCAGACCAAGCACGCGCTCTCCGATGAGGTTGCGCTGGATCTCGTCGGTGCCGCCGCCGAGGCGGAACGCCGGCCAGCCGAGGAACGCGCGCTGGACGCCCTCGTCGCCCATCACCGTGCCGTCGGGGCCCAGCATCTGCATCCCGACCGCCGCGGACTGGCCGACGAGGTTCGCGACGACGAGCTTCGCGATCGAACCTTCGGCATCGGGGATCTGCCCGCGACCGATCTTCGCGAGGATGCGCGCGTTGAGAAGCTCGAGGATCCGGCCCTGCGTGTAGACCCGCGCGAGGGCATCGCGGATGAGCGGGTCGATGCCACCGGCTGAGCGCTCGCGCGCGATCGCGACCAGCTTCTCGAAGGGGAACGTGTACCCGCCGCTCGCGCTCCCGATCGACATGCGTTCGTGCATCAGCGTCGTGATCGCGATGCGCCATCCGTCGCCGGGCTCGCCGAGGCGGTCGGCGTGCGGGACGCGGACGTCGTTGAGGAAGACCTCGTTGAAATGAGCGTTTCCGTCCATCTGCTTGAGCGGACGGACCTCGACGCCCGGCGCGGCCATGTCGACGATCAGATAGATGAGGCCCTTGTGCTTCGGCACGTCGAAGTCGTGCCGCGCGAGCAGGAGCCCGAACTGCGCCTGGTGCGCAAGCGATGACCAGACCTTCTGTCCGTTGACGATCCACTCGTCGCCCTCACGTTCCGCGCGCGTCGAAAGCGACGCGAGGTCCGAGCCGGCGCCCGGTTCCGAGAAGAGCTGGCACCAGATCTCGTCACCGTTCAGCAGCGGCGGGAGGTACCGAGCCTTCTGTTCCTCCGTGCCGTGCGCGATTATCGTCGGGCCGGCCATCCCGAAACCGACGCCGTTGAACCAGAGCGTCGCTCCGATGCGTGACTTCTCCTCGCCCCAGATCGTGGACTCGAGTGGCCCGTATCCTTTGCCGCCGAACTCGACGGGCCAGGAGGGCGCCCCCCAGCCGGCCGCGGCTACGCGGCGATGCCACGTTCGCGCGCGCTCCGGATCCGGCTTGCCGGGATCCGGATATTCGCGCTCGAACGCGGGCCAGTTGGCCTCCAGCCAGGCTCGGGCCTCGGTACGAACCGCCGCGAGATGTTCGGGCTCTTCGAAGTCCATCGCTACTCCTTGGACAAGATGATGGCGCTGGTCGGCACGCCGACGCCGGCAGTGACGAGCACGTTGGAAACGTCGTCGACCTGGTTCACGCTCGTGCCGCGGACCTGACGCACGCCTTCGGCGACGCCGTTCATCCCGTGGATATAGCCCTCTCCGAGCTGCCCGCCGTTGGTGTTCACGGGGAGCTTCCCGCCCGGGCCGATCCCGGTCTCGCGCACGAAGTCCTTCGCCTCGCCGGGACCGCAGAAGCCGAACTCCTCGAGCTGGAGGAGAACGAACGGCGTGAACGGGTCGTAGATCACGGCCGTCTGGAGGTCCGACGGCGTGAGGCCGGACTGGTCCCAGATCTGACGCGATACGGCGGCGACCTCCGGGAGGCGCGTGAGGTCGTCGCGGTAGTACGAGGTCATCTCCTCCTGCCCGGCGCCGGAGCCCTGCGCGGCCGCGCGGATGATCGCCGGGGCTTGCCGGAGGTCGCGCGCGCGCTCGGCGCTCGTGACGACAACCGCCACTCCCCCGTCGGACTCCTGGCAGCAGTCGAGCAACCGGAGCGGCTCGACGATCCAGCGGCTCGCTTGGTGGTCCTCGAGCGTGATTGGCTTCTCGTAGAACCACGCATCGGGGTTCGTCGCCGCAAACGCGCGGTGCGCCACCGCGACGCGGCCGAGATCATCGGTCGTCGCGCCGTAGGTGTGCATGTACCGTCGAGCGAACATCGCGACCCAGCTCGCCGGCGTAGTCAAGCCGAACGGCGTGTACCAGCTGTAGTGGATCAGCTCGGCGGTCGGCTTGTCGTGGATGCTCAGGCCGAAGCGGCGCCAGGAACGGCCGTTGAGCGCGCGATAGGCGATCACGCAGTTCGCCGAGCCGGTCGCGACGGCCATCGCGGCCTGATGGATCACGGCGCACGCGGCGCCGCCGCCGTAGTGGATCCGGCTGTAGAAGCTCACGTCGCCGCACCCGAGGTTGCGCGCCAGCTCGATCTCCTCGTTCGAGTCCATCGTGAACGTGGAGAAGCCGTCGACGTCCTTCGGGCTCAGGCCGGCGTCGGCCAGCGCGGCGGAGGCGGCCTCGACCGCCAGCCGCATCTCGGTGCGGCCGGAGTCCTTCGAGAACTCCGTGTGCCCGATCCCGGCGATCGCGGCGCGTCCCGACAGGCTCATGCCCGGTCCTTCCCCGGCAGCGTGAGGGCGACGGTTCCCGAGACGTGCTCGCCGAGAGCCGTCGTCCCGCGGATCGCGACCTCGACCTCGTTGCCGTCGACGCGCTCGACGGTCCCGGTCAGACGCATCACGTCGCCCGGATAGTTCGGCGAGCCGAGGCGTATCGCCACTTTGCGGAGGATGGCTTCCGGCCCGGCCCAGTCGGTGACGTACCGGCCGACGAGCCCGTTGGTCGTGAGGATGTTCATGAAGATGTCTCCGGCGCCGCGCTGCCGCGCGAGCGTCGCGTCGTGATGGACGTCCTGGAAGTCACGCGAGGCGATCGCGCCCGAGACGATGAGCGTGGCCGTGATGGGGACGTCCAGCGGTGGAAGCGCGTCGCCGACGGTGACGTCGGTCGGCGCGAGCGTGCGCATCAGCGTCCCACCTTCGCGGCCATCGAAGCGCCGAGCCGTGCCAGGTGGCGATTCGCCCCGCCGAGGGTGAGCTCGACGTGCTTCGCCCCGAGCGTGTAGCGGTGCAGCGGGTACTCCAGATCGACTCCGACGCCGCCGTGCAGGTGCTGCGCCGCCGCGAGCACTCGGTGCCCGCCCTCGGCCGCCCAGTACTTGGCGATCGCGACTTCGTCCGACGCCGGCTCGCCCTCGTCGATCAGCCACGCGGCCTGCCACATCGTCCACCGCATCGCCTCGACGTCGATGTAGGCGTCGGCGGCGCGTTGCTGGACGGCTTGGAACACCCCGAGCGGGCGTCCGAACTGTTCGCGCTCCGAGAGGTACGCGGCGGTCATCCGGAGCGCGCGCTCGGCCATCCCGACCTGGAGCGCGCACAGCCCGGTGAGCGCCTCGTCGTGGAGCCGCGCCAGGGCGCCGGCAACGCTGCCGGGATCGACGAGCACGTCGTCCTCCGGCACGGCGGCGCCGTCGAGCGACACGCTCGAAACGATCTCGCCGCTGGTCGCACTCTGCCGCTCCAGCGTTACGCCGCCGGCGCGGGGGTCGAGGAGGAAGATGCCGACGCTGGCGTCGGCTCGCGCCGGGATGAGGATCCGCTCGGCGATGTGGGCGGCGGGGACGGCGACCTTCTCGCCTTCGAGCCGCCAGGCGTCTCCCTCCCAGGTCGCGGTCGTCGCGGGGGCGAGCGGATCGCCGCCGTCGGGCTCCGCGAGAGCGGCGCTCAGCACGATCTCTCCCGCCGCGACGCGCGGAAGGAGGGCCGACCGGATCTGCGGGGAGCCGTGCCGCGCGACCGGCCTGGCTCCGAGGACGAGCGTCGGCCAGAGCGGCACCGGGGCGACCGTCGCGCCGGCCTGCTCGAGCAGCAGGCACGTGTCGACGAGCCCGCCGCCGAGGCCGCCGTCCGCCTCCGGCAAGCCCACGCCGAGCAGATCGGCGCGCGCCAGCTCGGCCCACAGCCCGCGATCGAAGCGATCCGCGTCTGCCTCCGCCTGCTTGAGACGGTCGCCCGTGGTGTGTCCGGCGAATATCTGCGCGGCGAGGCCGCTCAGCGAGTCCTGGTCCGGCGTGAACCCCAGATCCATCGCTCAGCTCCTCGGCTTGAAGACGGGAAGGGTCACGGCGTCGTCGACCTTCATGAAGTCCACATCGACCGGCATCCCGATGCGGACCTCGGTCGGGTCGACGCCGACGATGCTCGTCACGAGACGCGTTCCCTCCTCGAGCGCCACGAGCGCGACGGCGTAGGGCATCTCGAACCCCGGGACCGGCGGGTGATGCATGATGACGTAGGAGAAGATCTCGCCGCGACCCGTGGAGCGGATCGTGTCCCACTCAAGCGAGCCGCACTCTCCGCACATCGTCCGTGGCGGGTGGCGGAGCGCCTTGCACGACGTGCATCGCTGGATCAGCAGCTCGCCGTCGGCGGCGCCCTTCCAGAAGAACTCGGTGTCCTGGTTCATGGCGGGGCGCGGCCGCTTGCCGGTGCGGGGCGGAACGGCCGCAGCCGCCGGCTGGAACTTGAGGTAACGCTGCATCATCCGTCCGACGACGGCGCCGGTCTCGTCGCAGAACGTCGTGAGCGTCGTGAAGAAGTATCCGGGACCGAGAGCGGTCTTCTTCTCGGCGGACACCGAGTCGATCACCGTGGTCGAGGTGATCACGTCGCCGGGCCGGAGGTAACGGACGTACTCCTGCTCGCAGTTGGTCGCGACGATCGAGGTGAATCCGGATTCGTCCAGGGCGGTGATCAGCTCGGCCTGTGCGTTGTCGGGCGACGGCGGCGGGTTGAGGCCCTTCATCATCCAGACCTGGAGCATCGTCGGCGGCGCGACGATGCCGCCGTGCACGCTCCACTTCGCGAACGACTCGTCGGTGTACGCGGGGTTGCCGTCGCCGAGCGCTTCGCACCAGTGGCGGATCATCGGCTCGTTGACCGCATCGGGGCAGGTGAACGACGGACCCGCCTGACGGCCGACGAACGGCTGCAGGCGCGCGTCGAGATCCGCGCTCACCGGCCGCCCCTCGGCATCCCGAGGCCTGCCGTCGCGATGATGTCGCGCTGTACCTCGTTGACCCCGCCGCCGAAGGTCACGACGTACGCCCACCGGTACATGATCTCGACGCGGCCGCCGAGCACGGCGCCCGGCGAGCCGTGCCGCAGCTCCCCCGCCTCACCGAGGACCTCCATGAGATTGCGGTACACCTCGACGAAGACCTCCGTGCCGTAGACCTTCACGACCGAGGCGTCGGCGGCGTTCAGGATCCCTTTCGTCAGCTCCCAAGAGAGCCGCCAGTTGAGGAGCTTCAGGGCCTCGAGCCGCGCGCGGGTGCGCGCGAGCGTCATCTGGACCCACGGGCGGTCGATGATCCGGCCCCCCTCGGACGCCTTCGTCCGTGCGGCCCACGCGAGGACCTCGTCGAGGAGCTGCTCCGCTTGGCCCGAGCAGGCTAGGGCGACGCGCTCATGGTTGAGCTGCGTTGTGATCAGACGCCAGCCGTTGTTCTCGCCGCCGACGATCGCGTCGGCCGGGACGCGGACGTCCTCGAAGTAGACGGCGTTGGTGCGCCCGTAGTCGATCGTTTCGATCGGCGTCATCTTCACGCCGTCCGCGGATGTCGGGACGATGAAGATCGTGAGGCCTTTGTGCTTCGGGGCGTCGGGATCCGTCCGCGCAGCGAGCCAGATGTAGTCCGAGTCGTGCGCGCCGGTCGTGAAGATCTTCTGGCCGTTGATGATGTAGTCGCCGCCGTCCTTCACCGCACGAGTGCGGAGCGACGCGAGATCGGTTCCCGCGCTCGGCTCGGTGTAGCCGATCGCGAAATGGATCTCGCCGCGGAGGATCGCGGACAGGAAGCGCTGCTTCTGCTCCTCGCTGCCGTGCTCGATCAGGGTCGGCCCGACCGTGTTGAGCGTCACGAAGGGAAACGGCATGCCGGCGCGGCGGCACTCGTCGATGAAGAGCTGATGCTCGATGAAGGAGCGTCCCTGTCCGCCGTACTCCTTCGGCCACCCGAGCCCGAGCCAGCCGTCCTCGCCCATCTGCCGGACGACGCGCCGGTACGCCGGGCCCATCTGCTCGCCGGCGCGCGGGCCGAGCTCCGCGCGGAGCTCCGGTGTGAGCACGCGAGCGAAGTACGCACGGAGCTCGTCGCGGAGGGCGATCTGCTCGTCGGAATACGCGACGCGCATGGTCAGCTGAATCTCGGGATGTGCCCGCCCCACCCGACGAACGACGTTGCGCCGCCGTCGACGATGAACTCGGCGCCGGTGCAGTACGTGCTCTCGTCGGACGCGAGGAAGACGAACATGTGGACGATGTCGTCCGGCGTGCCGGCCCGGCGCATCGGGACGCCGGCCTCGAAGAGCTTGTCGACGTCGATGCCTTCGAGCCCCTGCGCCCGGGTCATCGGCGTGTCGATGAACCCGGGGTGGATGGAGTTCACACGGATCTTGTGCCTGCCGAGCTCGACCGCGGCCGCCTTGGACATCCCGCGGACGGCGAACTTGCTCGCCGTGTACGCGGTGAGGCGCGGCAGCCCGCGCAGGCCCTCCACCGACGAGATGTTGATGATCGAGCCGCCTCCGGCGCGCTTCATCGCGGGCGTCACGGTCTTCATGCCGAGGAAGACGCCGACCTGGTTCACGTTGATCACCTGCATGTACTCATCGAGCGTCATGTCGGTGAGCTTGCCGAAGCGGAGGATGCCGGCGTTGTTGAGCAGGATGTCGAGGCGGCCGAACGCTTGCTCGGTATCGGCTACGGCGGACGTCCAGTCCTCTTCCTTGGTGACGTCGAGGTGGACGTAGAGGCCGGCGTCGCCGAGCTCTTGCGCGAGCGCCTTCCCCTCGTCGTCGAGGATGTCGCCGATCGCGGCTTTGCCGCCTTCGGCGATCACGCGCTTCGCGGCGGTCGCGCCCTGCCCGCGCGCACCGCCCGAGATCAGCGCCACCTTGCCATCGAGCCGTCCCACTGCGTCTCCTAGATCCCCAGCCGGGTCGCCAACCGCTCCCGATGGTAGACGGGATCGCCGAACAGCAGCTCGGAGGACTTCGCGCGCTTGAAGTACAGGTGCGCGTCGTGCTCCCAGGTGAAGCCGATGCCGCCGTGGACCTGGATGTTCTCCGACGCCGCGAAGAAATAGGCGTCCGAGGCGACGGCCTTGGCGAGCGGCGCGACGATGCGGAGCTCCTCGTCACCCTTCGCCGCGATCCACATGGCGTAGTACGCCGCGGTCTTGGCGGACTCGATCTGGAGCAGCATGTCGGCACACTTGTGCTTGATCGCCTGGAACTGGCCGATAGGCCGACCGAACTGGATGCGGTTCTTCGCGTAGTCGACGGCCATGTCGAGGCAGCGCTGCGCCCCACCGACGATCTCGGCGGCGACGCAGACCGCGACGTGATCGAGCAGCTTGTCGAACGACATCGGGAGGTCGCCGAGCGCCGTCGCGCGCACGTCTTTGAGCTCGAGCGCGGCCTGCTTGCGCGTCTGATCGAGCGTCGGCAGCGCTTCGCGGGTGACGCCGGAGGCGTCGCCGTTGACGACGAAGAGGCCGACGCCCTCGGGCGCCTTCGCGGCGATGACGAGGACCGACGCGATGCTCCCGTCCACCACGAACCGCTTCGTGCCGTTGAGGATCCAGCCGTCGCCGTCCTTGCGCGCCGTCGCCTCGATGCCCGACTCGTCCCAGCGGCCGTTCGGCTCGGCGAAGGCGAGCGCGGCGATCGTCTCGCCGGACGCGATGCCGGGGAGGAGCTCCGTCTTCTGGGCGTCGGACCCCAGGTCCAGGATCGCGTTGCCGGCGAGGCACACGCTCGACAGGAACGGCGCGGCGAGCAACGAGCGTCCCATCTCCTCGAGCACGATGCCGAGCTCGACGAACGAGAAGCCCTGGCCGCCGTACTCCTCGGGGATGTGGAGGCCCTGGAGGCCGAGCTCGGCGGCCATCTGCTTCCAGACGGCCTCGTCGTAGCCGTCGGGCGTCTCCATCAGGCGGCGCACCTCGGTGGTCGGCGACTTGTCGTCCAGGAAGCGCCGCATCGTGCGGCGGAGCTCCTCCTGCTCGTCGGTGAACGTGAAGTTCATGTCAGGGCCTTTCGCTCGAGACGATCCACATCGCGAAGAACTGCGAGCCTCCACCGTACGCGTGACCGAGCGCGAGGCGCGCGCCGTCGACCTGGTGCTCGCCGGCCTGGCCGCGGACCTGCATGGCGGCCTCGGCGAACCGGAGCATCCCGGAGGCGCCGATCGGGTTGGACGAGAGGACACCGCCGGACGGGTTGATTGGAAGATCGCCGTCGAGCGCGGTGACGCCCTTGTCGGTCAGCTGCCAGCCTTCACCCTCGCCGGCGAAACCGAGGTTCTCGAGCCACATCGGCTCGAACCAGGAGAACGGGACGTAGACCTCGGCGAGATCGATCTGGCCCCGCGGATCCGTGATGCCGGCCTGCGCGTAAACGTCGGCCGCGCAGTCGCGGCCCGCGCGCGGGTTGACCTCGTCGCGGCCGGCCATCCCCAGCGGCTCGCTGCGGACCGCGGTGCCCTTGACCCACGCGGGCGGATTCTTGCCCGTGGTCGCGTGGCGCTCGCTCGTTAGCACCATCGCGCACGCGCCGTCGGAGGACGGGCAGCACTCGAGGAAGCGGATCGGGTCCCAGAGCATCGGAGACTCGGCGACCTTCTCGAACGAGATGTCGGGGATCCGCAGATGCGCGTACGGGTTCTTCATGCCGTTGACGCGATCCTTGACGGCGACCTCGATCCCGATGTGGTCGGGGGCCTTCGCGCGGCGGATGTACTCGCGGATGTGCGGCGCGAAGTAGCCGCCGGCCCCAGCGACGAGCGTAGGCTGGAACGGGATCTTCGGCGCGAGCGCCCACATCGCGTTGGACTCCGACTGCTTCTCGAACGCGACCGTCAGAACCTTGTCGTAGAGACCGGACTGGACGTGGTGCGCCGCCACGACCGCGGTCGAGCCGCCGACGCTGCCGGCGGTGTGGACGCGCAGCAGCGGCTTGCCCGTCGCGCCGAGGGCGTCGGCCAGGTAGAGCTCGGGCATCATCACGCCCTCGAACATGTCGGGCGCCTTGCCGAGCACGACCGCGTCGATGTCGGCCCAGTCCATGTTGGCATCGTCGAGCGCGCGGACGGCAGCCTCGCGTACCAGTCCCGCGATCGACTTATCCTCGCGAGCGGTGTCGTGCTTCGTCTGACCGATCCCGACGATCGCGCAGCGCTCCGTGCTCACTCGCCCTCCAGAACCGCGACGAGGTTCTGCTGCAGGCATGGGCCCGACGTCGCGTGTGCGATCGCGCGGTTCGCTTCGCCGTTGGTGATGCGGGTCGCCGCTTCGCCGATGCGGATCAGCCCGGCAGCCATCATGGGGTTCGCCGCCAGCGCCCCGCCGGACGGGTTGATCTTCGTGCCGTTCGGCTTCGCGAGACCGAGCGCGTCGCGGAGGATCAATTCTTGGTGGGTGAACGGCGCGTAGAGCTCGGCGACGTCGAACGTTCCGTCGAGCGCGCCGGCCTTCTCGGCGGCGATCCGCGTCGAGGGCGAGCGCGTCAGGTCGCGGACTCCCGGGTAGTGCGGCTCGACGCGGTGGTCGATGCCGCGGATCCACGCCGGACGCTTGCTCACCGCCCGCGCGCGATCTCCCGTCGCGAGCACGACCGCCGCGGCCCCGTCGGAGATCGGCGCGCAGTCGTGCTTGCGCAGCGGGCTGGCGATGTACGGCTCTTTCAGGAGCGCGTCTGGATCGAAGTCGCCGGTCAGCTGGGCGTTGGGGTTGGCTTTCCCGTCCCGGCGGCTGCGGGCGGCGACCTCAGCCATGTCGCGCTCGGTGTTCTCGGTGGACTCGAGCAGCGCGCGGGCCTGCAGCGCGGCGAGCGAGATCGCGTCGGGCCAGAGCGGTGCAAGGTAGTACGGGTCGAGCTGACGGGTGAGCACGTCGCGGAGCGAGCCCGGCGAAGACTTGCCGAAGCCGTAGATCAGCGCGGCGTCGATCTCGCCCTCCTGGAGGAGCACCCACGCCTCGTAGAGGGCCCAGGCGCCGTCGGCTTCGACATGCGACTCGCGGACGGGCGGCCACGCGCCGATCGCCTCGAGGCCGTAGACGAACGCGAACGGCTGTCCGGCGAGGTAGTCGGCCGAGCCCGAACAGGTGAAGCCGATCTCCTTCGCCGGGATCCCGGAGTTCGCCACTGCCTCCTGGATCACCGGCATCAAGATCTCGACCTCGTTCTGGACGGGGTCGGCCCGGACGCTCTTCGATTGTGCGAACGAGACGACCGCGACGTCACGCACCGGCGCGCATCCTCTTGAGAACCTCGTCGATCGGGGCGTCGTCCTCGCCGGTCGGGCGCCAATGCCGGATCGTGTCCGTGTACGTCCGTTCCGCCTCAGGAACCCAGACCGCTTCGACGCGCAAGCCCATCCGAACCTGATCGGCGGAGATCTCCTGGATCAGACCGTTGATCGGGATGTCGGCGCCGTCGAGCAGGATCGCCGCCATCGTGTACGGGATCTCGACGGTCGCACCGGCGAACGGGACGTTCACGACGCAGAAGCTCGTAACCGTTCCGACGTGCGGCAGCTCGACGATGTCCGACATCGGGATCCCGTCCCGGGCGCAGGCACCGCTGCCGCCACCCACGTAGACCTTGTGGCAGCGCTCGCAGCGCTCACCGAGGATCCGGCCGCCGATGAGTCCTTGGAGGTAGCGCGACCGCGAGACGCCGGGCGTGTAGTTGTATTCGAGGCGGATCGGCGTCTGGATGAGCTCGACGGGATCGGAGTTCATCAGGCCTCCGGCTCGAAGCACTCGATGTCGAGGATGTGCCCGGCGCGCTCCGCGCGCCAGCGGGGCTTCACGCGCATCCCCGTCTTCATGGCCGCTTCGCTCTCCGCGTCGACCGCGTGCAGCAGCGCCGTGTCGGCGCCGTCGAGCTTGATCAGCGCCCACGCGAACGGCTTCTGGAGCGGGTTGTTGCTCCGCGCTTCGTGGAGCCAGGTCCAGGTCGTCACGACGCCGCCCGGACCCACGTCGACGAACTCGGAGAGCTCCTGCGCGGTCTGCGGGTCGTACTCGACCGGCGGGACGAGCACGCGGCCGTCGCTCGCACGGATGCCTTCGATCTTCCGGTCGCGGAGGCCGGTCAGGAAGCGCCCGATCACCGGGCCGACGCTGCGCTTGTACGGGTACTCGAGGACGTGCAGCGCCGTCAGGACCTCCGTGTCTTTCGCCCCCGCCACGCGCGGCTCCTAGATCGCGCGCTCTTTGCCGGCCCAGTACGGGTCGCGCAGCTTGCGCTTGTAGAGCTTTCCGTTGGGGTCGCGCGGCATCTCTTCGATGAAGTCGATCGTCCGCGGGATCTTGTACTTGGCGAGACGGTCTGACAGGAACTGCTTCAGCTCGAGCGCGAGCGCTTCGCCCTTCTCGTTGCCCGGCGCCGGCTCGACCACGGCGCGGACCTCCTCGCCCCAGTCGTCGTGCGGGATCCCGAACACCGCAGCGTCGGCGACCTTCGGGTGCTGGTGTAGCGTGCCCTCGATCTCGGCTGGATAGATGTTCACGCCGCCAGAGATGATCATGTCGATCTTGCGGTCCATCAGGAACAGGAAGCCGTCCGCGTCCAGGTACCCGATGTCGCCGACCGTGAAGAAGCCTTCGTTCCAGGTCTTCTCGGTCTTGGCCTTGTCCTTGTGATACTCGAAGGTGTACTCGCCCATCTTCATCCAGACGGTGCCGGGCGTTCCGTCGGGAACCGGGTTGTTATCGTCGTCGAGGACGCGCACCTGCGAGATCGGCCACGGCTTGCCGACCGTGCCCGGCTTGGAGAGCCACTCTTCCGGCGTCACGAGCGTGCCGCCGCCTTCCGTCGCGGCGTAGTACTCGTAGATCACCGGGCCCCACCAGTCGAACATGCGGCGCTTCGTCTCGATCGGGCACGGCGCGGCCGAGTGGATCATGTAGCGGAGCGACCCGAGGTCGTGCGTGTTCTTCTTGTCGTTCGGCAGCGCGAGCAGCCGGTGGAACTGCGTCGGCACCATGTGCGAGCTCGTGACCTTGTAGCGCTCGATGCGCTCGAGCGTTCCCTCCGGAGTCCACTTGTCCATCAGCACGACGCCGTGGCCCATGTGCAGCGAACTCGACGCGAACCGCAGAACGGCCGTGTGGTACAGGGGCGAAACGACGAGGTGCACGTTGTCGTCCTTGGGCTGGATACCGAACAACATCAGGAACAGGCCGTTGAGCTCGGCGTTGGTGTCGGGATCGAACGGCGACGACGGACGGCGGACGCCCTTCGGGCTACCGGTCGTTCCGGCCGTGTAGTTCATGATGTCGCCGGTCGCGCGATCGTCGGGCATCTCGCCCGGCTGGCCGGCCTTCACGTCGGCGTACGCGCGGAAGCCGGGGATGTCGCCGCCGACCGCGAAGCGCGCGTCGGCCGAGAAGTTCGCCTCTTCGGCGGCCTTGAGCGCGACGTCCGCGTAGCGGGCCTCCGCGACGAACGCCTTGGCCTCGGAGTCCTTGAGGATGTACCCGACCTCGGGGCCGGTCAGGTGGTAGTTGATCGGGACCAGGTACCAGCCGGCCTGCATAACGGCCAGGTAGAGCTCGACCGCCGCGATCGAGTTCGGGAGGAGCATCGCGACGGTGTCGCCTTTGGCGAGCCCCATCGAGCGGAAGCCGTGCACGAGGCGGTTCGACTCGGCGAGCAGTTCGCCCGCGGTGACCTCGATGCCGTCGGCGTCGACCAGCGCGAGACGCGCCGGATCGGCCTGCGCGAGGTTCCAGAACCCGAGCTCACCCACGACGGGCGAAATTAGAACACGTTCTCGTTCTTGGGTGCAACCCGGCTCGCGGCGCTGGTCACGGCCGGTTGAGCGTGGCAGCGAGAACGTGTTCTAATCCTGCTCCCACCAGCGCGAGCGCGGAGGTCGATGATGCGAGCCGCCATCCTTCCCGGACTCAACGAGAAGCTCGAGGTCCGCGACGACGTCTCCGTCGTCGGGCCCGGCCCGAACGAGGTTCACCTGAGGATCCTGGCGAGCGGCGTCTGCCACTCCGACATCTCTGCGCAGGACGGGACGCTGCCCACCCCGATGCCGAGCGTGCTCGGCCACGAGGGTGCCGGCGAGGTACTCGCCGTCGGTGAGGGCGTCACGGCGCTCGCTCCGGGCGACCACGTGATCGTTTCCTGGACGCCCCCGTGCGGGAACTGTTCCTACTGCCTCGGCGGTCAGCCCAACCTCTGCATGACCTACCTCATCGAAGCCCTGACGGCACAGCGCTTCAAGATGGGAGACCAGCCGATCGGCGCGATGGCCGGGACCGGCACCTTCACCGAAGAGGTCGTGTTGCCGCAGGTCGCGGCGATCAAGATCCCGAACGACGTCCCGTTCGACGTGGCCTCGCTCATCGGGTGCGGGGTCATGACGGGGGTCGGCGCGGCGTTGAACACGGCGCAGGTGAAGCCGGGCTCCTCGGTCGTGGTGTTCGGGTGCGGCGGCGTCGGGATCAGCGTGATCCAGGGCGCGCGCATCGCGGGAGCGGCGGAGATCGTGGCCGTGGACCTCCACGATCACAAGCTGGAGTCTGCGAAGGGATTCGGCGCGACGCACGGCGTGAAGCCGGACGGCCTCGCCGCTCTGTCGGGCGAACTGACCGGCGGGCAAGGCTTCGACTACGCGTTCGAGGTGATCGGGTTCCCCGACACCATCCGCGCGGCGTGGGACGCCACGCGACGCGGTGGAACCACAGTCGTGGTCGGTGCAGGACGGATGGAAGCGATGGTGTCGTTCAACGCGTTCGAGCTCTTCTACTCAGAGAAGAAGCTGCTCGGCTGCTTCTACGGCTCGGCCGACGTTCGTACGGACTTCCACAAGCTGCTGAGGCTCTGGCGTGCAGGCAAGCTCGACCTGGAGGGCATGATCACGCGGCGGATCGATCTCTCCGAGATCAACGACGCGTTCGACGCTTGTAAGAGCGGCGACGTCATCCGCACGGTCGTCGAGTTCAAGTAGCTTGCCGCCGATCGTCATCACCGGATCCGCGTCCGGCATCGGAGCCGCGACCGCCGCTCGCCTGCGTTCCGAGGGTCACGAGATCATCGGTGTCGACCTTCGCGACGCCGAGGTGATCGCCGATCTCGCGACGCCCGATGGACGTCGCTCCGCGATCGAATCCGTCCTCTCTCAAACGGGCGAGTCGATCGCGGGGCTCGTCACGTGTGCCGGGATCGCCGGGAAGCCGGACCGGCCGGGATCGTTGGTCGCGCAGGTGAACTACTTCGGGACGGTCGAGCTGCTGGCCGGGTTGCGGGAGGCGCTCGCCGCCGGAGGCGGGGCGGCGGTGGCGATCAGTTCGAACTCGGCGACCGTCCAACCCGGCGTTCCGATGGATGTCGTCGAGGTGCTGCTCTCCGGCGACCTGGATGCGGCGTCGGCCGCGGCCGACGCCACGCCCGGCGGGTCGATCGCCGTCTACCCCGCCAGCAAGATCGCCGTCGCCTGGTGGGTCCGGCGCAACGCGCCGAAGAAAGCGTGGATAGGGAGCGGCGTGCGGCTCAACGCGATCGCGCCGGGCATCATCGATACCGCCTTCACGCAAGAGCTGCGGGCCGACCCCCTGATCGGTCCCGCGATCGAGCTCTTCCCCGTCCCGATGGGCCGGAGCGGCCGCCCGGAGGAGATCGCCGCGGTAGTCGCGTTCCTGCTCGGCCCGGACGCGAGCCTGTTCAGCGGTTCCGTCCTGTTCGCCGACGGCGGTACGGACGCGAAGATCCGAGCGGACGACTGGCCTGCTCCGTGGGTGGTGGACGACCCTGCCGCCGCCTGGTTCGGCGACCCAGAGCGCCAGGACGACTAGCTCGCCGGAACGGTACCCTCTCAACAGCGTATGGAGGAGGAAATGAGCTCGGGAGACCGGGCATCGACGCGGTATGTGGCCGAGCT
>DATFGK010000098.1:0-6831 GCA_035249485.1 Actinomycetota bacterium | reverse complement strand
GAGGACGTCGTCACGGCTTCGACAGACGACCGCGTCGCCGCGGTCGTACGTGCGGTCGGCCCACGGCGCTCCGTCGCCCTCGGAAAGCAGGAGGATCCGGCGTCGCTCGTCGCACCAGCCGAGCAGCCGTTCCGCGCGCGGGTCGACCTCCGGAGCCACGAGCGGCAGCGCGCCGCGGTAGATCTCGCCGGTCGTTCCGTCGACCGATAGCTCGTCGCCTTCGATCACGGTCGCATCCCCGAAACGCGCTTCGCCGGCGGTAACCATCAGGCCGTCGACGCCGCACACCGCCGGGCGATCCATGCCGCGCGCGACGACGGCCGCGTGACTGGTCCGCCCGCCGTGCGCCGTCACGATGCCGCGCGCCGCGATCATCCCCGCGACGTCGTCGGGGCTCGTGAACGGGCGGACGAGGATCACGTCGCCTCCGTCCGCCGCCATCTCCTCGGCACGCTGCGGATCGAGCGCGACCCGGCCCACGGCCGAGCCGGGCGACGCTGCGACGCCGCGCCCGAGTACGGTCTTCGCCGCCGCCGGGTCGAGGATCGGTGCGCGGAGGTGGATCAGCGACGCGGGATGGATCCGCGCGATCGCCTCCGCGACCCCGATGAGGCCCTCGTCGACGAGGTCGGTCGCGATGCGGATCGCCGCGCGAGCCGTCCGCTGGCCGGTTCGGGATTGCAGGACCCACAGGCGAGCGTCTTCGACGGTGAACTCGATCTCGCTCATGTCGCGCGCGTCACGCTCGACGATCGTCAGCGCCCGCGTCAGATCCGCGTATGCCTGCGGCGCGATCGCGCGGCAGTCCTCGAGCGATCCGACGTCGTGCTCGCCGGCGACGACGTCGTCGCCCTGCGCGCCGGCGAGGAAGTCGCCGTAGGGGCCGGGCTGCCCGGTCGCCGGATCGCGCGTGAACGCCACCCCCGTGCCGGAGGAATCGCCTCGGTTGCCGAACACCATCGCCTGCACGACGACGGCCGTCCCGAGGTCGTCCGAGATCCCCGCGTATCGCCGGTACCGGTCGGCGCGGGGGCTCTCCCAGGAGCGGAAGACGGCCTCGATCGCTTCGCGGAGCTGGTCCCTGGGATCCTGCGGGAAGGGCCGGCCGGAGCCGGACTCGATCGCAACGAGGAGCGACGACGCTGCGCGCTGGAGATCGCCGGCGTCGGTCGCGACGAGCCCGCTGAGCGTTGCCGCGTCGATACCGCGGACCGTCGTCCCGTAGGCGAGCAACAGGCGCACGTAGCAATCCCAGGCGAAGCGCTCGTCGCCGCTCGCGCGCGCGAGTCCGCCGATCGTCGTCTCGCAGAGCCCGAGGTCGAGGATCGTGTCCATCATCCCCGGCATCGACACCGGCGCCCCCGACCGCACGGACACGAGCAACGGCGCGTCGGGATCGCCCAGTCTCCTGCCGAGCGCCGCCTCGACCGCGGCGAGGTGGTCGTCCACGCTCGTCGCGACGTCGTCGGGTATGTGCCCGTCCCGGAGGAACCTCCGGCAGACCTCGGTCGAGATGATGAACCCCGGCGGAACCGGGAGCCCGAGGCGCCGCATCTCGACGAGGCTGGCGCCCTTGCCGCCGAGACGGGCGACGTCGGCCGGGTCGGCATCGTCGAAGGCGATCACGTCCGTGCGGATCATCGTCGCCATCAGAAGCTACCCTCGGCGATCCGCTCGCGTCCGAGCGTTTGGATCAGGTCCTCGTGACACTCGAACCAGACCGTGTGGAACGAGTCGACGGTGACGCCCGTGAAGTAGCGCTCGTCGCCGGCCCGGAGCTTCTCCACCGCTTCGGTCATCCGCCGCTCGTAGGAGGCGAACCGCGGCACAACCCCGGCGGCCGCCGTCACGATCGGCGCTGCCTCCCCGAGCGCCTCGGCGAGCTCCTCGACCGCGTCCCACCGGCCGGCCTTGTCGTCGGGCGCCAGCTGTTGCCACGCGGTCGCCAGCGCTTTGATCCGGTCGTTGAGCGAAAGGAACCGCTCGTAGATGGGAACCAGCGCAGCGATCGCCTCCGGCGATCGCTGCGCCGCAAGGAGCTCCGCGTGCCGGGCGTGCCCCTCCGGCGTCAGCGACCAACCGGTCAGGCGCGGCGTCTCGCGGAGCCGCACCATCCCTTGCTCCTCCAGAGCACGAAGATCGGCATCGGCGTCCGTCTCGGACAGGCCGGTGAGGGTCGCGGCCGTCTCGACGGACACGATGCCCTTGAGCCGCAGGACGTGGAGGACGTCGAACTCCGCGGTCATCGTGCGCCGCTTCCGTCGTCGAGATCGGTCAGGTCTGCCAGCTCGGAAACGGTCTTGAGGTACTCATCGATCAGATCGAAGAAGACGTCGCGCGCCGAACGGATCGCGTTCATGCGCCCCACGATCTGCCCCACCGGCGTACCGGACAGGTCCGCGGCTTTCGAGCGCAGGATCCGCTGCGCGGCTTCTTCGAACAGAACGGCCTGCAGCGGCGCGGGAAGGGCGCCGGGAGAGTCGGGGCCGTCCCAGGCCTCGCTCCACGCCGTGCGAAGCATCCGGATCGGCTTCCCCGACCACGACCGCGAGCGGACGGTCTCGTTGCTCCGCGCTGCGAGCAGCTTCTCCATCAGCGCCGGCGGGGTGTCGCTCTCGCGGACGGTCAGCCAGATCGATCCGGTCCACACGCCTTGCGCTCCGAGCGCCATCGCGGCCGCGACCTGGCGCCCTGTCCCGATCCCGCCGGCGGCGAGCACCGGCGCCGGGTGGACGGCCTCGACGACCTCCGGGATCAGCACCATGGATGTGATCTCGCCGGTGTGTCCGCCCGCTTCGGTCCCCTGCGCGACGAGCACGTCGACGCCGTTGTCGATCTGCTTGACCGCGTGCGCGGCGCTGCCGACGAGCGCTCCCACCTTGATCCCGCGCCCGTGAACCAGCTCGACGACGTCGGCAGGCGGGGGCCCGAGCGCGTTGACCACGAGCGAAACCGGGTGCGCGAGCGCGATCTCGAGCTGCGAGCGGGCGCCTTGGTGTGTGAGACCGAGGAAACGCTTGGCAGGCTCGACGCCGTCCGGCAGCGCGGGCACGTCGTGGCGGGCGAGGAAGTCGTCGACGAATCGACGGTGACCGTCGGGGATCATCGTCGTGAGCTGTTCGGCGATCCCGCCGAGCTCAACGCCTGCGTCCAGCATCGACGATGCGGGCATCAGCACGTCGACGCCGTACGGCTTGCCGCCGACGTGGTCGTCGATCCACGCGAGCTCGATCTCGAGTTCCTCGGGGAGGAAGGCCGCCGCGCCGAGCACGCCGAAGCCGCCGGCGTTCGTGATCGCCGCGACGACGTCTCGGCAATGACTGAACGCGAAGATGGGGAACTCGATCCCGAACGCATCGGCGATGGGGGTTCGCATCGCTCGTCAGCGACTCCCCGGCCGCGAGGCCGGGTACGTCCTCATGCGTGGATGCCGTGGAACAACGGCCCGACGACGACCCACTTGCCGCCCTTCACCTCGAGCGGCCGGACCAGATCCACGGGCATATGGAGGTATCCCGGGTGCGCGTTGGGCTTGAAGGAGAAGTTGGGAGACACCCCGCCGGTCGAGAACGTCACGCCCGACTCGAGGTACTTCACCAACGAAGCCTGCGTAGCGTTGGCTCCGAGGGCTCGCATCGCCGTGACGAACAGATGCGCCCCGGTGCAGCCGACGATCGTGAAGTACTGGGTGTTGGCGTTCGGGAAGAAACGGTTCATCGCGGGCCCGCACAGCGCCTCGTACTCCGGCGAGTTGATGCCGGTGAACGGCGACACCGTGTGCATCCCCTCGGCGAGACCGCCGAGCGCGTTGATCACGACCTGATCATCCGCGAGGTTCGCCGTGACGCTCACGAGCGGGTCCCAGTTCTGCTGGTTCATCGCCTGCACGCACTTCACCACGCCGAGGTTGTCGGTCAGCATGAAGACCGTGTCCGCGCCGCCGGAACGGGTCCTCGCGTTGAGGACCTGCGGAGAGCAGTTCGCGCCGCCGGCCTGGAGCTCGCCGCGATAGGTGCTCGTCGCGCCGAGCTTGCTGATCGCCGCCTGCGCGCCGTCCGCGCACTGACGAGCGGTGTCGATATTGATGTGGAGCAGCGCGATGCGTTTCGAGCCGCGCCGCTTGATCGCGTCCTCCATCTGTCCCTGCACCTGTCGCTCGCACGGCGCGTACGTGTTGTAGATGAGCTTCTCGTTGTACTCGCGCCCGTCGGTCCCCGTGCCTGGGACCGCCGGCGTTCCCGACTTCCGGATGTCCGGGAGCGCGGCGATCATCGTGAACGGCGACAGGACGCCCGAGATCGCGAAGACCTTGTCCTGTTCGATGAGCTTGCGGATCAAGGCCTTGCCGCGCGCCGGGTCGAACTGGTCGTCCTCGACGAGGAACTGGATGCGCGCCCCGTTGATCCCGCCGCGCTCGTTTATGTACGAGTAGTAGGACGCGAGCCCCTCGTAGTACGAGCGTCCGATCGGAGCGATGGGGCCCGTCAGCGGGAACACGCCGCCGAGCTTGATGACGCCGCCCTGGACGGCCGTCTGCCCGCCGCCGGCGCTCGATCCCGGAACATTCGGCGCCGTCGGGCCCGACACGATGGGTCCGCTCGTCGTGCCCCCCGCGATCGGCCCGGTCGTCGGGGCCCCGGTTCCGGCGCCGGGCTGGGTTCCCGGCTGGCCTTGCGTCACGATCGCTTGGTCTGCGGTGGGGGGATGGTAGGTCCCTCCGCACGCGGCGAGAAGAACCCCCAGGAAGAGAAGGACGAGCGCTCTCGACCGCTTCATCGCCGTCTCCTTCGGCCGCAGCCGCAATCACTCCTTCACGAAGCGCGGCCGTTCGGGGCGCGATCAGGATAATAGAGCCGCTCGGAAATAGTCAACCAGGTGAACTACTTCGCACAAAGCTCACCCTTGCTCGGCTTTGGGCTCACTGATTAAACTGATTCTCCTCCGGGTGGGACGCTCGAGCAGGGGAGTCGTCATGGCGCAGAAACGAGGCGTGAAGAAGGGCAGCTCGAGCACGAAGGTGGTCCAGAGGCGGCCGTTCCTCGATCCGACCCCCGAAGCGGTCCGCGCGTTCATCGATGCGATCCCCTTCTACGCTCAGGACACGGAGGACCCCACGTTCTGGCCGGATGAGCGTCTGCGAGACCGTCAGGACGAGCTCCTCCGGCGGCAGATGGGCTGGCTCGCCGAGGCGAGCCCCCACTACAGGGGAGTCTTCGAGCGGGAGTCCGTCGACATCGCGGGGGTCAAGACGGTCGACGACCTCGTGAACCTGCCGGTCACGACCAAGAAGGATCTCATGTCGGACCCGCAGTCGTTCCGCATGAAGTTCACACAGGGGACGCTGTACGACCTGACCTACGCCACCGTGTACACGACCGGTACGACGATGGGCTGGCCGACACCGTACGAGTACACGACGCACGACTTCTTCGGCGTGCTGCAGGCGGGCATCCGCAACGCGAAGCTGAGCTACTACATCCCCGGAGACCTGTTCCTGACGGGATTCCCCCTGAGCCCGCTCCCGCACGTCGCCGGGTTCGGCAACCTGATCGCCAATGCGGCGCAGGTCGGGTTCCTGCACGGGTTCACCGGGATCCCGCACGACGAGTTCCCGATCCAGCGCTCGTCTGCCGCACTGGTCGGAACGGTCGAGAGTCAGCGCCCCCCGATCCTCGCCGGGATCGGGAGCTTCCTCCGGAGGATGTTCGCCGACGCCGCCGAGAGCGGACGAGATCTGTCCTCGCTCGAGATCGTGATCGCGTCCGGTGAGGTGCTCACCAAGGGGATGCGCGACCACATGCACGCGAACCTGGCGCGCTGCGGCGCCGATCAGGTCTTCATCACCGGGACCTACGGATTCACCGAGGGAGGGCTGCCCTGGGCGCCGTGCTACGAGGGCGGCCCGTTGCATCCCGCGGCGCCGGATCAGGTCTTCCTCGAGATCTTGGATCCCGACACCCACCAACGCGTTCCGGACGGGCAGCCGGGCCTCGTCGCGTTGACGCATCTCAACCGGCGCGGGATGCCGCTGCTCCGCTACCTGCTGGGGGACGTATCCGCGATCACGCACGAGCGCTGCGATCGTTGCGGGCGCGGTGGCGGGTCGTTGCTGGTTTCGACCGGAAGCGCGCACATCACCCGGACGTCGGAGCTGTTGAAGATCAAGGGTACGCTCGTCAATCCGCAGATGATCCACGACGTCGTGATGAACACGCCGGGGATCGTCGAGTACCAGATGATCGTGACGCTCGAGGATCTCGCCGACCCCTACTCGCAGGAGAAGATCGTGTTGCGGCTCGGTCTCGAGCCGGCCGTCGATCGCGCCGCATGGGAGGGGAAAGAGCTCGAGGGCTTGACCGGGAAGCTGCTCCGCGCAGCCGAGATGCGCCCGCACGTCGAGATCGTCGACGACCTTTCGACGATCTACGACCCCGGCCGCGAGTTCAAGGCTCGCCGGATCATCGACGAGCGCCCGAAGGCCGACTGACGGATCCTCGGGTGGATGTTCGGCGGCATCGGGCGGCCGTCCCGGTTGTGATCGGCGTGGGTGATCTCGCCGACCGGGTCCCCGACGACGATCTCACGAGCGCGAAGGAGCCGCT
Source organism: Actinomycetota bacterium (assembly GCA_035249485.1). Lineage (GTDB taxonomy): Bacteria > Actinomycetota > AC-67 > AC-67 > AC-67 > DATFGK01. Next base: position 229 of record DATFGK010000098.1, on the reverse strand, counting down.
CTCACTCCTCGAGGAGGCGGCGCGCCTTGCCGCGAAGGACGCCGGGCCCGGCGCCGAGCTACTGGCCGAGCTCGATTCGATCCTCGTCGTGAACGTGGCGGCGTGGGTGTACCGCGACCTCCCTGGCTCGCTCGGCCATCGCCTCGGCGCCACACCGCGCCACCTCGTTCACAGCGTGTGGGGCGGCAACTGGCCCACGAAGCTTCTCGATCAGGCGGCGGCGAGGATC
>DATFGK010000097.1:0-8503 GCA_035249485.1 Actinomycetota bacterium | reverse complement strand
GTTCCCAACGCTCGGACGCCCGGTAACGCTCGAGGCTCGCTTCCGCGCCTCGTCGATCTATCGGGCCGACGGCTCGGGTGACGCGATCGGGTCGTGGGGGGTGTGGCTCTGGAACGCCCCGGTCGTCTTCGCGGGCGATTGCACCCCGCGCCACGAAGATAACTGCAGCGTTCACAGCACCGTGCTCGACTACTTCGCGTTCGGCTTCAATTGGGGCGAGGAAGGCCAGTTCAACGGTCTCATGGGCGGCTTCCGAGCCACGGCGATCGACAAGGCGCTACTGCCCTTCTACTTCCCGGACCTGTCCCGGTACGACATCCACACCTGGCTCACCGCGAAAGCGGTGTGGGCCGTCAACGCGCTGGGAGTGCAGACCCTGACGTTCTTCGTGAACGACGACCTTGTGGGCTTCACCGTCGTTCCCATACCAATGCCGCCGCTCGCGATCGAGATCTGGCAGGACAACCAGCTGGCGTCGCTGGGTCTCGGAGGGCTCTCGATCGAGTACGGCAACCCGGTCGCGGAACAGATCTTCGACCTCGCGAGCATCACCGTGAGTCAAGGACCGTAGAGGAGGCACGCATGACTGAGCAGCCGCCGTTCGGAGACTTCGAGTACCACACCGTCGTCGGGACGTTCGAGCCTCGCCTCGAGGAGATGCTCCCCCACGATCCTCGATTCGGACTCAACCTCCAGGTGCAGTACATCTACGGCGGCTTCACGACCTCCGACGGCACGCACTACATCGTCGAGCGGAAGTTCATCGGCCCGATGACGGGCGGCCTCTGGTTGATGTCGACCGTGCCCGGCACGCTCAAGCTCGACATGGGCGCGCTCCGGAGCACCCGCGGCGAGACCAAGCGCGAGTTCACCGACGGGCGCCGGGTGTGGGGCGAGCATCTGATGCACAAGCTCGGTCAGGCGACCGGCGGCAACGATCAGCCGCTCACGCTGGACCTCAACGGCGACAAGATCACGTGGTCGGAGGGCGACCTGCTGTCGCTCGAGGGCACGCTCGCCGGGCCGGGGTTCCAGTTCTACGCGCCGATGCGGAACGAGCCGCTCTTCTACACCACGCACGCGTACTGGGTGAAAGGCACCGCGCTCGGCGAGGAGGTCGAGGGATTCATCGGCTTCGATCACGGCTACTGGCAGCACGGCCGGGAGTGGAAGGAGTACCGCATCTTCCACGACATCGAGGTCTCGTGGGAGGTCTTCGGGAACCAGTTCGAGGACGGCTCGAACGAGTGGGGCGTCATCGTGAAGGGCCGCGGGGACATGAGCGCTGCGGTCGTGTTCGAAGGCGACAAGATCATGGGCCGGACGAACCACATGCCGGCGCGCTACGACCTCGACGACGAAGGCTTCATCAACGAGGGCGTGTTCACGATCGGCGACGACGAGTGGGCGTTCACGGGCAACGAAGCCGGGCGGATGCATGAGTTCTCGAACGCGCGGTGGGCGGGATACCGGGCGCAGTCGGGGATCACGCGCCGGCGCGGCGATAAGCGCAAGCTGAAGCACAGCTTCTGCTGGATCGAGTTCTTCCCCGATCGGATCAAGGACGAAGGGCTCGCCGGATAGCGCGGTATGCTCGCGCGGCTGCAACGAGCGGGCGCCTACGCTTCGGGTTTCGGGCGGCTCACGCTGGGCTTGTTTCCGTGGGCGCCGTCGTCGGGCCCGGTTTCGGCGTCGGCGATCACGCCAGCGCTCCTGACCAAAGCCTTGGGGGATTCGTTCCCGGGCGGGCGCATCCGATCGTTCGAGGCGGTGGACGCTACGTCGGGAACCACGAACCGTCACCGCTTGCGGCTCGATTGGGACGGACACGGCGTCGGGCTCCCCGAAACGATCTTCCTCAAGAGCACCGCCCTTGTGGGACGCAACCGCGCACTGTCAGCGGTCCTCCGGATGACGGCGAACGAACTGGCGTTCTACCGGCACGTCCGCGACGAGGTCCCCCTCGTTGCGCCGAAGGCCTACGGCATGGTCGACGGGCGCGGCGGACGTTTCCTGTTGCTCCTCGAGGATCTCGGGGCCGGCGGAGGGGTGACTCCGCGGCTCGCCGACGAGCTCGAGCTCGCGCACTTCGAGGCGTTGATAGATGCGTTGGCGTTGCTGCACGCAACCTTCTGGGACAGCCCCCGCTTCGGGTCCCATCTCCGGTGGGTGAAGGAGCAAACGCATCGGCCCGGGTACCCGATGTTGTCGGCCCTTTTCAAGGCCTGCCGGCGGACCGTGCTTCGCTCGGACCGGCCGATCCCCGAGCGGGTTCGCCGTTTGACGCGTCTGCTTTCGAAGGAGCGTTGGACCCTCGCACGCCTGTTCGAGCAAGGCCCGAGGACGTTCGTTCACGGTGACACCCACGCCGGGAACAGCTTCGCGAGGCCCGACGGATCGGCCGGATTCCTCGATTGGCAGGTTGTTCACCAGGCGCACGGCGTTCGCGATGTCGCGTACATGCTCGGTGTTTCGATGTCGACCGAGCTCCGGCGGTCGCATGAGCGATCGCTCCTGTCTCGGTACGTAACTCGACTGGCCGATCGCGGCGTGCAGGACCTGCAAGAGACCACCGCCTGGGAGCTCTACCGGATCTTCGCCGTGGACGCGTGGGATGCCGTGGTCACCACGGCCGCGTTCCCCGGCCTCCAGCCGCCGGAGAACGTCGAGCGCGCGTTCGCTCGTGGCGTGCAGGCCGTCGACGACCTCGACAGCCTCGCCGCCGTCGAAGCGGCCCTCGCAAGGGGAAGCCTCGTATGAGGGTTACGCGAGGCTCGCCAGCGACTCCAGGTCGATCGCGGCGGTTGCGAAGCGCGTCGCACAGGCGGTGTTCACGTCCTCGGGCTGAAGCTCCTCGGGGTTTACGACCCACATGAAGCCGTGCATCACGTTGCGCCGGTACGCGAGCCACGCGTCGTCGAAGCCCGGCACCGGCGCGCCGTATGCCGCAAGCCGCTCGAGGTAATGCTCGAGCAATGAGCGCTCGTTGGCACGCCGATCATCGATGTCGAGCGAGCCGATCAGGAAGTAGGTCACGTCGTGCGCCCAGGTTCCGCACATCGCACCCTGCCAGTCGAGGAACCCCGGCGAGCCGTCGGGCTCGAAGTACATGTTCCCGAGGTGCGGGTCGCCGTGGATGAAGCACCGTGGCGCCTCCTTGTTGCGCTCCCACATCATCTGCACCGCGGCCAGGACCCGGTCGTGGTCGCGCAGCTCGCCGGTGACGGCTGCTGCCCGGGGACGTTCCATGCACGCCGCCCAGTTCTCCGGGCCGAGCAGGTACAGGATGATCGGCTCGAGGACGCCGGGGAACCGCGCGAGCGGATCCAGTCTCGGGCTCTCCCACCAGAGCGCGTGGTACAGCGCCATGTCGTCGAGCGCGAGCGCAGCGACGTCGAGCGTTATCGGCGACGTCGCCCGGCCGAACGTGATGCCGCGCGCGTTCAGGTCCTCGAGCAGGACGACCGCCTGGCCGGTGTCGGGGTCGATCCCGCCGAAGTATGAGGCGGGGATCTTGATCGAAAGCTCCGGGGCGACGTCGCGGAAGAACTCGACCTCGCGCGCGTAGCCGGTGAGCCCGACGATGTTGCCGACGTCGGGGATGTCGAAGCCGCCCTTGAGCACCATCGTCGGCGGGAGGCCGTGCTCGCGGCCCGCCGCGTTGTATTCGAGCAGGAGCTGCATCTTGGTCGCCGTGCCGCGGATCACCTCGCCGACCTGCAGCACCGTTACCTCGGTGCCCGGGTAACGAGACGACAGCGCGTCCGTCAGCCACTCGACGGTGACGTCCTCGGTCCGGAGCGGAAGCGGGAGCACGGACGCGTTGCTCAGCCGACGGTTACGTCGGCGAGGCGGCCGTTGTAGGTCTCCATCAGCGCCTCCGTGCACACCGGCTTACGCGTCTCGCCCTCGCGGTAGACCCAGCCCTGGATCCACCGGTGTCCTTCGGGGAGGTCGGCGCGGATCGGGCAGCGGCCGCCGGACGCGTGCGCCTCCCAGATCCAGGTCTCGCCGCCGCCCGTGTACCGGACCTTCGCGGGGAACGGCGGCTCGAGCCCGTCGAACGTGACCTCCACCGACAGGTCCCGCGCGACGATCGCCGGCCCGTCGGTGCGCTGGATGATCATGATCGCGTAGCCCTCGGTTCCCCACACAAGGTGGCCGGCGTGGATCGTGCCGTCCTCGAACTCGGTGGCGAACGCGACCCACGCGGCTTCGAGCGCCGTGAGGTACGCGCTCTTGATGAAGTTCATGCCCTCCGGCATGTGCATGCTGTCGTGGAAGAACAGGCCGGTCACCGGGATGCCTTTGATCGTGCCGGTGCCGCGGAACAGTCGCGAGGTGTACACCAGCGGTTCCGATGCGTCCGGGACGAAGAACTGGATCGCGTCGCCGATGAGCTCGCCGCGGATGTCGAGCGCATCGGCCTCGTTCCACGAGAACGTCGGGCCGTCGGTCAAGAGCAGCGCCGAGCCATCGGGCAGCCATACCCCCCAGCGATCGCCGCGCTTGGAGTGCGTAACCGGACCGGTGTAGGACTTGTCGCCCTCGGGCTGATAGACGAAGTCGGTGCCCGGCGTGGACTCCGGCAGATGCAGGAACCGCGCCTTGTCGGCGTAGGCGCCGCGGATCGGCCACCAGTAGGTCCCGTCGGCAGCGCGGAGCGAGCCGTACGCGTACTCCATCGCCATAGGCAGGCCGTGGACCGGCTCCCAGTGGTTCGCCGGATCCGGCTCGATGAAGCCGCCGACGGGCTGGAACCCGTACCGCCCGTGCGTGCGGAGCGTCATCGCTTCCGCCGTTTCAACGCTTTGAGCCGCTCCCGAGCCCCAGACCCGTACATCAGGCGCATCATCCGCAGCAGCGCCTCGGGCTTCGGCCGCTTGCCGGTGAACATCGCCGCAGCGATGCTCGGGCCCCGCGGGAGCCGGCTCTCGGTGATCGTCTTCGTCCTGCTGAACTCGCGCAGCCCTTCCTCGCCCTGGAGCCGTCCGAAGCCGGACGACTTCTCGCCGCCGAACGGCAGCGCCGGGATGCCCGAGCCGATCACGGCGTCGTTGATGTTGACGCCGCCGGCGACGAGCCGCCGAGCGATCCGCCGCGCGTCGGCGGCGCTCGCCGAGAACACGCTCGCGTTGAGGCCGTAGTCGGTGTCGTTCGCGATCCGCACCGCCTCATCGACGCTCTCGACCTTCATGATCGAAAGCACGGGCCCGAACGTCTCCTCCCGCATCAGCTCCATCCGCGGATCGACGTCGACGACGACCGTGGGCTCGAAGAAGTTCTCGCCGAGCTCGGTCTTGCGACGACCGCCGGTCAGGATCCGCGCGCCCTTCGATGTCGCGTCGGCGAGCCGCTTTTCGATCACGTCGATCTGCTGCGGACGCGTCATCGAGCCGATGTTCGACTGGTTGTCGGTCCCCTGACGGATCTCCTTCGTCACCGCGACGGCCTGCTCGACGAAGCGGTCGTAGGCGTTGTTCGTGACGAATACGCGCTCGATCGCCATGCAGAACTGACCGGAGTTCGTGAACGAGGTGCCCACCGCGGCGCGCGCAGCCTTCGCGATGTCGGCGCCCTCGGAGACGATCATCGGGTCCTTCCCCCCGAGCTCGAGCACGACCGGGGTCAGCGTCTCGGCGGCCGCCGCGAGGATCCGGCGCGCGGTCCCCGGGCTGCCGGTGAACTCGAGCTTGTCGACGCCGCCGCGCACGAGCGCCTCGCCGGTCCGGCCGTCGCCGGTGACGACGTGCACGAGACGCCGCCCGGCCGAGTTGATGACCTCGCCCAACAGAACGCCGGAGAGCGGCGTCAGCTCCGACGGCTTGAACACGACCGTGTTCCCGGCCGCCAGCGCCGATGGGATCACCTGTGCCGGGATCCCGAGCGGGAAGTTCCACGGCGCGATCATCCCGACGACCCCGTAGGGCTCGTAGGTGATCCACGCGCGCTTGAGCACCATCGGCTTGGTCGAGACGGTCCGGCGCCGCAGCGCGCGCGGCGCCACCTTCGCCGCGTACGTGAGCAGCGTGCACCACGCGAAGACCTCGAAGATCGCGTCGGGAAGCGGTTTGCCTGTCTCGGCCGCGACGATCCGTCCGAGATCCTCGGCGCGGTCGACGATCGCGCCGCGGATCCTCAAAAGGTGACCGGCGCGGGCACCGAGCGACAGCTTCGCCCAGGGCGCGGCGTCGTCTCGCGCCGAGCGCACGGCCGCGGCCACCTGGTCCGCCCCCATCAACGGCGTCGAGCCGAGGATCTCGCCCGTCGCCGGGTTCATCGATTCGATCCGGTCGTCGTGGATCGCCGCCAGCGCCATCGTCAGCCCTTTCGCCCCAACGTGCTCATGTCGATCTGTCCGGTGAACACGGCGCCGGTGAAGCCGCCGTCGGTGAAGAGGTTGGTCCCGGTTATGAAGCTCGCCGCCTCGCTGTTGAGGAACAGCAGCGCGTTCGCCTGCTCCTCCGGGGTCGCGTCGCGTCCCATCGGCCGCGGCCACGCGTCCCAGAACTCCTGCCCCATCGCTTCGACGAAGCGCGGATACATCGGCGTCTCCGTCGGGCCGGGGCTGATGCAGTTGATCCGGATGCCTCGACCGATCAGCTCGCCGGCGGCCGCCATCGTGTTCACCACTATCGCCTGCTTCGAGAGGCTGTAGCCGTCGCCGACGAGCTCCATGTGCCCTTCGCACCACCGGCGCGCTTCGTCGAACGACTCCGTCGCGAGCAGCTCCATGAGCGGCTGGAGCGAGCGCGCCCAGCCCATGCCGCCGACCGAGGAGATGCTCGCGATCGCCGAGCGGGGCGGCATCAGCGGGGTGACCCGCCGGATGAGATGGAGCGGCCCGACGATGTTGACCAGCATCACGTCGAGCGGCGGGAACGCGTTCGGGAGCCCCGCGCACGAGAACAACTTGTTCACCGGCACGCCGATCGTGTCGACGGCCGCGTCGATCGACGCAGGGTCACGCAGGTCGGTCTCGATGTACTTGGCGACGGGGACCGACGGCTCCTTGACGTCGAGCGCGAACACCTCGGCGCCGAGCTCGCCGGCGAGCCGAGCCACCGCTTGACCCATGCCCGACGCCGCGCCGGTGACGATCACCCGCTGGCCGTCGTATCGCATCCGCTCGAGCATCACTGCTCCCAGGGGATGACCGGCGCGGTCCCGACGAACTCGGTCTTGCCGCCGCGCGCGCGTCGCAGGATCAGGTAGTCGGCGCCCTTGTAACCGCGATGATCGTACGGTCCGAACGTGATCACGGTTCCGGGAGCGCCGGTGCACGACGGCAGGCGCTTGACGGTCTCGAGCGCGTCGCGCAGCCCCGACGGTATCGCGACGCGCATCCGTCCGAGCGCCAGCGCGAACGCGTGCCCCATGTCGTAGCCGCACGACGCGCGTGTGTTCTCCGGCCGGTACCCGAACCGCTTCTCGAAACGATCGAGCACGGCGCGGAACACCTCGTTGCGCTCGTCGTACTGGTCCACGCCGATCCAGCCCTCGAGATCCTCGGCGTCCTGCTTCGACACCAGCGCGCGCACGAAAGCGGTCGTCATGATGCGCGGCGGATCCCACTCCAGCCCTTCGAGCGCCGGTCGCATGACCTTGTTCAGGCGCCCCAGCCCGAGGTACACGAGCGCGTCGGCGCCCGACGCCTTCAACGGGTCGAGCGCGCGCATCAGCTCGGGGACCTCCATGAACGGGTACGCGGGCGACTCGGCGACGATGCTGATACCGCGCTCCAAGGCAGCCGTGCGGAAGTAGTGCGTGTATTCCTCGCCGATCTGCGTCGTCTCGCGGAGGATCGCCACGCGGCGATGACCCTCGGCGTCGAGCCACGACGCCATCACGGCCGGCTCCTCCCCCATCCCGCCGTTCGGGAGGTTGAACGCCGCGCGGCCGGCGTAGAGCTGGGTCCCCGACATCGTGCAGGTCGGCACGCCGCTGCGCTCGATGTCGGGGAGGACCGCGAGCGCGTTGTCGGTCGTCATCGGACCGAGTACGCCCAGAACCTTCTCGTTCTGCGTCAGATCGCGGAAGGCCTCGATCACCGGGAAACCGTCGGTCCACGGCTGCGCGTAGACTTCGCGGACGATGAGCTCGATCGGGCGCTCGACGAGCCGCCGGTCGTGAACTTCGTCGAACGCGAGTCGGACCGCGTCGAGCCATTCCTTCTTCGGCGGCAGGTCGACGATCGCGCCGATCCGGTACGGGAGGAGCTCGCGCTCGCCCGGCATCAGCCCCACACCACCGGGAGCGCGTTGGGACGGCGGAACGACACGCCGGTCACCACAGGCGCCGGGGCCTCGGGATCGAGGCGAAGGTTCGGCAGACGGTCGAGCAGCGCGTTGAGCGCGGTGCTCGTCTCCGCCCGCGCGAGGTGCATCCCGAGGCACATATGGGTCGAGAACCCGAACGCCAGATGCGCGTGGCGGTCGCGGTGGACGTCGAAGTCGTCGGGGCGGTCCCAGCGCGACTCGTCGCGGTTCGCGGCGGCGAGCGA
>DATFGK010000096.1:0-8790 GCA_035249485.1 Actinomycetota bacterium | reverse complement strand
GTGAGATCTCGAGGGAGGAGGCGAAGAAGCTCCTCGACGAGTGGTTCAAGGACCACCGTCCGCCGGAGTAGCAGCCCGGCCCTGCCTTCGAGGACCCCTTGACGAACTATTTAAGTTAGTGCTTAAATACGCTGGACCGATGGAGGCCGTGCTCAAGGCGATCGCGGAACCGAGACGGCGGGAGATCCTGCGTCTCGTCTGGGACCGGGAGCTCGCGGCGGGTGAGATCGCGTCGCGGTTCGACGTGACCCACGCGGCGATCTCCCAGCACCTTCGTGTCCTCCGGGAAGCGAACCTCGTGCGAGAGCGCAGAGATGGCAACCGACGGCTGTACCGGGCGGCCCCGGAAGGTCTCGGTGACTTGAAAGCGTTCCTCGAGTCTTACTGGGACGCGGGACTGCAGCGGCTGAAGGTCGAAGCGGAGCGCGACGAAAGGAGGAAGCGTGCCCGGAACCGAGCAGCGAACCGACGTCGTCGTCCGTGAAGTGACGATCGACGCCAGCCCGGAGACCATCTTCCCATTCTTCACCGAGCCGGAGAAGATGCTCCGATGGAAAGGCATCGAGGCGGACCTCGATCCACAGCCCGGCGGGGTCTATCGGGTCGTCGTGACACCCCGCAACACCGCGCGCGGCGAGTACGTGACGATCGAACCCAACTCGCGCGTGGTGTTCACCTGGGGATGGGAGGACCCGAACAGCCCGGTTCAGCCGGGAACGAGCACGGTCGAGATCACCCTGCGTCCGGAAGGTGCCAAGACGGTCGTGCGCCTCGAGCACCGCGACTTCCCCTCGAGCGAGGCCGCCACGGCCCACGTCGAGGGTTGGGACCACTTCCTCGAGCGGCTCAGTATCGCTGCCGCCGGCGGCGACCCTGGAACGGATCCGTGGATCGAGAACAAAGGAGAAGAGTGATGGGTAACGCGGTCACGCACTTCGAGATCAACGGCAGCAACGGCAAGGCCCTCGGCGAGTTCTACGCCAAGGCGTTCGACTGGCACGTCGACGACAACAACCCGATGAACTACGGCATGGTCGACACTCACGCCGGCAAAGGCATCAACGGCGGGATCGGCACCCCGCCCGACGGCTCCAGCAGCGTCACCGTCTACATCGAGGTCGACGACCTCCAGAAGGCTCTCGATAAGATCGAGAAGCTCGGCGGCAAGACCGTGAACCCCCCGATGGAAGTCCCGGGCGCAGGCATCACCCTCGCCCACTTCGCCGACCCCGAAGGCCACGTGATCGGACTCAGCAAGGGCATGTAGCGTTCCGACGGTGTAGGGGTGGGCCGCCCGTCCGCCCGCATCCGAAAGCGTTCTGAGGATGCGGTCAGACGGGCGGCCCACCCCTTCCCTTAGGAAAACACCAGCCGACATGAGGACGTGCCTGGTCGACGAAGTCTGAGCAGCTAGGGAAGGGCCCGGCTGCGCCCTCCCGAAATCCTCAAAACGCTTTCGGATTGAGGGAGGGTGACAGCCGGGCCCTTCTCGTACGCCCGAACTAGCTCTTCTTCGTCTCGGCGAAGACCTTCGCGATCTCGTCGATCAGGTCGAGAAGCTTCTGGCCCTGTGCCGGATCCACGGACTTCTTCGCGGCGCCGGCTTCTTTGGTGGCGTTCCAGAAGAGGTCGTGGAGCTGCGGGTGCTTCTGGAGGTGCTCCGGCTTGAAGTAGTCGGTCCAGAGGACCCAGAGGTGTTCCTTCACCATGTTGGCGCGGTCTTCCTTGATGGTGATCGCGCGGGCACGGAACTCCGGGTCCTCGTTGCCCTGGTACTTCTCCTGGCAGGCCTTCACGGACTCGGCCTCGATGCGGGCTTGGGCCGGGTCGTAGACGCCGCACGGGAGGTCGCAGTGTGCCCGGACGACACGCGTCGGGTTCAGCCAGTCCTTGACCATCGCCGTCCTCCTTCGGGTGGTCGGTGCCGATAACGCCGGCAGGTATAGCATCCCCCACCGGTCATGGTGCAATCGAACCGCCTGCTCAGGCGCGCCATCGTGGGTCTCGGCGCCGCGGTTCTCGCAGCCGTCACGCTACGGCGCGCGCGCTGGGCGCCTGTGCGGGTCGAGGGAGACTCGATGGAGCCCACGTTGCCCGCCGGTTCGCTCGTCGCCGTCGCTCCGATGCGAGACGATCCGCGATTCGGCGCGGTCGTCGTCGTTCGTCGTCCGGGCGGCGTCGAGCATGTGAAGCGGATCGTCGCGACGCCCGGCGGGCGCTTCGCGGTCGGTGCGGACGAGATCACGCTCGGCTTCGATCAGTTCGCGGTCGCCGGCGACGATCGCGCGCGTTCGACCGACAGCCGGCACTACGGGCCGGTCGATCGAAGCGAGATCAGCGGGGTGGCGCGTGTCTGCTACTGGCCGCCGTCGGCGTGGCGGGTCTTCTATCGGTGAGTCAGGCCTGCGCGGTCGCTTCGATCGCGGTGGGGGCAGCGAGGAACGAAGCGGAGATCGCGTGCGCGCGCTCGATCAGGCGGGTGCTCTGCGACGGGTCGTTGTATGCGATGTATCCGGGATCGAAGGTCGGCATCATGATGATCTCGGCGGTGGTACCGAAGTGCTCGATGTCTTGCGGTACCCGCGCGCGGCGCGCGTGCGCGAACGCCTGGACGAGGACGTCGAGCGGACGGCGGATCGGCCGCTGACCGCCGGTCGCCGTGCCGCAGGTCAGCACGTAGACGCGCTTCGCCCCCAGCGAGATGGCACGCGAGATCGGGACGTTGTTGACGACCCCGCCGTCGATATAGAGCTCCCCGTCGATCGCGACCGGCGGGAAGATGCCGGGCAGCGCTGTGGACGCGAGGATCGCGCGCATGAGCGATCCGTGCGAGAACCAATGCTCGTCGCCGGTACGCAGGTTCGTCGCGGAGATCCAGACGGGGATGGCGGTGTCCTCGAACGAACCGGCCGGAAGCTGCTCGACGAGGCGACGGAGCCCCGTGTTGGGATGGATGTGATCGCCGCGCGAGACGATGTTCCATGCGCGAGCGAAGCGGCTGCCGGGGAAGATGTCTTCGGTCTTGAGCCCGCGCCAGACCTCGGCGAGCCGGGCGCACCCTTCGGGGGTGGGGTCCGCGGCGACGGCCGCGCCGTTGAGGGCTCCGACCGATGTCGCGACGACCGCGTCGGGGATGATGCCGGCTTCGACCAGCGCTTGGAGCTGTCCGACTTGCGCCGCTCCGAGGACGCCGCCGCCGGAGAGGACGAAGGCGACCGATGGCTTGCGGCGAGCTTTCGCCCGGTTCGACGCTCGCCCCCGAGCGCGGACCGTGCGCACGTAATCGGTGAGTCGCATCCCTTTGCTCCTGCCCTCTCCAACGAACCTCGGTTCGCAGAAGATGCGCTGGAGACCCCGAACGGGCCATCTGGGGACCGCCCGTCCAGGCCCTCCCCAGTGCCCGTTCGTATGAGCCGTTCGACGGATCGGGCCGGTCTTCCTGCCGAAACGCTCTTTAGGTAGGACGCTCGTCCCGGGCTTCATCCGGATCGGCCATCACTCGTTCGACTTCCCAGAGCGAAGAGGGTTCCACGTGCGCGAGGCGGACCCGCTTCCCGCCGACCCGCACGACGAAGACCCGGCGCCGCTCCCCCGAGCGCTCGACGACGGCCCGCCATTCGATCTCCTCGATGGGGACCTCGTCGCCGGCGACCACGATCGCTCGCGGCTCCTCGTCGGCGCGCGATCCCGCGTACGCGCGAACGGTGACCATCTCCCCCGCCGGCAACGTGAAGCCGGCGGCCGGCCGGACGTCGGACGAGCGCTTCCGTTTGCGCACGTCCACGATCCTACGTGCCCAAGCGAACAGCGCCCCGGAGGTACCGAGGTACCCGAGGCTCGACGCGATCATGACCCCGTCGAGCGGCGCGCCCGCTTCAACGGCGAGCGCGGCGGCGCCGGTGCCGGCAACGCGCGCGATGTTGAACAGCATGTCGTAGACGGCGAACGCGCGTCCGCGGAAGCCGTCGGGCATCTCCTCCTGGACGATCGTGTCGACCGGGATCTTCGCGAACGCGTACGAGAGCCCGACGATCCCGGCGGCCGCCGTCAGGCGCCCGCGCGAGAGCGACGTCGACGCGAGCAGCACGCCCGAAGATCCGATCGCGAACGAGATCGGGACGATGAAGTCTTCCCGGATCCTGCGCGCGACGAGCGGGACCAGGACGACGCCGACACCCAGCCCGATCCCGACCGCCGCGAGCAACGTGGCGACCGACCCGATGCCGAGACCCAGCTGTGAGATGAAGATCACGGTTGTCGCTCCGGTCGTCGTGCCGACGAAGAACTGACCGGCACCGACCGCCGTAAGCGCGAACGGCACGCGACGGCTCTGCGCGATCCGACGGACGCCGGCCACCATGTCCTCGAGCACGACGCGGACCTCGCTCCACAGCCGGTCGTGAAGACGCGGCGCGTGCGGAGCGATCGGGAGCCGCCGCGCCAGCACGCCGGCGACGGCGAAGGCGACGGCCGCGACGAGCGCCGCGCGGGTCCCCCCGAACGCCGCGGAGGTCGCCGCGCCGATCCCGAGACCGGTAACGGTCGCGATGCTTCCGCCGGTCGCCGCCACCGAGTTCGCGACGAGGAGGTCCTCCTTGGGAACCATCGACGGTAGGACGGCCGACATCGTCGCCAGGAACAGCCGGTTCGCAGAGAGGACGACGAGGGCGATCACGAAGAAGACCGGCGACTCGGAGGTCCCGAAGATCGTGAACGGAAGGAGCGCGGCCAGTCCGGCTCGACCCAACGGCGTATAGGTCAGGATCTTCCGCCGATCCCAGCGGTCGATGAACACCCCCACGAAGGGCACGACGACGCTGAACGGGATGAGGGTGACGGCAACGAGCGCGGTGAGCTTCAACGCCGGGTTCGCGCCGGGATCGTCGAACAGCAGGAGGTCCGCCGCGGCCAGCTGGAAGAGTCCGTCGCCGATCTGCGACGTGACGCGAGTGACGACCAAACGTCGGAATCCCGACGAGGTGAAGACCTCGCGGATGCGCTGCCGGGTGCTCCGGCCGGCTGTCGCCGGCCCGATCAAAGCGGACCTCGGGAGCTACGCGCGGTCGACGAGACGCGCTGGGGCCGTGGCGCGGTGCGAGCCGTTGCCGTTGGTCGAGATCTGCGCCGGCGTGATGAACGCCTCGACCATCTGCTGGGCGACATCGTCCGGGTACTGCACCGGCGGCGACTTCATGAAGTACGCCGAAGGCCCGATCAGCGGCCCGCCGATCCCACGGTCGAGCGCCAGCTTGGCGCAGCGGACGGCGTCGATCACGATGCCGGCCGAGTTCGGCGAATCCCAGACCTCGAGCTTGAGGTCCACGACGAGCGGCACGTTGCCGAACTCGCGGCCCTCGAGCCGGATGTGCGCCCACTTGCGGTCCTGCAACCAGGGGACGTGATCCGACGGCCCGATGTGGATGTCTTCCTTGCCGAGCGTCCGGCGCATGTTCGAGGTCACCGCTTGCGTCTTCGAGATCTTCTTCGACTGCAGACGCTCGCGCTCGAGCATGTTCATGAAGTCCATGTTGCCGCCGAAGTTCAGCTGATAGGTGTGGTCGAGGTGCACGCCGCGGTCCTCGAACAGCTTCGCGAGCGAGCGGTGGATGATCGTCGAGCCGACCTGGCTCTTGATGTCGTCACCCACGATCGGCAGCCCGGCGGCGCGGAAGCGGTCGGCCCACTCGCGCTTCGATGCGATGAACACCGGGATGCAGTTGACGAACCCGACGCCTGCCTGGAGCGCGGCTTCCGCGTAGAAGCGGGTCGCAGCCTCGCTGCCGACGGGCAGGTACGAGACGAGCACGTCGGTGTTCGAGTCGCGCAGCGCTTTGGCGACGTCGACCGGGGTGGCCGGAGACTCCTCGACCATCTCGCGGTAGTAGTGACCGAGACCGTCGAGCGTCGCACCGCGCAACACCTCGACGCCGATGGGGGGCACGTCGGCGAACTTGATGGTGTTGTTCGGCTGCGCGGCGATCGCCTCTGACAGATCGCGGCCGACCTTCTTGGCGTCGACGTCGAACGCGACCGAGAAGTCGACGCTTCCGACGTGGTAGCCGCCGAGATCGACGTGCATCAGACCCGGGACGTCGTCTTCGGGATCCGCGTCTGCGTAGTAGTGAACGCCCTGGACGAGGGCAGACGCGCAGTTGCCGACCCCAGCGATCGCAACCCGCACCCTCTTCGTTCCGTTCTTCATGAATGGCTCCCCTTTATCGAGCGCCCTCAGGTGTCGGCGCCGCGGCGTTGGAGTTGGTTCCGTTCCCATTACGCCGCTCGGTCTCGAGCATGTCGTCGAGCCAACGGATGTCGTGCTCGGCCTCGTTGACGCCGTAGCGCATGAGCTCGACGGAATACGCATCCATCTTCTCTTTCACGTTCTTGAGCGAAGCCGCCATCTTCTGCAGGCGGCCCTGCAGGTACCCGCGCCGGCTCTCCATCAGCCGCGTACGGGTCTCCGGCTTCATGTAGCGGAAGAAAGCAAGCCGGAGCATGAACGCGTTGCGCTCCTCGGTCACCGACGGGCCGGACTCCTCGAGCAGTGCATCGAAGAGGCTCTCTCCGGCCGGGGTGATCCGGTAAACGTTCTTGCGCCGCGACGCCTCGGTCTTGGGGAGGTCGGTTTCGACCGCGCCGTCCTTGGCGAGACGCTTGAGCGTCGGGTAGAGCGATCCGTAGGAGAAACGCCCGAACGGACCAAGCTGCTCGGCGAGCCGCTGCTTCAGCTCGTAGCCGTGCATGGGCTTCTCCTTGAGGAGACCCAGCACTCCGAGTTCCAACATCCGTTCCAGCTCCTTTGAACCGCTCAGATCGGGGCGATCCTGTCGCCAACCGCCACTCTATGTAGCGGACCGATATATCGGACCGATATATCGCTCCGATATCCTGCCGAAGGCCCGTGGGGGTGTCAAGTTACGCGGGCGGGGCGGTCCCCGGAGTCCCCGGGTGGGAGCCTCTGGACGCCTCGAGCGGGCCATGCGGGACGTCCCGGCAGAGTCTGTAACTGACCCTTCCAGAGCGTCGGGGGCGCGAAGTACAATGCCGCATCTCCATGGCGACCATCGACTATCGGATGGCGAAGCGCGCGACGCTTCGGCAGCTGCGTACCGGCATGGTGTCGCGGATCGACGTCTGCGACGCCCACCCCGAGCTCATCCGCGCCGCCCGCCACATCGGCGAGAAGACCACCGAGCAGTGCCCGGTCTGCGGCAACACCGGCCTGCGGCTCGTCCTCTACACCTACGGCAAGGACCTCAAGCGTCACAACGGCTGGCCCCGCCGTCGCGTCGAGCTCCGTGAGCTGCGCGGCCAGGTCAACGAGTTCGTCTGCTACATCGTCGAGGTATGCATCGATTGCTCCTGGAATCACCTCGTCAGGAGCTTTGCCGCCGGCCGCCGCGCCGGATAAGCATCCCGTTCCTTCCCTCCACTTCCTCTTAGACTTGCCCGCGTGAGCGTTCGCTCGCGGGTCGCGTTCGCCTCGGGAGCCGCCGGAGTCGTCGGCGCCACGCTCCTGATCTCCGGCAGGTACGAGGGCAGCATCGTCCTCGCGCTCCTCCTCGCCGTGTCGATCCGCACGGCCGCGCTCGGCGTGCTCGTCGGAGCCGGTCCGATCCTGGCTGGCGGAGCGGCTCGCGCGTTACGTGCGCGCGCGTGGCTCGCGCCCGCGTGGGCGATCGCGCTCGCAGCCGTGGTCGCGCGTACAGGATCGACCGCGCTCGCCGACGTCCGGGGCGGGAACGCCGTGATCGGTCCCGCCCTTTTCAACGGGCCGGCGCTCACCGTCGCCGGCACCTGGCTCGCGTTCGCGGCCGCCGGTATCGCGCTCATCGCCCGGACGCCGATCGGAGCGGAAACGGCGGCAGGTCGAGCTGCAGCCGGCCGGGTCGTGCCTCCGGCGGCCGTCACCCGGCTCGAGGCGATTGGAGTCCTCGCCGAGGCCGCGCTCATCGTTTCGCTCTTCATCGGCCCGCAGGTCGTCGACGGCGTCGACGCGGCTTGGTGGGCCGGCGGGATCGTCGCGCTGCTCGCCGCCGCGTGGTACGGGCGTCGCGTCCGGCTGTTGATGCCCTTCTCGCTCCCGGTGGTCGCCGGCGCGATCGCGACCGGCGGACTCGTGCTGGTGAGCCTCGGGGGCAAGCCGTGAGCGTCCCGCTCCTGTTGCTGATGCTTGCGCCGCTCGCGGGAGCGGTGATCGCGATCACGTTCGGCGTCGCTCCGGCTCAGCGGCGCATCCTCGTTGCGATCTGCTGCGCGGCGATGCTCGGTGGAGCCGCCGCCGCACTGGTGCGGTCGGCCTCGGCGGAGGCGGTCTCTTGGCGGGGGTTCTCGACCGATGCATGGACGGCGCTGCTCGCGCTCGGGGCCGTGGCGTCGATCGTCGCGGGGATCGCGCGTGCGGGTGCGCTTCGGCGACCCGGCACGACGGAGGCCGCGCTGTTCGCCGCGAGTGCGGCAGGCGTGGCGCCGCTGCTCGTGCGCGAGGTCCACTTGCTCGCCGTCACGCTTCCGGTGTCCACGCTCGCGTTCGCGTGCGCGATGTTCGTCGCTTCCAGAGGCGAGCCGCCGGGCATCCTGGCGCGGCGTGCGGTTGCGGCGCTCGCGCTGTCGGATGTCGTGGTTCTGCTCGGGATCGGAACCGCGGTGGAGTCGGGGACCCGGCTGCCGCCGGATCTTTCGACGACCGCGGGGGCGCTCGTGCTCGCCGGCGCGGCGATCCGCCTCGGTCTGGTGCCGCTGTGGTGGGGCACGGACGATGCGACGGCCGGGAACCGACTGGTCGGGACC
>DATFGK010000095.1:0-11017 GCA_035249485.1 Actinomycetota bacterium | reverse complement strand
TCCCGGCGAGCGAGACCTCTTCGTCGGGCATCGAGAGCCAGTGGCCCATCGTGCGCTGCGGCGGGAAGATCACCTCGGCGTCGACCCCGTCGATGTCCATGTCCCGGAGCCGCTCCTTGCCGTCCCAGCAGCCGGGCCGCGTCTCCTCGTAGGTCACGCCGAACCAGCGGAACTCCTCGAAGCGCCGCCCGGGGGTCGATACCAAGCCGATGGGGTCTGGCGCACCGACGGAGAACTGCCAGGCGTCCCCGCCCTCGTGGTCCTTGACGAGCTTCGGCGCGTGATCGGCGAACTTCTTCGGGAGGTGCTTCTCCCAGATGTCCGGCGGCTCGAGGATGTGGACGTCGGCGGAGATGATCTCGTATTTCTTGCGACCCATCGATGACCCCCTTGGGGAACCCCAGCGTCGGGCGTTGTGGAAGCAAGCATACCCCGGAAACCCCCCGACCTGACAAGCGCGTCAGGTCCGTATCTGCCGGTGTCGGCCCTGCTCCGTGACCGCGCTCTGTGACATCATTCCGCACGTGACGGGCGGTATCGGGGGCGGCGAGGCCAGGGCCGGCCGGGCCCTTCTCATCGACGGCGCCGACGCCGGATGGCTCATGGAGTCGGCCGCCGAGCTCGGCCGCGCGCGCTCCGTCGACGCGGCCCGGCAGATCGTGGCGGGCATGGCCGCCGCGCTGCTCGGCTCCGACGTGACGATCGACATCACATCGCGGAAGGACGCCGTCGCGTGCGAGCTGGCCCTCCCGATCGACGGCGCCGAGGGGACCACGTTGGCGTGGCTCTGCGCGTCGCGCAGCGGCGGGACGGCGTTCGAACGCGAGGACCGTGCGATCCTCGGGCAGCTGGCGCGCCTGACCGGGACGCGCCTCGAAGCCCTCCAGCTCTTCGAGCGCGAGCACCGGCTCGCCGCGACGTTGCAGGGGAGCATCATCCCCGACCGCCTCCCGGAGATCCCCGGGCTGCTGCTGGCCGCGCACTACTCGCCGGGCAACCCGGAGGCTGAGGTCGGCGGCGACTGGTACGACGCGCTCGCGCTTCCCGGCGGCTCCCTCGCGATCGCGGCCGGCGACGTCGTCGGCCGCGGGATCCACGCCGCCGCGATCATGGGCCAGCTACGGAACGCGTTCCGCGCGTTCCTGCTCGAGGGGTACACGCCGGCCGACGCGCTCGGCCGTCTGAACGGTCTCGTCAACACGTTGGGCGACGCGTACTTCTGCACGGTCGCAGGGGTGCTGATCGATCCGGCGCGCGGTTTCGCGCGGGTCGCGAGCGCGGGGCACACGCCACCGCTGATCGTCACCGCCGACGGCACGGTTCGGTTCCAGGAGCTCGTGCCCTCGATCGCGATCGGCGCGGTGGAAGAGGTCGTCTATTCCGACACCGCGCTCATGCTCCACCCCGGCGACACGTTGCTCCTCTACACGGACGGCCTCATCGAGCGGCGGCGGCGGTCGCTCGACGCCGGGCTCAAGCAGCTGGTCGACGCCGCCGGTGCCAGCGGCGGCGACCCCACGATCCTCGTCGAGCACGTCGTGCGGAAGATGATGGAGGCCGGTGAGGGGGAGGACGACGTCGCGGCGATCGCGGTGACCGTCTCGCCGGACCCCGTCGGCGAGTTACGGCTCCGCATCCCGGCGCTGCCGGTCTATGTGGCGGCGCTTCGTCACCGGCTGCGACACTGGCTGCGCACGGCCGGCATGGGGGACGAGGAGATGTTCGACGTGACACTCGCCGTAAGTGAGGCGGCCGCGAACGCGATCGAGCACGCGCTCGAGCCGACCGCGCCGTCGATTACGGTGACGGCTCGGCCGTCCAACGGCCGCGTGGCGATGTCGGTGCACGATCACGGCCGCTGGAACGACTCGCCGCCCGAGGAGGACCGCGGCCGCGGCCTCCCGTTGATCCACGCCCTCGTCGAGGGAACGACGATCGAGAAGACCCCGGAGGGTACGACCGTCACGTTCCGTGCTCCGCTCCACAAGGGGGCCCGGTCGTGAACGTCGTCCATCGCCGGGGCCCGGACGAGATCGTCTTCTGGCTCGAAGGCGAGATCGACCTCGCGAACGCCGGGACCGTCGACGAAGAGATCCGCGCGGCCCTCGACGACACGAGCCGGATCGTGATCGACCTGAGCCGGACCGAGTACATCGACAGCGCGGGCTTGCGTCTCCTCTTCTCTCTGGCCCGCACGGTGGGCGAGCGACTGAGCATCGTGCTCCCGGAAGAGTCGCCGCTCCAGCGCGTCGTCGCGATGGTCGGGCTTCCGCAGGTCGTCACGCTGCGGAGCGAGCCGGCCGGCGAACCGCCTGGTTAACCGAACTTCCGCCTCGCCACGGCCGTATCCTCATTGACCGGGTTCGTCACGGATGTCACGCTTGCCGTGGAGGTGGTCCCGAATGAGGCGACGGCTGGTGCTCCCGCTTCTCGCTCTCGCGATCTGTGTGTCCGGTGTGATCCCCAGCAGTGCTGCGACCGTCAACGTCACGATCTCGAACTTCCGCTACTGCCAGGGGAACCAGTGTCTGCCGATCGACTTCGTCTACGTGCGCAACCCCACCGGCAACGGGTTCATCCATCAGAACGCGCTCGCGGCGACGCTGATCTTCCGAGACGTCGTCCACCCCGGCGACACCATCGTGTGGACCTATAAGGATTCGCTGTGCGACGCGATCGCCGGTTGCCCCGGCCACGCCGTGTGCTTCGAGAACGGGACGCCGGAAGGGGATTGCGGCGACCGCGTCACGCCGGCGCGCGCCGGGCCGGTCACGGTGTCGTGGACGGTGCCGGCGAACGCGGGGGGGCTGATCCGCTACTTCTGCAACGTGAACGGTCACTACAACTTCGGGATGACCGGCGCGCTGCTCGTGAAGTAGTCAGTCGCCGGAGTACCGAGCCTCGAGCAAACCCGCGAGACGTTCGCGGTGGTAGTCGGCGGATCCGAACGCCGCTTCGGAGGCCTTCGCGCGCTTGAAGTACAGATGCATGTCGTGCTCCCAGGTGAAGCCGATGCCGCCGTGGACCTGGATCCCGCTCGAGGCGACGCGGCGGTACGCGTCGCAGGCGTAGGCCTTCGCCATCGAGGCCGCGATCGACGCGTCGGGGTGGTCGCGCTCGACCGCCCACGCCGCGAACGACACCGCGTTCCGCAAGGACTCGACGTCGAGGAGCATGTCGGCGGCTCGGTGCTTCACCGCTTGGAACGAGCCGATCGGCCGGTCGAACTGCTCACGCTCTTTCGCGTACGCGACCGAGAGCTCGACCACGCGCTCGGTTCCACCGAGCATCTCCGCCGCGAGTCCGACGTACGCGCGATCAAGAACGCGCTCGATCGCGTTCGATGAGCCGCCATCGCCCAGTCGTTCGGCGGGAGCGTTCTGAAACTGGAGGTGCGCGACCTTGCGCGTCTGGTCGATGACTTCGACCGGGGTCGCGGACAGATCCTCTCCATCGACCACGAATAGTTCGCCGCCCGCGGCGACCACGAGCCTATCCGCGGCCGCGCCGTCGAAAACGTAGCGCGCGGTGCCGTTCAAGACCACGCGGTCGCCGTCGGGCCTGGATTCCACGTCGTTCGCCGTCAGCGTGGCCGCGAATGTGAGATCCCCGGCCGAGATCGAGCTCAACAGATCCTTCTTCTGCTCGTCCGACCCCGCCTCGAGCACCGCCAGCCCTGCGAGCACCACGGTGGGGAAGTACGGCCCCGGGAGCACGACGCGCCCCATCGCCTCGAGCAGGATCGCGAGGCTCGTGAAGCCGAGACCGACACCGCCGGCGTCTTCCGGGAAGGGCAGTCCCATCCAGCCGAGGTCGGCCATCTTCCGCCAGACGTCGTCTCGCCGGCCGCGCGGGTCGTCCATCATCGCGCGGGCGTACCCGATCGGCGCCTCGCGCTCCAGGAACGTCCGCGCGGCGTCGCGGAGCGCGCGTTGCTCGTCGGAGAGGAGGAGCTCCATCCGCGTCAGTCGCGGTGGGAAGCGCCGAAGATCGACTGGTGCCAGATCGCCGCGAGCGTCTCGGTCACCTCTTGACGCCGGAACTCGCCGCCGCGAACGAGCCAGTAGTAACAGAAGCGTTCGAGCATCGCGACGAGCGAGACCGCGGCGATGCCGGGGTGGACCGCGTGCCGGTCGGTGCGGCTCGTCGAGTGCCGGATCGCCTGCGCGATGCGACCGGCGAACTTCGCGAGCACCTCGCGCCCGAGCTTGTCGAACCGTTCGTCCTGCGGCCGCGCAGACATCCATGCGACGACGACGGGTGAGTTCTCCTCGTAGTTGTCGATGAAGGATTCCATCCAGCGGCGCAGCTGCTCGAAGCCGGCCTCGCCGCGCTCGATGCCCTCGAGCTGATCGGCGAGCACGTACATGCGCTCGGCGGTGCCGATAGCGAGTGCCTCGAGGACCTCGGCCTTGTTGGAGAAGTAGAGGTAGAAGGCGCCGTGGCTCGTGCCGGCTTCCTGGGTGATGTCGTCGACGCGGGTCTCGGGGTAGGTGCGCTCGCGGAAGACCTTCTTGGCGGCGTCGAGCAGCCGCTGCCGGGTGCGCTCTCCCTGCTCTCCGAGGACGCGGACCTCGCCCTCGTTCCGGGTTCGCGCGGTCGTGGAGCCGTTGTCGCGTCCGCCCGGCGCCGGCTTGGCGGCGGTCTTCTTGCCCGAGGCCTTGGCCATGTTGGGTGTCCCCCGTCCCGGCCTCACCTGACACCATTTGTGTCACGTGACGCGCGGGTCACGTCATGGTACAGGGCCGGGTCGCCGGGACCAATCGGGCGAGCCGGTTCCGGGTCGGGGGCGACTCCTCATTACACTCTGCGCGATGGCCGACCCCGAGATCCGCGAGTGGATCGAGCGCCGGTTCGCGGTGCCCGAGCCTTCCACCGACAAGGTCCGCTCGCTCTCGGACGCGGTCGACGAGGCGATCCGGCCCGGCGACGCGCTCCATCTCGGCATGACCCACACCCGAGGAAGCGCCGCGGTCTGGGAAGTCCTCCGGCGATTCCACGGCACCGACCCCGGCTTCGAGCTGCAAGCCGTTCAGGTCTCGAGTGGGTACGCGCCGCTCGTCCACGCCGGGCTCGCGCGCAAGATCGTGACCAGCTGGGCGGGCGACTCCTACCTGACGCCGGGCCCGAACCCCGTCTACCAGAAGGCCTGGGCCGACGGCGTCGAGTTCGAGCACTGGTCGATCCTGACCTTCGCGCAGCGGCTGGCGGCCGGCGCGCGCGGTCTCGCGTGGGGGACGACCACCTCGCTCAAGGGCTCGAGCATGGAGAAGGACAACGCGAACTTGATCAAAGACCTCGGGGACGGAACCCTCGCGATCCGAGCACTGACCCCCGACGTGTCGATCTTTCACGCGCCCGCCGCCGATCCCCACGGCAACGTCCTCGTCGCGCCGCCGCTGATGGAGAACCTCTCCGGTGCGCTCGCGGCCCGGCGCGGTGCGATCGTGACCGTGGACACGGTCGTCGACCCGTCGTTCGTGCGCGATCACGCGTATATGACGCGCCTGCCCGCGTCGGCGGTGCGGGCCGTCGTCGAGGCATCGCTAGGCGGGCACCCAGGCGGCTTGCGGCCCGCGGGCATACAGGGCATCGAAGGCTACGGCGAGGACTACGACTTCTGGGTCGACATCCGGAAGGCTTCGAAAGACCCCGCCGTGATGGACGCATGGATCAAAGAGTGGGTGCTCGACTGCGAGACGCACGAGGCCTATCTCGAGAAGCTCGGCACAGAGCGCATCCAAGAGCTGCGGCGCCGCGCACACCCGGACTCCTGGCGCGAGGATCTCGAGGCGCTGCTCCCGCAAGTTGCGCTCGACGAGCCGCCGACCGCGATCGAGTCGGCGATCGTCGCCGCCTCGCGCGCGCTCAAGCGCGCGGCCGGCCGCACGAAGGCGACCGCGATGCTCGCCGGTGCGGGGATGGCCAACCTCGCGGCGTGGCTCGCGGCGTACGACCTCGCCGAGGAGGGGCACGTCGTCGATCTCGTCGCCGAGATGGGGCTCGTCGGCTACTGGCCGCGGCCCGGCGAGCCGATGCTCTTCAACCAGCGCAACTTCCCGACGTGCACGATGCTCGCCGACATCGACACGACGCTCGCGATCATCATCGGCGGTGCGAACGCGCGCTCGGTGGGCTCGCTCGGAGCGGCCGAGGTCGACAAGCACGGCAACATCAACTCGACGATGGTGCCGGGCAAGCACCTGTTGATGGGTTCCGGCGGCGCGAACGACGTCGCGACGTGCGCGACCGAGTCGGTCGTGACCGTCGCACAATCGAAGGAGCGCATGCTCGACGAGGTCTCGTACATCACGGGACCGGGGGAGCGCGTAACGACGCTCGTCTCGACGCTCGGCGTTTACGAGAAGGATCAGGGGGAGTTCGTGCTCACGGCGGTGTTCGGCGACGATCCCACGGCGATCGCCAAGGAGTGCCGCGAGCGCTGCGGATGGGATCTCAAGGTCGCGCGTGAGCTCAAGACCGAAGACCCGCCGGGCCGCGAGGAGCTCCGGACGCTTCGCATCTTCGACCCGCACGGCTGGTTCCGGCGGTGATCATGGCGGCTGCGGGTGTGAAAGAGGCTGCTATACGACCAGAATCACACCCACACCGAGCAGGGATGGGTGAGTGACCATGGGACTGCTCGAAGGACGCAAAGCGCTCATCACCGGCGGCGGGTCCGGCATCGGACGCGCGGCGGCGCGACGCATGCACGTTGAAGGCGCCGAGGTGTGTGTGCTCGACCTCGTGACCGAAGCCGCGGAAGCGGTTGCGAAGGAGATCGACGGGCACGCGTTCACCGCCGACGTCCGCGATACACAGGCGGTCGCAACAATCGTGAACGACGCTGCGAAGGCGATGGGCGGGCTCGACATCATGTTCAACAACGCCGGAACCTCGTTCTTCGGACCGCTCCACGAGTGGACCCCGGAGGCCTGGGGTGACATCGTCGGCGTCCACCTCACCGGTGTCTTCAACGGCATCCGCGCGGCCGCGCCCCTGATGAAGGCTGCGAACGGCGGCGCGATCGTGAACACGGCGTCGATCTCGGGCACGCGGCCGGCGGCGGGCGAGGCGCCGTACGCGAGCGCCAAGGCCGGGATCGTCGCGCTCACGGCGGTCGCCGCGATGGAGTACGCGCCGAACGTGCGAGTCAACGCCATCTCGCCCGGCATGATCGACACCAAGCTCACCGAGCCGCTCAAGCTGTTCCCCGACCGTATGGAGGCCTTCCTCGAGAAGACCCCGCTCGCGCGCATCGGCACGCCGGAGGAGGTCGCCGACGTCGTCGTCTTTCTCTGCTCGGACCTCGCGCGCTTCGTGACCGGCCAGAACATCGTGATCGACGGCGGGATGACGCTGCACGGCTCGGGCACCGACGGGCTCCTCGACTACTTCACGGGACTCGGCGGAGAGCAGGAGCAACCCGGCAAGCCGGAGAATCAGTAACCCATGCGCATCCGCTCGGTTCTGATCTCGATAGGCCTCGTCGTGGCGGCACTCTTCCCAACCCAGGCCGCCTCGCCCGACGCCGGGTCCTTGACGCCGACTACGCCGCTCCTCACCTGGGAAGGCACCGTCCCCGGCGGCGAGATCAACCCACTCCTGCTCGTCAGCCCGGTGCCGCAGGTCCGCTGCCTCATCGCGGAGTGCGACTCGTTCACGGCGACGGTCGCGCTGGGCGCGGGCTTCTGGGACGCGAACGGACCCGGCGCGGTCGAGTTCGCGATCAAGTGGGTCTACGACGGGGTCATCGATCTCGACCTTCAGGTGCTCGACGCGGGTGGCAACGTCGTCGCCTCGTCGGCGGCCGTGGACTCCAACGCCGAGAGCGTCTTCATCCCGAACGCCGCGGACGGCGTCTATCAGGCCCGCGTGATCCCCTCGAACACCTTCGCGCCCGGCTCGTCGGCCGAGACGATCGCGTACGAAGGGCTGGTCCAGGTCGAACAGCCGGTGCTGGATCCGCCCGGCGAGGGACACCAACTGCTGCCGAACCTCCGGCCGTCGCCGCCCGACGGCTTCCATGTCTCGTCGGCGCTGAACCTCGTGCCGTTCCCCGAGAACCCGTTGCTGTCCTGCTACGTCGAGGAGACCGTGCAGAACCCGGAGCATCCCACGCGGTGCCTGCGGTTCAACCAGACGATCGCCAACGTCGGCGAGGGGCCGCTCGTCGTGCGTTTCGGGCTCGCCGGGGTCGTCACGCCGGGCCCGCAGGACAACATCATCGTGCAGCGCATCATGTCGAGCGACGGTTCCTTCGTCGACGCGCCGCTCAACGAGACCTACGAGTTCCATGAGGTCCATGCGCACCTTCACTACAAGGGTTTCGGTCAGACGAAGCTCTACCCGTGGAGCGCGCAGACCGGGCGCGCCGCCGAGCCCGTCAGCGTCGGCAAGAAGGTCGGCTTCTGCGTGATCGACGTGCTGATGCTCGACGAGTACTGGGAGCAGACCGGCAACGGCCCGCGCGCGCACGTGTTCCCGTTCGACTGCATCGTCCCCGACGAGATCGACCCGGCCGGCCCGCAGCTCTGGGTCGAGCAGGGCGTGCAGGTCGGCTGGGCCGACGTCTACGGCTGGAACCTCGCCGACCAGTTCATCAACATCACCGACGTGCCGGACGGCGTCTACGAGCTCGTCCAGATCGCGAACCCGACGGCGTCGGTTATCGAGATCCCCGGCGGCGAGGTCGACAACTGCGCGTCGACGATCATCCAGATCGCCGGCGACGTGATCACGACCCCCGAGGGCCCCGGCACCGCCATCCCCTGCCCGGCGTAGGATTCCGGGCTCCGGCCGAAAAGCTCCGACTTGGAGGTCATCCATGAACTGGCACGGCTCGGTCGCGTTCATCACCGGCGCCTCGCGCGGCATCGGCCGGGAGGTCGTCCGGATGGCGGCCGCCGAGGGCGCTCAGGTCGGTCTCATCTCGCGGTCCGAGGATGAACTCCGTGCGCTCCTTTCCGAGGTCGGCGGTCGAGGTTCCGTTGCGGTCGCCGACGTCGCCGACCGGGCGCAGACCGAGGACGCCGTCGCGAAGCTCGTCACCGAGCTCGGCCCGGCGGACATCCTGGTCAACAACGCGGGCATCGGCTCGTTCGGCGCCGTGGCCGACACCGACGTCGAGACGTTCGAGCGGCTGATGGAGATCAACTACCTCGGGACCGTGTACGCGACGAAGGCCGTGCTGCCCGGAATGCTCGAGCGGCGCCGCGGTCACATCGTCAACGTCGCCTCGATCGCAGGACGGATCGGCGCGCCGCTCGAGGCGGCCTACTCGGCGACGAAGTTCGCCGTCGTCGGGTTCAGCGAGGCGCTCGCGATCGAGCTCGCCCCGCGCGGGATCGGCGTGTCGATGGTCAACCCCGGCCCGGTCGAAACCGAGTTCTTCGCCGCGCGCGGCCACCCGTATCAGCGCAAGACCCCGAAGCCGCTCTCCGCCAAGCGTGTCGCCGAGGATGTGATCACCGTCGTCGAGCGCAACAAGCTCGAGACCTACCTCCCGCGATGGCTGCGCCAGGCCGTCGTATCGCGGGTACTCTTCCCACCGCTGTTCAAAGCGGGAACCCTCCGAGCCTTCAAGGACCAGCTGCCCACGAGATGAACGACTG
This sequence comes from Actinomycetota bacterium, assembly GCA_035249485.1. Classification (GTDB taxonomy): domain Bacteria; phylum Actinomycetota; class AC-67; order AC-67; family AC-67; genus DATFGK01. The sequence goes on along the minus strand of DATFGK010000095.1, from coordinate 1,403 downwards.
GAAACGGTACGACCTCGTCGCCGACACCTACGAGCGCGTCCGCGCACCGCTGACGGCGGCGGTCGCGGCCGACCTCGTCTCGCTCGCGGAGACCGGGCCCGGCATGCGCATCCTCGACGTCGGAACCGGGACGGGCGTCGCGGCGGACGCCGCGGCTCACGCCGCAGGCGACGGCGGCGTGGCCGTCGGGATCGACATGGCGCCTCGGATGCTCGAAGTCGCGCATCGCGCACGGCCGGGATTGCGGCTCGCCGCGGCCGAGGCGATCCAGCTCCCGTTCCGGGACGCGACGTTCGACGTCGTGGTCGCCAGCTTTGTGCTCCAGGAGTTCAAACGCTACGACACTGCTCTCTTCGACCTCTTCCGCACGATCAAGCCGGGCGGCCGGTTCGTCGCCTCGACCTGGGCCGCCGAAGAGGACGAGCTCCAGCGCACGTGGCGTTCCCTGGTCGAGGCGACCGTGAGCAAGGAGATGGTCCGCTCGGCGCTGAAGGACGCGGTGCCGTGGTGGGAGCGGTTCGGCGCGGCCGGCACGCTCAAGGACACGCTCCACGAGGCGGGCCTGCGCCAGGTGAAGGTCGAGCGCCGCACCTACCGTTTCAAGATGGATCGCGACGACTACATCGCGGAGCAAGGCACGCGGGCGCTCGGGCGTTTCGTCCACGGGATGCTCGGCGACCGGGGCTGGGGATCGTTCGAGGAGCGGGCCCGCTCGACGTTCGCTCAGCAGTTCGGCGAACAGGTCGAAGATTCGCGCGAGGTCTTGCTGGTCGCCGGCACGAAACCGTAGGGAACGGACACACCCCCGCCTAACGGGCGCTGCGGCCTCGATGGCTCGAAGCTTCCACCACGTAGCCAACGCCCGCATTGACCTCGAACTACGCGACTGACTCGAACGGCGTCGGCGAAATAGTCAGCCGGGACTATTGATGGGTCGGGTCTTCTGCCGATTCTCTCTGAGGTAAGCACAGCTGACGTGCGGCTGATCCATGGGGCCGGCGAAGGCGCCGGTCGGGGACCCACCTCGGACCTCTCCGGCGACCTTCAGGCCAAGCCGCCAAGTTCGTCGGGGAGATGGACATGAACAACAAGAAGTCGAACAACATCCTGGTCATCGGCGTGGCGGTCTTCTTCGTCGGCGCCGCTCTCGCATTCTTCGGCCTTCGCTCGACCGACAAGGCCGTCGCGACCCCGACGAACCAGCAGCCGGCGGCCGCGGTTACGCCGGACCCGAACACGCGTACCGTCAACGTCGGCCCGGCCGGCGTGGCGGGTGTGACTACGTTCACGGTTCCGAAGGGCAAGCAGGCGGTCGCCGTCGAGCTGCCCGCTGTGGCCGGTCTCGCCGGATATGCGAAGGCCGGCGACACGATCAACATCTACGCGACGATCAAGGAAGGCGC
>DATFGK010000094.1:0-9214 GCA_035249485.1 Actinomycetota bacterium | reverse complement strand
TCGTTGCGCGTCGATCGGCTCCAGTGCGTCGAGCACGTAGGCCACGAGCGGCTTGCCGCACAGAGCGTGGAGGACCTTCGGGGTCGCCGACTTGAACCGCTTGCCCTCGCCGGCGGCGAGGACGACGGCGGCGAGCGGCCGGGCTTTGCCGGTCATGCTCGTCCGGCACGTTGGCGTCCGTACGCCTGAGAATGCTCGAAAAGGGTTGATGGCCGCGTCGCTGGGGCGGCGCGACTCGAACGCGCATTACTGGAGCCAAGGTCCAGCGGCCTGCCAATTGGCCGACGCCCCAATTCCTTCACGATCCCCTCATACCAACCTGAGATACGTCGATAGAGCTCTGTGCTCGCTCGCACGTTGATTGTAAGGCAGCCCACGTAACGAAGGCCGATGTTGTTCCGGATCGTCACCGGGTTGTGTCGCTTGAGTGTCGATCGCCGGAACTGGTCCTCTGGAAGGCCCGTGACCTCGCGCCAAAACCTCTCCGCCCTGACCACATCAGCGTTCTCGTGGATCTGCAAGCGGGCGATCATGGAGCTGCGCGGCACTCCGATCAAACCCAACCATCGGATGAACAGCGTGATCATCGTGGGATCGGAATTGATGAACGTCACCCGCTCTCGCCTATTCCACGGTTTGGACTTCGAGCCTTCCGCCCAGTACGCGATCACGCCGGCGATGAACAGTTCGCGCTGAGTGAGACGGCCCACGGCACCCGCAGCATCCCTGCTCACCCGCTCGGCGGATGCGATCCGCCGCGCTCGCAAGCTGGCCGACCGCCGGGCTGCTCCGCTCACCTTCTTCTCCGCCAGAACGGCACGCTGCTCGTCCGTCAACGCAACGTCGCGCAGCCACAGCGAGAGTGAGCTCTTGGAGACGTCGAGGAGCGCCTTGATCTCCCGATAAGAGCGCCCTTCGCGGCGCAGCGTTATCGCGTGCTCGCGCAGGTCGTCTTTCGCTCGCGGCCGACGCGTCCACTGCGGCGCCGGGATGTCTTTGATCCAGTGCGTCAGTCCTCCGCTGTTGCGTACTCCGAGCTCGCGAGCGATCTGTGCGCGCGACCAGCCGGCCCGGCGCAGCGCCCTGGCACGAGCCCGTATCGCGACGTGATAGGGACAGGTCATGGCTTCCAGTGTAGAGGGTGTGTATGACAGAAACAGGCTCGGAAACCGCTAGGAACGATGCGCTTTTCAGCGCTCGGCGATCCGCGGCCCACGGTCCAGCGACGTGACGGCCCATGTTCGATCGACGCGATCTCGCACCGCCGCTGCGATCTCCTCCGCGTGGGCTGCATCGCGCGCCAGGCCGCACCAGGCCGAGCCGCTCCCGCTCATCACGACTCCGATGACGCCGGCCCCGGCGAGCGCGTCGCGCACCGAGGCGAGCGACGGGACCAGGCTGAGCGCCGGTTCGGCGAGGTCGTTCCGCAGCGACGACCCGATCCGATCGAGATCGCCTCGAGCCAGCGCGTCGGCGAGTCCCGACGGATCGCTCTCGGCCGGAGCCGCGCCGAGCTCGTCGAAGCGCGCGTAGACGTCCGCGGTCGCCAGCGACTCGGACGGCATAGCGATCACCCACGAGAGCCGGGAGCGAACCACCAAAGGGGCGAGCGCCTCACCCGCGCCGCGCGCGACCGCCGTCCCACCGCGGACGCAGAAGGGAACGTCGGCGCCGATCCCGGCTCCGATCTTCTCGAGCGCCTTGCGCGAGATGCCGCAGCGCCAGAGCTCGTTCAAGCCGACGAGCGTCGCGGCCGCGTCCGAGGAACCGCCGCCGAGCCCGGCGCCTGTCGGGATGCTCTTCGTCAGCCGAAGCGAAGCGCCTCCAGAAGCACCGGCCGCGGAGGCGAGCGCGCGCACCGCGCGAACGACGAGATTGGTCTCGTCCTCCGGTGCCGCCCCCGTCGGTTCCACGTCGAACGTGACGGCTTCGGCCGGCTCGATCGACAGCTCGTCCGACACCGAAACCGACTGCATCACCGACTCGATCTCGTGCAGGCCATCCGGGCGACGCGCGCCGACCGCAAGATAGAGGTTGATCTTGGCCGGGGCGATCAGCTTCATCGGTCGCGGACCCGCGGTACGTCGAGGACGCCGGCGATCGCCGCGAACTCGGGAAGCCCGAGCCGCTCGGCTCGTTCGCCGCCGGGAACGCCCGCTGCGGCCAACGCGGACTCCACAACATCGGCATCGATGCCGGCGCCGCGCAACGCGTTGCGGATCGTCTTCCGTCGCGTGGCGAATCCGGCCTCGATCACGGCGAAGATCCGGTCTCGGTCGCCTTCCAAGGGAGGGTCGATGCGTCGTCGCAAGCGGACGACGACCGAATCGACGTCGGGCTCGGGCAGGAAGACGCGCCGCGAGATCCCGAACAGCACCTGCGCGTCGGCGAGATACGCGATCTTGGCCGAGACCCCTCCATACGCGCCCGTCCCCGGCTCGGCCGCGAGCCGCTCCCCCACCTCGCGCTGGATCATCACGACGAGCTCCGAGATCAACGGCTGAGCTTCGAGCAACCGAACGACGAGCGGCGTCGCGATGTTGTACGGAAGGTTCGACACCATCCGCGTCGCGCGGCCCTCGAGCACGCGATCGTAGTCCAGCGCGAGCGCGTCGCCCCACACGAGCCGCACGCCGCGTCCGGCGAGCACCTCGTCCAGCGCCGGCGCAAGCCCGCGGTCGTGTTCCACCGCAACGACATCGGCTCCGGCCTCGGCAAGCCCGACGGTGAGCGCGCCGAGGCCGGCGCCGACCTCGAGGATCTGCTCGCCCGGCTCCGGGGCCGCCGCCGCGACGATCTTGCGGATGCTGTTGGGATCGACGAGGAAGTGCTGGCCGAGCGACGTCCGCGGGCTCAGCCCGTGACGGGAGAGAAGTTCCTTGCTCTCACGCCGCCCGAGCGGAGGCATCGCGGCCCGGGAACCGCCCGCCTACCAGCGGATCCGAACCGGGATGACTCCCTCGGACAGCGGCGCGAGCTGCGCGAACGCGTCCTTGGACAGATCGATGATCCGACCTTCGCCCCACGGGCCCCGGTCTTGGATCGTCACCGTCACCGTCCGGCCGTTCTCGAGGTTGGTCACGCGGACCACCGTACCGAACGGCAGGGTCGGATGCGCCGCGGTCATGCTCGGCGCCCCGTACCAGGTGCCCTTTCCGGACTGGGTGCCCTTCGTGCAGATGCACTTGGGGCCGGATCCGATCGTGACGATCTTCGGAACGGGCTTCCGGACCACCTTGCTGGACACGACCTTGCGCGAGACGGCCTTGCCGTCCTTGTAGGTGACGAGCGCGGTCTCCAAACGGGAGCCGTTCTGGCCCGACTGCCGGACCTTACGGGTCCCCTGTTCGAGCGACTTGTCGTATCGGAACTGCGTCGGGTACGGGATCGAGCGCGTCGCCGTCTCGGTCCGCGTGCCGACGCGAAGAACCTTGACCACCATGCCGCGTACCGGAGCCGCCTCCAGTGTCGGCCACACTTCGTCCTGACCGACGAGCGTCACGCCGAGCTCCGCGAGCACGTCGCGGACCGTCGCCGCGTTCGTGATGACGGTGTCCGTGATGCCGTCGTGGACGACGCGCATCCCGATCGCTTCGCGGTACACGAGCGTCATACCCGGCGTGACCTTTGCGGTTCGCGCCGCGCCGACGTAGTCGGCCATCGAGGTTCGCAGGTGTAACTCTTCGATCACTTCTTCCACCGTGCGAGCCGTGACGATGACTTCGCGCGGCTGACCGTTCAACAGCAATGTGATCGGCTTCGCGCGACGAACCTCGATGAGCAATCCTTCGTGGATGCTCGTCGTGAGGTCGGGCGTCACGATGTCTTTCTCGCCAAGCTTTACGTGAGCTCTTTCGAGCGCCTCCGCGACCGTCCCGGCGAAGGTTCGCATCCTGATCGATTGATCCTCGACGCGCACGGTGACGTGCTTCTCGAGCGCGCCGTAGGCGATCGCGGAGACACTCAGAACCGCGACCACTGCGGCCTGGGCTATCTTCGCGCGCACGTGTTTCCTCCTTTATCGCGTGCGGGAGCCGGTCCGAGAGGCGGGGGGAAGACCGGGGGAAGTAGGAAGCCTTGCTTGGCGACCCTAGCAGTTGCCGTCCGGGGCTCCAAAACCCCACGTAAACAGCATAAAACTGGGCATTCTTACCCGCCAAGCAGCCCTGCCAAACGTCCTATTTGGACGCTTTGAGCGTCCGCTCGGCACCCAACCGGGGCGAGGCCGCAGCGCACCGGGACCTCTTACCCTCGCGGGCTCAGGTCCAACCGAACAGCGTCGACGCGTTCGCCGTCGTGACGCGTTCGATCTCCTCGATGGGCACCGCTTTCACGCGCGCGATCTCCTCCGCGACGTGGCGGACGTACGCGGGTTCGTTCTTCTTGCCGCGATGCGGATGCGGCGTGAGGAACGGCGCGTCGGTCTCGACGACGATGCTCTCGATCGGTGTCGCGTGCGCGGCGGCACGGAGATCGCCGGCGTTGCGGAACGTGACGGTTCCCGAGAACGACAGCACCGCACCGAGCGACACGGCACGACGCGCGTGCGTTTCGTCGCCCGACCAGCAGTGGAACACCGTGCGCGACGGCGCCCCCTCCGCTTCGAGGATCGCGAACGTGTCTTCCCACGCGTCGCGCGAGTGGATCACGAGCGCCTTCCCCGTGCGCTTCGCGAGCGCGATGTGCTCCGCGAACGACGCACGCTGCATCTCGCGCGGCGAGTTGTCGTAGTGATAGTCGAGTCCGGCCTCGCCGACGCCGACGACGCGCGGATGTGCCGCGAGCTCCTCGAGGCGCGCCATGAGCGCATCGGTCCGGTCCTTCGCGTCGTGCGGGTGAAGCCCCACGGTCGCCCACAGCTCCGGATGCTCATCTGCGGCGCGAACCGCCCACTCGCTTGACGCCAGATCGACGCCGATCGTGACGGCACGTCCGACCCCGGCGTCGATCATGCGCTGGAGGGCGCCCTCGACGTCGACCATGTCGAGATGGCAGTGGGTATCGACGAGCATCTAGGCCTGTTCGGCGATGCGCGGGAACAGCGCCTCGCCTTTCGCGACGCGGGTGCCCGGCGCGAGCCCGCCCCATCGCGCCGCCTCTTCCAGGCGGTGCCCGGCGAGCGGTTCCGCGATCCCGAGCTGGGCCCAGAGCTGCTCGCAGGCGTCCGGCATGACCGGCCAGAGCAGGAGCGCGAGCACCCGTAGGGCCTCCGCCGACGACCAAAGGACCGTCCCGAGCGCGCCGCGCTGGGCCTCGTCTTTGGCCATCTTCCAGGGGGCCGTCGCCACGATGAAGCCGTTGGCCTCGCGAACGATCGAGAAGGCGGCGTCGATCGCCTCATGGAAAGCGAAGCCCTCCATGGCTTGGACGTAGGCGGGGAGCGCATCGGTGACCGCCCGTTCGAGCGCCTCCTCGCCGGCGGCCGGGCCCCGCGCCGGCACGGACCCCTCGAAATACGAATCGATCATCGACAGCACCCGGCTCGCGAGGTTCCCGAGGCCGTTCGCGAGGTCGGCGTTGTAGCGCGCCACCATCGACTCCCACGAGAAGTTCCCGTCCTGCCCGAACGCGATCTCGCGCAGGAAGTAGTAGCGGTAGGCGTCGGCGCCGAACGCGTCGAGGAGCTGATCGGGATGGATCCCGGTGAGCTTCGTCTTCGACATCTTCTCTCCGCGCACGAGCAGCCAGCCGTGCGCGAAGACGGTGCGCGGTGGTTCCTCGCCTGCCGCGTGCAGCATCGCGGGCCAGATGACCGCGTGGAACCGGAGGATGTCCTTCCCGATCAGATGCATGCCGGGCCAGAACGTCTTGAAGTGCTCGCCGTCCGGGTAGCCGAGCGCGGTGATGTAGTTCTGGAGCGCTTCGATCCACACGTAGATCACGTGCTTCGGATCCCACGGCACGGGGATGCCCCATTCCAGCGACGGCCGCGACACCGAGATATCTGTTAAGCCGCCGCGCACGTGCCCGATCACTTCGTTGAGCCGGCTCTCCGGCTGCACCGGGGCAGGCGTCCGCGCGTAGTAATCGTTGAGCAGCCAATCGGCGTGCTTGGAGAGACGGAAGAAGTAGTTCTCTTCCTTCAGACGCTCGACGGGCCGCCCATGGATCGGACAGTTGCCGTCGACGAGCTCCGACTCGGCATAGAACTGCTCGCATGCGACGCAGTACGGCCCCTCGTATTCGCCGGCGTAGATCTCGCCCGCGTCGTAGAGATGCTGAACGAAGGCTTTGACCGGACCTTCGTGACGCTCCTCGGTCGTTCGGATGAAGTCGTCGTACGAGATCCTCAGCCGGGACCAGACGTCTTTCCATCGAGGGATCATCGAATCCGTCCACACCTTCGCGTCCATGTCGTGCGCTCGCGCGGCCTCTTCGACCTTCTGGCCGTGCTCGTCGGTCCCGGTCAGGAACCGTGTGCGGTCTCCCCGGAGCCGGTGGAAACGTGCCGCCGTATCGGCCGCGACCGTTGTGTAGGCGTGCCCGATGTGCGGCACGTCGTTGACGTAGTAGATCGGCGTGGTGATGTAGAAATCGCTCATTTGTGGGGGCAGTCTATCCCGCGCGATAATCCGGCTCCACGGCCTTTCGCAAGGGGGAGTCGTTGCGCGCGACGGGTGTTAGCCGAAAGGTGGACGACCTCGGCAGGATCGTCCTTCCGGCGGAGATCCGGCGGTCGTTCGACATCCGCGAAGGCGACCACGTCGACATCGGGATCGACGACAACAAGATCATCCTCTCGAAGCAGCTGAACTCGTGCACGTTCTGCGGCGGAGCGGAGGCGTTGCGGCAGTTCCGCAATCATCCCGTCTGCGCTTCCTGCCTTGCCGAGCTGAAACGCTTCTAGAGCCGCTCGTCGATCGCCGTCTGGTACACGGCCTTCTTCGCGACGCCGAGTTCGGTCGCGACCGAGGCGATCGCTTCCTTCTTCGAGACGCCGGCGGCGATCGCCACGCGGAGGCGGTCGGCGATCTCGGCGGGCGAGGACTCCGCCTTCTGCGGCGTCGCGCCGGCGACCACGATCGTCACCTCCCCGCGAACCCCGTCGGCCGCATCGGCGAGCTCCGGTAGCGTCCCGCGCACGACCTCCTCGTGCATCTTCGTGAGCTCACGCGCGAACGCCGCCCGGCGGGGTCCGAGCACGTCGGCCATGTCGGCGAGCGTGGCGCTGATGCGATGCGGTGCTTCGAAGAACACGAGCGTCCGCTCCTCGCCCGCCAGACGTGCCAAGCGACGACGGCGATCGCCTTTCGTGCGGGGGAGGAACCCTTCGAACACGAAGCGGGCGGTCGGGAGCCCGGACACGACGAGCGCGGCGACCGCCGCGGAGGGTCCCGGCACGACCTCCACCCGCTGACCCGCTTCGATACACGCGGCGACGAGCCGCTGCCCCGGGTCCGAAAGGCCCGGCGTGCCGGCGTCGGTCACCAAGGTCACGTACTCGCCGCCGGCGACCCGGGCTACGAGCTCCGGGGTGCGCTGGCGCTCGTTCCGCGCGTGGTAGGAGATCAGGCGAGCGCGTGAGGAGACGCGTGACAGGAGCTTCCGGGTCACGCGCGTGTCCTCACACGCGATGACGTCGGCCTCGGCGAGCGCGCTCGCCGCCCGGGGGGAGAGGTCGTCGAGGTTGCCGATCGGCGTCGCGACGATTCGCAGCAAGCCCGCCATCATCCACCCCGTGCGGAGGTCCCGCGGGAGGGGTCCATACCTTCTTATACTTGACCGGCCGGAGCGGCCGACGTCGTCTCCGGCATCCCGGATGACGAGCGACGTCGAGATCATCCACCCCGAGCCCGCCTCCTTCCGGCGAGCCGGCGACGCGCTGGTCCGCTTCGCGAACACGGCCCTCGCCGGGTGGCGGCTCCCCGCTTTGATCACGCTCGCCGCGGCTCTCGTCCGCTTCGTTCGGCTCAACCATCCGCCGACGATCGTGCCGCTCGACGAGACGTACTACGCACCGAACTCGTACGGCTTCCTGTGCCACGGCGTCGACATGACGTTCGCCGACACGACGGCGCCGGCCACCTGCGACAAGCTCGAGCCGACCTTCGTCGTGCACCCGCCGGTCGCGAAGCTGCTGATGGCGGCCGCGATCCGCATCTTCGGCTACAACGCGTTCGGCTGGCGCGCGGCACCGGCGCTCGTCGGCTCTCTCTCCGTCCTGGCGATGTACCTGATCGGGCGGCGGCTCTGGTCCTCGCGCTGGCTGGCCGCCGGCGCGGCGGTTCTGCTCGGCGTCGAGGGATTGCAGTTCGTGCAGTCCCGCCTCGCGATGCTCGACATCTTCCAGTCCTTCTTCATGCTGCTCAGCATATGGCTGCTCCTCGAGGACCGCGCCCGCGCTCCGAGTTGGACCGGCCTGCGCTGGTGGCGGCTCGGAGCGGGAGCCGCGCTCGGTCTGGCCGTGGCTTCGAAGTGGGCCGCCGCCCCACTGCTCCCCGTCGTGTTCGGGGTCGGGCTCGCGTGGGAAGCCGTGCGCATCCAGCAGCTCCGCAGCCGTCCCGCGGCTCCGCTCGATCCGACGACCGAACCGGAAGCGGGTCCTGAGCCGGTCACGCCCAGACCTCGAAGGGACCGCCTCTGGTGGCAGGCCGCGGCGTTGCTGCTCACCTTCGCCGTGCTGCCGTTGATCATCTACCTCGCCTCGTATACGTCGTGGTTCCTGTCGACGAAGCGGTACATCCCGCCGCGCTGCAACGACGTCGTGACGGTCGACGGCGAGCAACGATCGATCCCTAAGGCCGGCATGTCGTTATGGGTGTGCGACCAGAAGGAGATCTTCGACTACCACCGGAACCTGCGATCGACCGACGCCGACGGTAAGCCGATCCACCCGTATATGTCGAAGGCATGGAGCTGGCCGTGGATCTCGCGCCCCGCCGCCCACTACTACACGGCGACCTGCGTTCCCGACGGAGGCGCTCAGCCGTGCGCCGACGGACAGATCGCGCAGAACGAGGAGATCCTCGGACTCCCGAATCCGGTGATCTGGTGGACCGGCTTCTTCATCGCCTTACCGCTGAGCATCTGGTGGATGATCGTCGCGCGCGACGATGTTTCGGCGCTGTTGGTCGTGCTGTTCCTGCCGCTCGTCTTGCCGTGGTTCCTCACGACGCGGCCGCTGTTCATGTTCTACATGACGCCGGCGACGCCGCTCCTCGTGCTGATGATCGTGCACGTGATGAAGGTCTGGAACCTTCGGGCCACCGCCGTG
>DATFGK010000093.1:0-17434 GCA_035249485.1 Actinomycetota bacterium | reverse complement strand
CGCCCACGAGAATCGCTCGGAGACGCAGCGGGAAATCGCTCGATCTCGCGGACGCGGAGGGGTGTTCAGGGTTGGCTCTGGTCGCGAAACGGATCGATCTATGCTTGGCGTGCGCCACGTGCGCCCTTGGAGGGGCGAAGGCGAAGATGCACGTTGACAGGTGTAAGAGTGGCCGCAGGATCGCTAACCGGACGCGGATGTGCAAGTGGCAATCGGACAACCCTCCGACCGAGCCGCTCAGCGATGGGTCGAGTGCATCCGAACGGTTTCAGGCCCACTTCCTCGGAAGCGCGTTGAGTAATTAGACTGCGACGGATTACCGGCTCCGGGGAGGATTGGCTCAAATGGCTGATCGATGGCTGTTCAAGAGCGAGACGTATGACAACTGCAATTGCGCGGTGAACTGCGGTTGCCAATTCAACTTGCCGAGCACCCATGGCTACTGCCAGTCGGCCTTCGTCGGCACCATCGTTGAGGGCCACTTCAACGATACCCCCCTGGCGGGGCTGAAGTGGTGCGCTCTGTACAAGTGGCCCGGAGAGATAGCGGACGGTGATGGGAAGCGCCAGACCGTCATCGACGAGGGGGCAGATGAGGCGCAACGGATGGCACTCGAAACGATCATCTCGGGCGAAGCATGTCAACCACTGAGCAACCTGTTTGCGGTATTCGCGTCCACTTGCTCAGAGGTATGCGAGACTCTGTTCCTCCCCATCGACCTCGAAGCGGACCTGGACGCCAGAACGGCAAGCGTGTTCATCCCGGGAATCATGACAAGCACCGGCCGACCGATCATCAATGAGTTCAACGGACAACCCTTCCACATCGCCTTGGCCCGCCCGAGTGGCAGCTTCGAGTTCACATACGCCGAGATCGGACTTGGGAAAACCCAGATCTCAGGTGCCATGGAGATGGCGTTCGAAGATTCCTGGGCCCACTTCTGTGTTCACCACTTCGATCAGGACGGGTTGGTACGGGAACGGTCGAGACTCACTAAGTGGCTTGGGGTGTGAGGCCCGACTGACTGGCCTGGCCCCCTCCAAGCAACAGCTCGGCGCGAGAGATGTCTAGTGCCGTCTAACTCGCGGCTGCAACGGGGCTCGTCCGCGCTACGCGGGGATCGCGGCCGATGAGCCGCAGGGTCGTTGAACGCAAGAGTGGTTGTCCTGCCTGTGGGTGGGGGGTCGATGAGATTTGGAGTCGGATCGAGGCGGCGGCTGGCGAGCCCGTCTCGACTGTGACGGGAAAGCGCTTCCCCTAGTCACCAATCATGTGTAGGACGCGCCGATGAGTTCTGTCCCAAGTCCCCGTCCAATGGGCCAGGATCCCCGAACTCAGAAGGAGCATGTCTATGGGCATCGTGACTGCTGACATCTCTGTCACGCTCGACGGTTACGGCGCTGGCCCGAACCAACGCCTGGAGTCGCCGTTCGGCGACCTTGACGAGGAGCGTCTGCACAGCTGGCAGTTCGAGCACTCTGACAAGAACGCGGCCGAGGTAGCCGCTATAACAGAGGCGGCCGCCTACATCATGGGCCGCAACATGTTCGGTCCCGAGCGCGGCGAGTGGGACCTGGCGTGGAAGGGTTGGTGGGGCGAGGAGCCGCCGTACCATGCACCGGTCTTCGTGCTCACCCACCACGACCGTGAGCCGTTGTCGATGAAGGGTGGCACCACATTCAACTTCGTCACCGACGGCATCGCGTCCGCGCTGGACCACGCCCGCGCCGCCGCCGGCTCAGGCAACGTTGCCATCGCCGGCGGTGCCACGACGATCAACCAGTACCTCGCTGCCGGACTAATCGACGAGCTCCGGCTGCACCTCGTCCCAATCACCGCCGGCGTCAGCGGCGGCTCGCGCATCTTCGACGGCGTCCCGTCCATCGAGTTGGGCGTCGTTTCCGCCAGGCACACACCGCACGTCACGCACCTCACCTACCGGCGAGTATGACTGGGCACTTGACGACCAGCACCGATGGACGAGCGCAGCGCCATCAAGACGCTTCTCTCCCTCTGACCGCCATTCGTCACCTACCCATACTCGGCATGCACCGGCAAGACTGAGTCTTCAACGAGAAGCTTCGACGGTCGGCTGAATAGACGGTAACGTGCCCGCGGAGATGAGCACGATCGAGACCGATTACCTCGTCGTCGGGGCGGGCGCGTCCGGGATGGGGTTCACCGACGAGCTGAGCGCGAACTCGGACGCCGAGGTCGTGCTGGTCGACCGTCGCCACCGGCCGGGCGGTCATTGGAACGACGGCTACGGATTCCTTCGCCTCCACCAGCCCTCCGCCTTCTACGGAGTCAACTCCCGGCCGCTCGGCAACGACCGGATCGACGAGAGTGGCCCCAACGCCGGCTTGTACGAACGCGCCAGCGGCACCGAGGTCTGCGACTACTACGGTCGAGTCCTCGACGAACAGATGCTCCCCTCCGGCAAGGTGCGCTTCTTCGGCATGTCCGACTACGTCGGCAATGCTAACGGCGAGCACCGCTTCATCTCGCGGCTGACCGGCGAGACGACGACCGTCCGCGTGCGTAGGAAGCTCGTCGACGCGACGTACATCCAGACCACGGTCGGGCCCAACCACAAGCCCTCCTTCAGCGTCGACCCCGACGCCCGGGTCGTCATCCCGCGCGGGCTCGTGTCGCTCGCCGACCACGGGTCTGGGTTCACGATCGTCGGCGCCGGCAAGACCGCCATGGACACCTGCTGCTGGCTGATCGATCAAGGCGTCGCCCCCGACCGCATCCGCTGGATCCGGCCGCGCGAGCCCTGGACGGTGGAGCGGAAGGCCGTCCAGCCACTGAAGCTGATGGGATGGTTCGTGGAGTCGTTCGCCTTCCAGATGGAGGCCGCCGCCCAAGCCGAAAGCGTCGACGACTTCATGCGGCGCCTCGAGGACGGGAGTGTGCACCATCGTCTCGATCCCCGTGTCGAAGCCGAGATCTACCGCGGCCCTACGCTGAGCGAGCTGGAACGCGCCCAGTTGCGGTCGATCGAGAACGTCGTGCGGCTCGGCTATGTGCTCCACGTCGGGGTCGACGAGATCAAGCTCGAGAATGGATCGATCGCGACCGATGCCGGCCAGATCCACGTGGACTGCAGCGCCCCCGGGATCGGCACGCCTCCCCTCCGCCCTATCTTCGAGAACGGCACGATCCGGATGCAGCGCGTGATGAACGCGATCGACCCGTTCAGCGCCGCGCTTATCGGTTTCGTCGAAGCGACACGCGACGACGAGCGAGAGAAGAACCGTTTGTGCCCGTCCGTCGACCTATCCGGACGCGCGGAGGACTTCGCACCCGGCTTCCTCGCCAGCCAGAAGGCCCGCGTGACTTGGTTCGGCGATCCCGACGTGCGGGACTGGCTGGCGCGCACGCGGCTCACCCCGTTCCACAGGGCGGCGGAGTTCCTCACGGACCCGGCTTCCCAAACCGCGCTCGGCAGGATGATCGCGAACACGGGCCCGGCGATCGAGAACCTGGAACGTCTGCTCGGGAGGAACCGCGGTTAGAGCTCGAGCAGGTTCTCGAGCCCGTACGTCAGCCCCGGGTGCTTCGCGATCGACTTCACCGCGAGCAAGACGCCCGGCATGAACGAAGCCCGGTCGTAGGAGTCGTGGCGGATCGTGAGCGACTGCCCCGGCCCGCCCAGCAGAACCTCCTGGTGCGCCACCAAACCCGGCAGTCGCACGGAGTGCACCCGGATCCCGCCGACGTCGGCCCCGCGCGCTCCCGGCACGACCTCCTTCGACTCCGAGCCGGTCCCGGCCTCGTCCCGCGCCTTCGCGATCTCCTCGGCGGTCTTCAGCGCGGTGCCGCTCGGCGCGTCGGCCTTCTTCGAGTGGTGGAGCTCGATGATCTCGACGTCGGGGAGAAACTTCGCCGCCGCCGCCGCGAACCGCATCATCAGCACGGCGCCGATCGCGAAATTGGGCGCGACGAAGACGTTGGACTCGCCGCCCTCTTCCTCGATCAGCGCGCGGACCTCGTCGAGGTTCGCCTGTGTGATCCCGGTCGTGCCGACGACGACGTGGACCGCGTGGCGGACGCACCAACGGATGTCGTCCATGACCGCGTCCGGATGGGTGAAGTCGACGGCGACGTCGACCTCGGCGTCGTTCAAAGCGTCGAGCTCGTCGGAGATGATCACATCGAGGTCGGGATGCCCGATGATCGCGCCCACGTTCTCGCCGCTGCCACTGGAGTCGACCGCGGCCACGAGGACACAGTCGGGATCTTCGGCGATCGCGCGGCAGACCTCACGGCCCATCTTGCCGTGGGCACCGATGACGCCGACGCGGATCACGGTTCGATGCTACGACACGAATGCGGAGAAGTCCCGGTCCCCGACGGGCCCCACCACGGACAACGCCCACGGCGTCGAGCCGATCGTCTCGTCGGCGGCTTGCTGGACGTCCTCGAGCGTCACGGCTTCGATGCGGGCGAGCATCTCGTCCGGCGAGAGGATCTCACCGTGACACAGCTCCCCCTTGCCGAGCCGCGACATCCGGCTGGAGGTGTCCTCGAGACCGAGCACGATGCTGCCCTTCAGATGACCCTTCCCGCGCTCGAGCTCCTCGGCGGTGATGCCTTTCTCGAGCACCGAGTCGATCTCCTTGCGGACAAGCTCGAGCACCTCGGCGACGCGCTCCTCCCCCGTCGCGGCGTAGACGGTGAACAGACCCGCCTCGGCGAACGACGAGGTGCCCGAGTAAACCGAGTACACGAGCCCGCGCTTCTCACGGATCTCCTGGAACAGCCGCGACGACATCCCCCCGCCGAGCACGACGTTGAACACGCCAAGCGCCCACCGGCGCGGATCGTTCCGTGAGACCCCGGCGCTGCCGTAGACCAGGTGCGCCTGCTCGACCGGCCGCTCGAGCACCCCGACGCGGCCGTGGAACGGCGGCGCCTCGTCGCCCGAACGCGCCGGACGCTGCGGCCCGGCCGGCGAATCGCTGAACGCTCGCTTCACGCCCTCGACGACGACCTCGTGATCGACCGAACCGGCGGCGGCCACGACGAGGTTTCCCGGCTTGTAGTGGAGCCGCCAGTAGGCGTCGATCTCCTCGCGCGGCATCGCCGCGATCGTGTTCGACATCCCCTGAACGCGCCGGCCGAGCGGGTGCTCGCCCCAGATCGTTTCGGTGAACAGGTCGTGGACGATGTCGTCGGGCGCGTCCTCGTGCATCGAGATCTCCTCGAGCACGACCTGCCGCTCGGCGTTGACGTCCTCCTCGCGGATCAAGGAGTTCTGGAGCATGTCGGCGATGATCTCGACCGACATCGGCAGGTCGTCGTCGAGCGTCCGCGCGTAGAAGCACGTGAACTCCTTCGCGGTGAACGCGTTGACGTCGCCGCCGACCGCGTCGAACGCCTCGGCGATGTCCTTGGCCGTGCGCTTCGACGTCCCCTTGAACAGCAGATGCTCGAGGAAGTGCGTCGCCCCCGACAGCTCCGGCTGCTCGTCGCGCGAGCCTGCGCCGACCCACGCGCCGAGCGCGGCCGAGCGGACCTCCGGCATCCGCTCCGTCAGGATGCGGATGCCGTTGTCGAGGTCGGTGCGCTCGAACTGCAAGGGTCGCTACTCGGCCGGTTCGTCCGACGGCGGGGCCGACTGCGGCGCATCGTCCGCGCGCGGGCCACGGTCGCGGTCGCGACCGCCCCGATCCCGGTCGCGACCACCACGTCCGCGGTCCCGGTCGCGTCCGCCTCGGCCACGGTCGCCGCGGTCCCCACGGTCCTCACGCGGACGCTCCGGCGGCTCGTAGGCCTCGTTGGTCTCCGGATCGATCGGCGCGAGCGAGATCTTCCCCGCGCGCTCGTCGATCCGCATGACCTGAACCTCGACCTGCTGTCCCATCTCGAGCACCTCGGACGGGTGACCGATGCGCTTCTTGCCGAGCCCGAGCTTGGACACGTGCAGCAGCCCGTCCTTGCCGCCCGGGATCGACACGAACGCGCCGAAGTCGGTGAGCCCCGCGACCTTGCCCATGTACCGCGTGCCGATCTCCGGCATGATCGGGTTGGCTATCTCGTTGATCATCTCCTTCGCCCGCTCGGCGCCGTCGCCGCCCGTCGAGGCGATGAAGATCCGGCCGTCGTCCTGGATGTCGATCTCCGCGCCGGTCTCCTCCTGGATCTCCTTGATCTTCTTGCCCTTGGGTCCGATGACCTCGCCGATCTTGTCGACCGGGATCTGGACCGTGATGATGTGCGGCGCGAGCGGCGACAGCTCGTCGCGTGGCTCGGAGATCGCGCCCTTCATGACGTCGAGCACCTGCATCCGAGCCCGCTTCGCCTGCTCGAGCGCTTGCGCGAGCACGTCCGACGGTATGCCCGTGAGCTTCGTGTCGAGCTGGAGCGCCGTGACGAACTCCTTGGTGCCGGCGACCTTGAAGTCCATGTCGCCGTACGCGTCCTCGGCGCCGAGGATGTCGGTGAGCGTGACGTACTCGCCGCCCTCGTGGATCAGCCCCATCGCGATGCCGGCGACCATGTCGTAGATCGGGACGCCGGCGTCCATCAGCGACAGCGTCGAACCGCAGACGCTCGCCATCGATGTGGACCCGTTCGACGAGAGCACCTCGGAGACGACGCGCAACGCGTACGGGAACTCGTCCTCCGGCGGGACGACCGGGAGCAACGCACGCTCGGCGAGCGCCCCGTGGCCGATCTCGCGGCGCTTCGGGCCCCGCATGAATCCGGTCTCACCCGTGGAGAACGGCGGGAAGTTGTAGTGGTGCATGTAACGCTTGGATTCCTCGGGATCGATCGTGTCGATCATCTGCTCCATGCGCATCATCCCGAGCGTCGCGATCGACAAGACCTGCGTCTCGCCGCGCTGGAAAAGCCCGGTGCCGTGCGCGCGCGGCAGCAGCGTCACCTCCGCCGAGAGCGGACGGATCTCATCGGCCTTGCGGCCGTCGATGCGGAGCCCCTCGGTGATGATCCGCTGACGGATCAACCGCTTGGTGAGCGAACGGATCGAGGGAGAGAACTCCTTGTCGCGCTCCGCCAGCTCCTCGATGGCGGCGAGCGACGTCTTGACTTCGTCCTTGATCTCGTCGAGACGGAGCTCGCGGGCGGCCTTGTCGGCGATCTGCAACGCCTCGGACATCTGGGACTTCGCCAGCTCCTCGACGCGGCTCATGACGTCGTCGCCGTACTCCGGGAACGTCGGGAACTCGCGGACCGCCTTGGCGGCGAGCTTCGCGAACTCCTGCTGCATCTCGCAGAACTCGCGGATCGGACCCTTCGCGAACTCGAGGCCGTCGGCGACGACGTCCTCGGTCGGTGCCGGGTGACCGGCCATGATCAGGTTCCACGCGCCGACGGTGGCCTCGGCTTCGACCATGATGATGTCGACATCGCCGGCGTCGTTCAGGCCGCCGGCGACCACCATGTCGAACGTGCACTCGTCGATCTCTTGGAACGTCGGGTTCGTGATCCAGGTTCCGCCCTTGTAGCCGAGCCGGACGCCGGCGAGCGGCCCCTCGAACGGCATGCCGCCGAGGATCACGGCCATCGAGGCGCCGGTGATCGACAGCACGTCGGGCTGGTTGACCTGATCGGCCGACAGGATCGTGGCGATGACGTGGATCTCGTTCCGGAATCCCTTCGGGAACGACGGGCGCAGCGGCCGGTCGATCAGACGAGCCGTGAGGATCGCGGTCTCGGACGGACGGCCCTCGCGACGGAAGAACGAGCCGGGGATCTTCCCGACCGCGTACATGCGTTCCTCGACGTCGACGGTGAGCGGGAAGAAGTCCAGCTGGTCCTTGGGCTTCGACGACGCGACGGCGGTGACCAGGATCTGGGTCTCGTCGACACCGACGATCACGGCTCCGTCGGCTAGCCTCGCGAGCTTCCCGGCTTCGAACTTGTAGGTCTTTCCCTCGATCTCTCGCTCGAGGATGAATGGCGTGTCCATATGGCAAACCTCCTGGGGCGCTTCGGCCCCCTGCGTGGTCTGCCGAAGGCGGTCCGCTTCGTGTGGTGGTGGGGTCAGTTCTCAGTGGTGGACCGCCAGGATTTCAGAGTCTGGCGGCTCGCGACCGAGGACTGATCCCGAAGCGACGAGCCTCCGGCGTTTCGATTACTTCGTTCCTTCGCCTCCCACGAAGAAGGGGCGCCGCGCGCCCCCCTTATCGTCTGAGCCCGAGGCGCTCGATGAGCTCTCGGTACTTCGCGACGTTCTGACGCTTGATGTACTCGAGCAGCCTGCGACGCTTGCCCACCATCATGAGCAAGCCGCGGCGCGAGTGGTGATCCTTCTTGAAGGACTTGAGGTGCTCGGTGAGGTCGTTGATGCGCCTGGTGAGCAGCGCGACCTGAACCTCGGCTGAGCCGGTGTCCTTCTCGTGGATCCGGTACTCGGAGATGAGGGGTTGCTTGTCTTCCGTCTTGAGACCCATGTGATCGGGCGCATGGTAGCAGAGGGGCCCGGGCCGGGCAGGACTCCCTGGTAGCAGCCTCGCGGGGCTCGGCTCGGTCACCGTATGCTCGCCTGGATGGCGGGGCTCCCACGGCGGCTCGGAGGCACGCTCGGTCTGATCGTCCTCGGGGTCGTCTGGCCGGGTGCGGTCGCCCTGGGTGTTGCTTCGACCGTTCGCGGAGGCTCACCGGGCGGCGCCCTCGTCGCGTTGGCGGCCGGATCGCTGGTCGCGCTGGCCGTCGGCAAGGGGAACGTCGGCTCCCCCCAACACCTGCTCGGGCTTCTCGTCGTGACGGCGTTGATCGCACCGCCGGTCGCGATCGCCGCCCGGCGTGGCCCGGCCGCCGCGAGCGAGGCTGTCTCGAAGCTTCCCGCGCTGGCGTCGGCGCTCCCGAGGAGCGAGGACGCCTCCGGCTACGTGCTGAACGCGCGTGCCGGTTCGTTCTTCGACGGCGGCGAGCTCGTTCGGGTGCGACGGCATCGGATCGGGAGCTGGGTCGCCGACGGTTCGCTCGTGCTACCCGAGGCATGCCGGCTGCCGGAGCGTGTTGACGGGAGCGACCGGCCCGAGCTCTACCGCGTCGCGCCGTCGACGATCAGGGGCGTGCTCGTCGCGAGCGCCGACATCGAGCGGGTCTGCTGGGTGCCGTCCGAGCGCGTGGTCGTCGGGATCGCACCGCGAGGCACCGAGAAGATCGAAGCGGTCACGATCGTCGGCGAGGAGGTCGACGTTCCGGTCGGCGAGGGCGGCGCGTATGTCGTCCTGCTCGAAGAGGGAACGATCGCGGCGAACTTCGTGCGGATCTCGTTCCGGGACGCCCGCGGCGCGTTGCTGGACAGCAAGCCGATGTCGCTCGGGGAGTACGCGAACCTCGCCTACCTGTCGGACCTTATCGAGCGACCGGCGGAGGGTTCGACGCCGGAACACCAGGTCACGGTTTCCAAGTACATCCTTACACCGGCGGAGTTCGAAGAGATCTGCGACACCGAACCGCCGCACGGCGATGGGTTCGTGACGATCGCCGTCGTCACTCGCGACGACGGCGTGATCCGCGAGGTCGTGGTCGGTAACGGGATGCCGTTCTCCAAGGGTCACCCTCGGCCCGACCCGCCGCTCGTCCGCCGGTCGGGCGGCGAGCCCTGCTTCCTTTAGAGCTCGGCCGTCTGACTCAGGACTCGTAACGGCCGATCCGCGTGCGGAGCTGCAAGAGGAAGCGCGGCGTGAGACCGACCCCGCTGATCTCTTCGACGCTCGGCAGCGGCGGGTCTTGAAGGAACGCGATCAGCTCGGTGAGGTCGCGCCCCGGATCCGGCGGGAGCTGCATGCGCACCCCGTCGTTGTACTTCGTCTCGGTCCAGAGCAACCGCTCCCCCGCCGGGTCCCAGACGAACTCGGGGATGATCCAGCCGTCGTCGCCGTCGGTCGTGAGGCGGCGCACCGCACCCGAGGCGAGGTCGAGCTCGTAGAGGTCGTTCGTCGCCTGAGCGATGGGCTGGAGGAAGCCCAGCTCGAACAGGGGCAGGATCAGCAGGTTGTCGACGGTCGCCGGCGTGCCGGCGGTCCAGAAGGCGCTAGACCACGTGTTCCAGGCGCTCGGGTGATCGCGGGTCGACATGAAGATGACCTTCTTCATGTCGGGCGTGAAGATCGCTTGCTCGTCCCACGCGGGATGATCGGTGAGCCGCCGCAGCCGGAGCGGGTCGCCCTCCGGCTTGCAGAGATCGAGGTAGAACAGCTCCAGGTTCACGGTGGTGCCGATCGATTCGGTGAACAGGAACCCGCATCCGTCCGGCGACCAGTGCTGGGTCTCGAAGTAGTGACCCGGGCCCTCGTGCACGACGGTGATGTTTTCGAGGTGCGGCGTCGGCGTCGCCACGTAGTCGGCGACGCGGATATCCCAGTAGCCGCGGCCGGTGTCGGTGATGAAGTTCCAGTTGAGCCTGGTCCAGACGATGCGGTTGCCGTCTGGCGAGAAGTACGCATGGTAGTTGTCGTAGCCGTCGTGGTCGTTGGTGAGCGCGATCGCGTCGCCGCCGGCGACCGGCACGACATAGAGGTCCGAGCCGAGCCCGCCGAACCCGGGCGCGCCGATGGTGATGTTGGTCCCGCGCCACGAATGGAACAGGATCACATCGCCCTGAGGTCGCGAATCGGGAACCATGTTCGGCCCCGCCTGGCCGCACGTGAGACAGAGCGCCTCCGAACCGTCGAGCCGGGCGATCCAGATCTGGTTCGTGCCTTCCTCGTCGAACGCGTGGTGAGCGACGTGCTCGCCGTCGGGCATCCAATCGGGCGCCTGGCCGAACTGATACGAGTTCGTCTCGACCTCGAACGCGGGCTCGTCGGCGCGCGCACCGAAAGTCGTGAGCGCGCACGAAAAGACGATCACGAGCGCGAGCAGGGGGCGTCGCATCGAACAAGGGTGTTTGCCGCGTCGGCCTGGTTCTCCTGCTCGGACCGCTTAGCCGTCGAGTCCGAGCAGCTCCCGGGCCTTGGCGATGTCCACCCGGATCTCGTCCATCATCGCGTCCGCGCTGGGGAACTTCAGCTCGTCGCGCAGGCGATGGGTGAACTCGACGCCGATCACCTTCCCGTAGAGGTCGCCGTCGAAGTCGAGCACGTGGACCTCGACGATCGGCGTGCTGCGATCCTCGAACGTCGGGTTGAAGCCCACATTGACCACCGCCGGGTGGCGCTTGCCCTCGTGCTCCATCCAGCCGGCGTACACGCCGACCTTCGGGAGGATGAGCTTCTCGGGGAGGTCGAGGTTCGCGGTCGGGATCCCGAGTGCCCGGCCGCGGCCCGCGCCCTTCACGACGTGCCCTTCGAGACGGAACGGCCGGCCGAGCTCCTCGGCGACGCGCTCGACTTCGCCGTCCGCGATCTGACGCCGGATCAGCGACGACGAAACCGCTTCATCGTCCTTCGTCTCCTCGAGCAGCTCGAAGACGTCGACGTCGAAGCCGTTCGCCTTGCCGAGCTCGGTGAGCATCTCGACCGTGCCTGTCCCTCCGTGCCCAAAGCGAAAATTCGCGCCGACGACGAGATGGACGACGCCGAGCGCGGCGACGAGGACACGATGGATGAAGTCCTCCGCGGGGAACTTGCGGAAGTTGTCGTCGAACCGCAGGACGAGGAGCACATCGATCCCGAGCTCCCCGAACACCTCGGCGCGTTGGCGTAGCGTCGTGATCAGCTGCGGCGCGATCTGCGGATTGAGAAGCTCGAGCGGATGACGATCGAACGTCACGACGACGGCTTTGGCGCCGCGTTCGCGCGCTTCCTCGACGACGCGCCGGAGCAGCATCTGATGACCCACGTGGACACCGTCGAACACGCCGACGGTCGCCACCGACGGCTTCACGTCCGCGGGCAGGCCGCTCAGGCCCTGCGCGATGATCACGGGTCGGCCACCACGACGATGGGGCGCGACACGTCTTGGCGATCCTCCGCGACGCCGACCAAACCCGACGGACCGACGATCGCGTACTCCCCCGCCCTGCCGAAGGCCGGCAGAGACTTCCCTTGCGCGAACGCTCGCGCCTGGTCGGCATCTACCTCGCGGCGTGGCATGGTGGCAACGGCGTCGACCATCGGCCGGAGCGAATCGCCTTGCACAGCGTCCAGCGCGAGCGCCCGCTCTACCCCGAAAGCGCCCACGCTCGTCCGCCGGAGCGCCGACACGTGCGCGCCTATGCCGAGCGCCCGTCCAAGATCGTGCGCCAGCGTCCGCACGTAGGTTCCCGGCGAGCAGCGCGCGTGGAACCGCGCCGTCGCGCGTCGTCCGGGCTCGAACCCATCCAGCCGGAGCTCGTGGATCCTCACACGACGCGGCTCCCGGTCGACGACCTCACCGCGGCGGGCCTTGCGGTAGAGCCGCTCGCCCCCGACCTTCACGGCGCTCACCATCGGCGGGATCTGCTCGATGTCCCCGATGAGCGACGTGGCGACCCTCTCGACGTCCTCGCGTGTAACGGCCGACGCGTCGGTCTCGGCGACGACCTCGCCCGAGGCGTCCTGGCTCGTCGTCTCCACGCCGAGCACGACGTCCGCGTCGTAGGCCTTCTCGGACCCCTCGACGAATCGGAGGAGCCGGGTCGCCCGGCCGACGCCGAGCACGAGCACGCCGGTCGCGTCGGGGTCGAGGGTGCCGGCGTGTCCGACACGACGCTCACCCAGACGCCGACGGACGATCGCGACCACGTCGTGGGAGGTCATGCCCGAAGGCTTGTCGACGACGACGATCCCGTCCACACGGATGCGCGGCCGGGCCTCAACCCGCGTTCGCGGCGCGGAGCCGCTCGGCGATGGTCTCGGCGATCGCGCGGGGATCCTTCCCGTCGGCCGTGTATCCGGCGGCCAAGGCATGGCCGCCGCCGCCGAACGACTCGCACAGGGCTCCGACGTCGGCGGTGCTCTTCGCCCGCATCGAAACCTTGTAGTTACCGTCCGGGAGCTCCTTCAGGACCGCGGCGACCTCGGCGACGTCGGCCGTGCGAACGGCGTCGATCAGGCCGTCGGTGTCCTCGGGGTCGATGCCGTTTCGCTCGAGGTCCTCCCGCGTCACCCACGTCCAGATCATGCTCGCGTCCGGGATGACCTCGGCACGGTCGAGCGCGAGCGCCAGCACTTTGAGGAAGCCGACCGGGTGGGTGTCGTAGACGATCCGGGCGATCTCGTCGTGCGGGATGTCGTATCCGAGGAGGTCGCCCGCGATCGCGTGGATCTCCGGCGTCGTGTTGCTGTACTTGAAGCACCCGGTGTCGGTGAGGATCCCCGTGTAGAGACAGATCGCGATGTCGCGGTTCAGCGGGATCCCCAGCTTGAGGATCAGCTTGTAGGTGAGCGCCGCGCTCGCGGCGATCTTCGGATCGATCAAGTTGATCGTTCCGAACCGCTCGTTGGTTGCGTGGTGGTCGACGCAGACGAGGGCGTGCGACGCCTTGGCGTTGGGCTCGAGCGTGCCGAGCCGCTCGTAGGACCCGCAGTCGAACGTGACCATCAGCTCGGGCGCCGCCGGGACGTCCTCGGGCGGCGACAGGCCGTCGAGCCCCGGCAGGAACGTGTAGTGCTTCGGAACGACGAACGGATCGCTCCCCCACGACGCTTGGGCCTTAACGCCGCGCTCGCGGAGCGCCAGCTGCAGCGCGAGCATGGAGCCCAGCGCGTCGCCGTCCGGCCCCTGATGGCAGGCGAGCACGATCTCACTCGCCGACTCGATCGCGGCGCGTGCGGCGTTCCAGTCTTCGGCGCTGATGCTCATGCGTCGTCCCGTTCGTGGTGATGGAGGTCTGCCAGGATCGTGTCGATGCGCGAAACGCGCTCGGGGACCGGATCCTCCACGAATTCTATCGTCGGCGTGTAGCGCAGGCGGACCTGCTGGGCGACCGCACCGCGCAGGTGCTTGGTCGCGCGCTTGAGGCCGTCGCGGGTCGCGGCGCGCTCGACGTCGCTCCCGTACACCGTGTAAAAGGCCTTTGCGTTTCGCAGGTCGGGCGAGATCGTCACCTCGGTGATCGTCACGAAACCCACGCCGGGGTCCTTCAGACGCTCGACCTCCGACGCGAGAACCTCTTTGATGGCCTCACGGACGCGCTCGGCCCGCGGGTAGCTCGCGTTCGCCATGGGCTCAGTCTAGCCGCGGCGGTGTGACCCGAATGCCGGGCCTCATCGGAGCCACCCGAGGAAGACGGGCGATCCTTCCTCCGCCACGACCTTTTCCGCCCCGTCCACGAACGTCACGAGCCTCCGATCCGCGATCCCTCCGGTCGCGACCACGATGACGCGGCCGGGGAGCAGGGCCAGCAGAACGGCGTCGGACGGGACGCCGGTCACGGCGCGCAGGCGGTCGCCCGACTCTGGGTCGGTCAGCTCGAAGATCCTCTCGCCGTCCGGATCGGCCGGGCCGATCGCCACGAGAAGCGAGGTTCCATCCGTGGACCAGAGAACGTCGGAGAAGATCCTGCCGCTCGATACTCGCCGGAGGACCGTGGCCGATTGCCGCCCGGCCGCCAGGCGCCGGAGCGCCGTGGCGTCTCCCCACACGACTTCCTGACCGTCGGGCGAGATCGCCGATCGATCCACGAGCTCCTGCGCGGTGGTCTGCACGATCGTGGACCGCTCGTTCTCCAGATCGTAGAGGTAGAGGCCGGGTGCTTCATCGGCACAGTTGCAGCTCGGCCGCTGGTAGACGAGCGAGCCGCCGAGGCTCCACCCGATCGGCACGAGCGGCGCGTCTTCCGGATAACGGTTCCCGGATCCGCGCCGTCGAGCCAACGCGGACGTACGACCGTTGCCGAGGTTTACGATCAGCAGCTCGGGATCGGCGCCCCTCAGCGCGATCGCGAACCGCCGACCATCTCGTGAGACCGAGCCGCCCTCAAGCTCGAGCGGGTTGTTCACCGGGAGCAGCGCCACTCGGTCGAGCCCTTGCCGGTCGACGCGCCACACCGTGCCCGTTTCGGTGGCGAACGCCACTGCGAGACCGGACCCCGGCTGACGGGCTCGCTGCGGCACCGGATCGGCGTCGGCATTGCCCATCGACACCCATTGGCCCCCATCGACGTCATACGCGAAGACCTCTCCGGAGGCGACCGCGTAAACGAGATACGGGCCCGTCCCGGCGAGCGCGCCCGGAGCGGTCGGCGACGGCGACGGGCTGGCCGAAGCGGTCGGGCTCCCCTCGGGGGAAGCGCCCGGCCGGTCGGAGCGGGACACGGCGACGACCGCCACGGTCGCTGCGAGGCCCAGCGTCGCGATCAGCGCGACGATGTTCCACGCGGAGCGGGGCTGCTCTTCGTTCATCTCACTCCGGCACGAACAGGTCGATGCCGACGTCGATCATCTCGGCACGAGGATAGGTTTCGACGTGACGCTCGAGCTCGTGGAGGACGCGCTGGACATGGAACTTCGTGTCGGCGATCACCGACACGCCGACGGTCGCGCGTTGGTGCTGATCCTGGTATCCGACCTCGGCGACGGCGGCGTTGAACTTCTGCTTGATCAAGGTCGTGAGCCCGCGCAGCGCCGAGCGCTTCTCCTTGAGAGATGTGCATCCCGGGAGTCTGAGCTCGAACCGGGCCACCCCGATGAACATGGGTTCCTACGCGCGCGGGATCTCCCGGATCTCGTACGCCTCCATGACATCGCCTTCCTTGATGTCCTGGAAGTTGTCGATCCCGATACCGCACTCGAACCCCTGCTGCACCTCGCGCGCGTCGTCCTTGAAGCGCTTGAGCGACGAGATCACGGAATCCGCGAGGACGACCCCTTCTCGGAGCAGGCGAACCTTCGAGCCGCGCGTGATGGTGCCGTCCTCGACGTAGGAACCCGCGATCAGGCCGATCTTCGGAACCTTGAACGTCTGCCGCACGACGGCGCGTCCGAGAACGCGCTCCTCGAACTCGGGCTTGAGGAGGCCCTTGAGTGCAGCTTCGACGTCCTCCACCAGCTTGTAGATGATCTGGTAGGTGCGGATGTCGACGCTCTCCTTCTCCGCCAAGGCCGCGGCGGCGGGCGAGGGCCGCACGTTGAAGCCGATCACCACCGCGCCCGACGCCTGCGCGAGCGTGATGTCGTTCTCGCTGATCTGCCCGGCGGCCTTGTGGAGGATCCGCACCTTCACGTCGCCGACCTTGATCTTGTTGAGCGCGTCCTCGATCGCCTCGAGCGAGCCTTGCACGTCGGCCTTGAGCACGACGTTCAGCTCCGAGACCTCGCCCTCGCCGATCTGCGCGAAGAGCTCGTCCAGCGTGACGCGTTTCTGCGACACGAGCTCGGCGGCGCGCTGCTTCGCGAGTCGCTCCTGCGCGATATGGCGAGCGGCGCGCTCGTCCTCGACCGTCATGAACGAGTCGCCGGCCTGGGGAACCGTCGAGAAGCCGAGCACCTGGACCGGAACGCCCGGGCCGGCTTCCTTCTCCGGCTGCCCGTTCTCGTCGAGCATGGCGCGCACGCGCGCCCAGGCGCCACCGCACACGATCGAATCGCCGACGCGGAGCGTCCCGCGCTGGACGAGCACGGTCGCGACCGGACCGCGCCCCTTGTCGAGGTGCGCCTCGATCGCGACGCCGCGCGCGGCGGCCTTCGCGTTCCCCTTGAGCTCTTGGATGTCGGCGACGAGCAGCAGCATGTCGAGCAGCTGGTCGACGTTGGCCCCGGTCTTCGCACTGACGTCGACGAAGATCGTGTCCCCGCCCCACTCCTCCGGGTTGAGCCCTTGCTCGGCGACCTGCTGACGGACCTTCATCGGGTCGGCCTCGGGCTTGTCGACCTTGTTGACCGCGACGACGATGGGAACGCCCGCCGCCTTCGCGTGGCTGATCGCCTCGACGGTCTGCGGCTTCACGCCGTCGTCGGCCGCGACCACCAACACCGCGATGTCGGTCACCTTCGCACCGCGGGCACGCATCTGGGTGAACGCTTCGTGGCCCGGCGTGTCGATGAAGGTGATCTCACGGCCGTTCTTGTGCGTCTGGTAGGCGCCGATATGCTGCGTGATCCCGCCGAACTCCCCCGCCACCACGTCGGCCGACCGGATGTAGTCGAGGAGCTTGGTCTTGCCGTGGTCGACGTGGCCCATGATCGTGATCACCGGCGGGCGTCCGGAGAGGTCCTCGGGCGCGTCGTCCTCGATCGCGATCTCTTCGTCCTCGTCCTCCGGAGAAACGACCTGGATCTGGAGCCCGTAGTCCGAGCCGACGAGCTCGACCGCCTCGTCGGCCAGCGACTGCGTTGCGGTCGCCATCTCACCCAGCAGGAAGAGCTTCTTGACGATCTCCGCCGGAGCCACGCCGAGCTTCGCCGCGAGATCCTGGACGGTGATCCCGCGATGGACCGACAAGGTCTTGGCCGGGGCCTCTTCGGTCGTCGTCGGGGCCTCTGGTTTCGCGGCCGGAGCCGCCGGAGCAGCGGATGCGGTCTGAGCAGGCTGCGCGGCGGGCGCCGGGGGCTTCGCGGCCGGAGCCGCGGGTGCGCGGCGCTCGGCG
>DATFGK010000092.1:0-2555 GCA_035249485.1 Actinomycetota bacterium | reverse complement strand
GGGTCGGCGACGCCGATCGCGTCTTCGGTCCGGTTGCCGAGATGCGTGCCGGTGCATTCGATCCCCGTGTCGGCGGCACCCGCCGGTCGCAACAGTGAAACGCCCAGCACGAGCAGAACGACGAGGCGGGACGCGGGCCGGATCACCGGGTGAGCGTGATCCGCTCGATCTCGGTGCCGTCTGCACGCACGGCCCGGACCGTCATGCGCGCTATGCCGTGCGGATCGGGCGGTTCGACGTCGATCACGAGCAACGAGAGGTTCAGGAACCGGGTGGCGGACCACGGCGCGAGCTCCGGCACGCGCAACCCGCCGAGGATCGTGACGTAGGACGCGGGATACAGCGCGACCTGGTACGCGGCCTGGCCGCCGCCGCCCGCGGTGATGTAGGTCGTCCCGTCGGCCGCCGCCGAGATCGTCGAGCCGGCCGGCGCCTCGCGCGTCACCTTCCCGGCGCGCAGCGGGTGCGTTCGCTCGTAGCAATGGTTGTGACCGTTGATCACGAGGTCGACCGAGTACCGATCGAAAAGATCGCCCCAGCGCTCACGCGGCCCGGCATCCGACGCGTGCACGACATTCGTGCAATACGAGCAGTTGTGATACCCGGCGACGATGAAGTCGATCGTCGGATCCGTACGCAGCATCGCGAGTGTCTGCTCGAGCCACAGGTCCTGCGCGCCTCCCGTATACCCGCGGTTCGCCGAGAGCTCGTACGACACGTCGTTCCCGTCCAGCGCGAGGACGGCCACGTTGCCGTATCGGAACGAATATGTGCTCGGGGCGCCGGCCGCGCCGTTGCCCGGAAGGACGAACCTCGACAGGTACGAGTCGTACCCGAGCTCGCCGTAGCCGTACTCCATCTCGTGGTTGCCGACGGTCGTCATCCACGGCGCTCGCGCGGCCTGCGGTGTGACGAGCGCGAGCCATTCGTCCCAGACGCTCTGGTCGGTGAGGATCGGCACGAGGATGTCGATCGGCGGCGCCGGCTTCAGCGGGTTGCCAGTTCCCGTCCGGAACGCGTAGCAGAGGTCGCCGGTGTGGAAGTGGAACGCCGGGTTCGCCGCGGCGACCGTCTGCGTGGTCTGCAGCGCACCGTCGGAAACGCCCTGATCGCCGAATGCCGTGAACGTGAACGCGCCGATGGATGCCGGAGCGGTGCGGAACGTGCTGTCGTCGCTCACATCGCCGTCGTGTCTAACGCGGTAGTGGTACGTCGTTCCGGGCTGGAGGCCGACGACCGGGACGTGGTGGTACTGGGTCGGCGTGCCGGCGACCGTGCGGGTCTCCGCCGGCAACGCTGTGCCGTAGCTATCGTCGATCCCGATGTCGAGGACGGGGTTCTGGACGGGCGACTCCGTCGACCAGGAGACGGTCATGGTGCGCTGAGGATCGCTTCCGAAGACGAGGTGACGACCTGCCGGAGGCACCGCGGCGAACCCCGGACGCTGCCATAGAACCGGTCCGGCGGCGATCGCACCCGCGCCGAGCACTCCCGCTTTCAGGATCGCGCGCCGCGAAACCCGTCCGCGCCGGAGCCGTTCGTCGATCTCGGCCATCGAAGCCCGCTCGAGGTAGCGCTCGGGCACCTCGCCGAAGGGGGTCTCCATCGAGGCTAGGTTCTGGGAGGAGCCATCGTTTACCTGCCCGGGCTAGCCGGCCTTGCGCACGAGGAACGCCCAGCCGCGTTCGCGATCCTCGCGGCCGAGGAACTCGTGGCGCTTCATCCGGCACCAGACGGGGATGTCGACCTTCGCGCCCTCGTCGTCCGAGAGCAGCTCGAAGAGTGCCCCGGCCGGCGCCTTTTCGACCGCTTTGGCGAGATCGATCACCGGGATCGGGCATGCGGTCCCGAGCGAATCCACGACGATGGCCTCGCTCACCCCTGCGGCGCCCCGCTCATCGCGCGGATCTTCTCGACGATGGCCGGAAGCTCGTCGAGCAGATAGGTCACGTCCTCGTCGGTCGTGGCCCGGCCGAGAGACGCGCGAACGGATCCGTGGGTCAGCGCGCCCATCGCGGCGAGCACGTGCGACGGCTCCTCGGTCGACGACGTGCACGAGGAGCCCGAGTGCAGCGCGATGCCGCGCGCGTCGAGCTGGAGCAGCAGCGCCTCGCCTTCGACGTAGAGGAAGCTGAACGCTACGAGGCCCGGCAAGCGCTCCGTCGCGTGACCGTGCAGAACGGTGTCGGCGATCCTCCG
This sequence comes from Actinomycetota bacterium, assembly GCA_035249485.1. Classification (GTDB taxonomy): domain Bacteria; phylum Actinomycetota; class AC-67; order AC-67; family AC-67; genus DATFGK01. The sequence goes on along the minus strand of DATFGK010000092.1, from coordinate 356 downwards.
CGGCAGCTCCTCGCGGATACGATCGGTCAGCGCGCGCAGCCGCGGCGCTTCGGCGTCGATCTCTTCGGTTCGGATCTGGAGCGCCGCCGCCATCCCGGCGATCGCGGGCAGGTTTTCCATCCCTGAGCGGCGCCGACGCTCGCGATCGTCGCCGGGGAGCGTCGGCCGGACGCGGACGCCGCGCCGGGCCCAGAGGAACCCGGCGCCCTTCGGCCCGTAGAACTTGTGGCCCGAAGCCGAGAGCAGATCGACGCCGAGGTCACCGACTCGCACCGGGATCTGGCCGACCGTCATACAGGCGTCGGTGTGGACGATCGCGCTGGCTTCTCTGGCGACCGCTGCGGCCTCCGCGACCG
>DATFGK010000091.1:0-9822 GCA_035249485.1 Actinomycetota bacterium | reverse complement strand
GCAGCTCGAGGCCCACGGGCGAGGCTCCCGTGCTCAGGTCTGCAGCTGAGATCCGTCGCGGTTCGGCGGCGGAGCCGCCGAACCGCGACGACGCCTCACGCACGGCGACATCCCCCCGGGCCCTGACGTCGGCCACCAGCGCCCGCACCGACTCCCGTGCCGCCTCCCGGTCTACGGCGGCGCGGGGCAACCGCTCGAGCGGGTCGCCCGTGTATCCGCGCAGGTCAACGAGGGTCAGCACGGCGCCGATTCTAGCCGAGCAGACGGGCGGATCCCGCCGATAAACGCCGGCTCAGGCCAGCCGGACGCCCTCCATCTTGAGCAGCGCCTCCTTCATCGCGAGGCCGCCGCCGTACCCGCCCAGGTGCCCGCCCGTCCTCAGCACGCGATGACACGGCACGACGATCGGGATCGGGTTGGTCGCCAATGCCGAGCCGGCCGCGCGTGAGGCTCGCGCGTTGCCGGCGCGGGTCGCCATCTCACGGTAGCTCGACACGCCTCCGTACGGGATCCGCGCGGTTGCTCGCAGGACCTTCTCGCGGAACCCGCTCGACAGCGCCCAGTCGAGCGGAAGGTCGAAGACCTGCCGCTTGCCCTCGAAGTACTCGTCGAGCTCGCGCCGGACCGCGTCGACCGCGATCGGCGCTTCGAGCACCCGCGGGGACAGCCGGTCGGACAGCTCTTGCAAGACCTCGTCCGGCGACTCGGTGCGCATCGCGACGCGGACCAGCCCCTTCGGCGTCACCGCAACGAGCATCCGACCGAACGGCGTGTCGGTGTATCCGTACCCGACGTCGAGCAGCCCGGCGTCGCGGGCGCGTCGAACGACGGACGACGCCGCGCGGGCGGCATGCACCTTCACGGCGCCTCGCGCCGCTCGTGTGAGCTGCTTGGAGATCTCGATCACCGGCTCCACTCCTTCCTCAAGGTTCGCAACCCGTCCGAGACGTTGCGACGGGCCGCCTCCGCGGTGCCGCCGGCCGCCCGCGCGACCTCCCGGTAGGGAAGGTCGGCCGCGAACCGCAGGAGCACCGCCGCGCGTTGCTTGGAGGGGAGCCTGCGAACAGCCTCCCACACGCCGTCGTCCGGGTCGGGAGGCTCACGTCCCGCTTCGTCCGGGACCGCCGCTACCGGGACCGCCCGACGCGAACGCGACCGGTGAGCGTCGAGCGCCTTCCGGTGGGCGATCGTCAGGATCCAGCCCTTCAGGTTCGACGCGTCGGACAGCCGCGGGTAGGCCCGCAACGCGGCAAGGAACGTCTCCTGGAAGCAGTCCTCGGCGTCCTGCGGCCCGACGGCGGACAGCAGGAACCGATACACCTCGTCGCGGTGCGCGTCGAGGAATCGCTGGAACGGCGGCAGCCTCACGGACATACAACGCTGTGGGGAGCGGGAACGTGAGGTGAGCCTACAATGCCGCGATGGACGAGATCGCGCTGTTCCCGCTGAGCACGGTGCTGCTGCCCGGCACGCCGCTGCCGTTGCACGTGTTCGAGCCGCGCTACCAAACGATGATGGCCGATCTGCTCGGCGACGAGATCCCCGGCCCGCCCGGCGGGCCGCCCGAACGGAGCGACGGCGAGGCGCCGGCGTTCGGCGTCGCGCGCATCCGCGAAGGGCTCGAGGTCGGCGGCCGCGCCGAGACGCATCGCGTCGGCGTGCTCGCCGCGATCGAATGGGTCCGCCGCCAGCCGGACGGGACGATGGAGCTCCTCACCCGGGGCACCCGCCGGTTCCGCATCGCCGAGCGGCTCGACGACGACCCTTACCCACACGCGAAGGTCTCGTTCCTCGACGAGCTCGCCGGCGACGACGCAGACGACGCGCTCGCGTTCGCGAAACGCGCGTACGGGCGCTACGAGCGGGCCGTCGCGCAGCTCCTGCGATCGGAACCCGAAGATGTCGCGCTCCCCGATGATCCGGTTGCCGCGAGCTACGCGCTCATCGCAGCGATGTCGCTCGAGGCGAGCGTCGTCCAAGCGCTCCTCGAAGCGCCGACCGCGACCGAAAGGCTCGTCCGGGCGGCGCGGATCGCGCGCAGCGAAGCCGGGCTCCTCCGGATGATCGGGCCGCCGGCGCGGCAGCCCACGATACGCTCGTCGTCCCTGAACTAGTCCGATAGGTCAGGCCGGGTTCGCGCCGCGCGCGCGGATGTCGGCGCGGATGCGCTCGAATGTGCTCCGCAGCTCCTTCGCGACGATCTGCAGATCCTGAACCTCGCGCCGGGCCTCGTCGGCGTCCTCGGACGCGACGCGCTGAACGGTCTGCTCGAGCAACGCCGCGCGCAGCTCCGCGTTGTCGGCGACCTCGAGCAGCTCCTCGAGCGTGAGACGGAGCAGCAACCGAACGCGCCGCTCGAGCACCGATGGATCGGTGACGGCTTGCTGGACTCCGGCTTCGGCCGTCGGGCGCATCGAGGCCGGGATCGCGTCGAGGTGCTCCCGCAGGTGGCGCTCGAGGCGCTTCCCGCGCGGGACTCCCAGCTTCCGTCTGATGGCTTGCTTGTGGCTCTTCAACGTTCCTTCGGCGATGCCGAGCGCGGAACAGGCTTCCTCGGAGGCGACGCCCTCGATCGAGAGCGCGACGACGCGCCATTCGCGCGGCGTCAGGCGCTTGGCGCGCTCGTTGAAGTCCTCGTTCCGGTCCTCAGCCACGGAGCGAGGCTAGCACTTCGCCGAAGGGCCCGGAAGGAGCACCGTCTAAGCCAGCGAACCGGCGCCGAGCAGCGTCTTCAGCTCGGCGTAGAGCCCGTTACGGCGCTCGATCCGGATCTCGTCGGGCAGGCGGAGCACCTTGGTCTTCGTGCCGGACGTCAGTCGCAAGTGCACGGGCGTGAGGCCCGGGTGGGAATGGAGGATCCCTTTCAGCTCTTCGACGAGCTTCGGGGTGCAGGCCTCGGCCGCGACGGTCAGGATCAGCGGGTCGCCGCCGGCCTCGAGGTTCGGGCGCCATACCTCGAGCGCGACGACCTTCGGTTCGTCCTCGCGCAGGTCGACCTTCCCCTTGACGCACACGATCGCATCCCGCTCGAGCAGCGACGCGAACTTCTGAAAGGCGCCCGGGAACACCACGACCTCGACCGCGCCGGCGAGATCCTCGAGCGTGATGATCGCCATCGCCTCGCCCTTCTTCGTGAACTTCTTGACGAAGCGGCTGACGATGCCGCCGATCGAGCGAACGACCCCCTCGGGTGCCGTCATGATGTCCGCGATCTGCGTGTCGGTCGAGGCGCGCAGCGCCTTCTCGACCTCGAGCAGCGGGTGATCCGACACGTAGAGGCCGAGCATCTCCTTCTCTGCCGCGAGCAAGGCGGCGCGTGGGATGTCGGCGCCGCTCGGCGCGGGATCGACGAGCGCGTGGTGCTCCTCGGCGCTGAAGAGGCTGGACTGGCCGGCATCCTCGTTGCGGCGGTAGGTGGCCGCCGCGTCGAGCATCGTCGCCGCCGACTCGGAGAGCACGAGTTTCTGCTCGCCGGTCCGCGTGTCGGTCCCCCACGTCAGGAAGTCCGCGCGAGTGAGCCCCAGGGTGTCGAAGGCGCCGGCCTTGACGAACGATTCGACGACGCGCTTGTTCAGCGCCGTCGGGTCCACGCGATGGCAGAAGTCGGCGAATGAGTTGAACGGCCCGTTCTTCTCGCGCTCGCGGATGATCTCTGCGACGACGTTCTCGCCGACGTTGCGGATCGCGCTGAGCCCGATACGGATCTCGCCCGCCTTCTCGCCGGCCGGGGGCAGCGGCGTGTAGTCGGACTCGGAGAGGTTCACGTCCGGCGGGTCGACGGTGATCCCCATCGTGCGGCACTCGGCGAGATAGAGCGCGGTGCGATCCTGCTTGTCGCGCACGCTCGTCAGCAGCGCGGCCAGGTACTCGACGGGATGATTCGCCTTCAGGAAAGCGGTTTGATAGGCGATGTACGCGTAGCCGCAGCTGTGGGACTTGTTGAACCCGTAGCCGGAGAAGTGGTCGATCATCTCCCACAGCTTGTTGGAAAGGTCCTTCGTGTAGCCCTTCGCGACGCATCCGGTCACGAATTTCTCGCGCTGCGCGCGCATCACGTCGCCGCTCTTCTTCCCGATCGCCTTGCGAAGCGTGTCGGCCTCCGCCATCGAGAAACCGGCCATGTCGACCGCGATCCGCAGCGCCTGCTCCTGGTAGAGGATGATCCCGAAGGTCTCCTCGAGGATCGGCTTCAGGTCCGGGTGCAGATACTCGACGGTGCGCTGGCCGTGCTTGCGCATCGCGTACTCGAGGTGCATCCGCTCGCCGAGCGGGCCCGGCCGGTAGAGCGCGACGAGCGCCATGACGTCCTCGAAGCGGTCCGGCCGCAGCTTCTTGACGAGATCGCGCATCCCCGGCGACTCGAGCTGGAAGATCGCGATCGTGTCGCCGCGCGACAGCATGGCGTAGGTCGCCGCGTCGTCGAGCGGCACCGCGTCGATGTCCACGGTCGTTTCGCGCGTGCGCTGGATGTTCCGCACCGCGTCCTCGAGCACGGTGAGCGTGCGGAGGCCGAGGAAGTCCATCTTCAGCAGCCCCAGGTTCTCGACCGCGTGCATCTCGTACTGCGTGACGATGCCGCCGGCGCCGTCCTGCGCGCGCTGCAGCGGCGTGTAATTCACGAGCGGCGCGTCGCCGATCACGACCCCGGCCGCGTGGACGCTCACCTGTCGCCGCAGCCCCTCGAGCTCTCGCGCTATGTCGAGGACCTTGCGCGAGATCTCGTCCTCCTCGTACGAGCGCCGGAGGTCGGAGGCTTGCGAGTACGCCTCGTTCATCCCGGGGTCCGGCCAGTCCACCGACTTGTCGAAGCACGACGCGAGCGGTGCGTCCTTCCCGAGGATCGGCGGCGGGTACATCTTGGCGAGCCGGTCCCCGATCCCGTACGGGAGGTCGAGCACCCGTGCGGCGTCGCGGATCGCCTGCTTGCCCTTGATGGTTCCGAACGTGACGATCTGTGCCACGCGGTCCTCGCCGTAGCGCTCGGTCGCGTACCGGATCATGTCGGCGCGGCCGCGCTCGTCGAAGTCCATGTCGATGTCGGGCATCTGACGCCGGTCCGGGTTGAGGAACCGCTCGAAGATCAAGCCGTAGCGGATCGGGTCGAGATCGGCGATCCCCAGGCAGTACGAAACGACGCTTCCGGCGTCGCTGCCGCGTCCCGGCCCGACGCGGATACCGCGCGACCGCGCGAACGAGATCAGGTCGGCGACGATCAGGAAGTAGCCTGCGAATCCCATCCGGAGGATGATCCCGAGCTCGTGCTCGATCCGATCGCGCGCCTCCGGCGAGAGCGGGTCGCCGTAGCGACGCGAGGCGCCTTCCGCGACGAGCCGCCGCAGGTATTGCTCCTGCGACTCCTCGGTGGGCGGCTCGAACGGGGGCAGGTGGAGGTTCCCGAACTCGATCTCCAGATCGCAGCGCTCCGCGATCGCGAGCGTGTTGTCGCACGCGTCGATGCGCTCGGCGAACAACGCACGCATCTCTTCGGCAGTCTTGAGGTAGAACTCCTCGGCGTCGAACTTGAAGCGGCCGGGCTCGCTGATCTTCGCGTTCGTTTGGATGCACAGCAGGGCGTCGTGCGCGCTCGCGTCTGATCGCTCGGTGTAATGGAGATCGTTGGTGGCGACGAGCGGTGACCCGAGCCGCCCCGCCAGGTCCACGAGCTTCGGCGTCACCAGCCGCTGATCCTCGAGCCCGTGGTCCTGGAGCTCGATGAAGTAGTTGTCCGGCCCGAAGATGTCACGGTACGCGCCGGCAGCCCGAGCTGCTTCCGCATCGTCCCCGGCTTTCAGCGCCGTGCAGACCTCTCCCGCGAGACACCCCGAGAACCCGATCAAGCCCTCAGCGTGCGCGGCGAGCGATTCCTTGTCGACGCGCGGCCGGTAGTAGTAGCCCTCGAGCCATCCGGTCGTCACCAGCCGCATGAGGTTCCGGTAGCCGGTGTCGGATGAGGCGATCACCGTGAGGTGGTGGTTGAAGTCCTTCTCGCGGGACGACTTCTCGAACCGGCTCCTGGTTGCGACGTAGAGCTCGGCGCCGATGATCGGCTTGACCCCCGCCTTGCGGCCGGCCTCGAAATAGTCGATCGCGCCGTACATGACCCCGTGATCGGTCACGGCGATCGCCGGCATCCCCAGCCGGGACGCCTTCTCGAACAGCGCCGGGATCCGGGCGGCGCCGTCCAGGATCGAATACTCGGTGTGGTTATGCAGATGGACGAAACCGCTGCCCACGGGTGACCGCTCCAACGGGAAGGCCGGAATCACACGGATGTCATTCGGCCCCCCTTTATACCCCCGGGGACCGGCTCTCTACAAGGAAGTGAAATCGTAAAGGTCGCGCAGTTCAGGTCGTTCCCCGCGAAAGAATCACAGCCTTGTAAGTCGTCTGCCTGCGAACCTATACTTGATCCACCTCATGGAGAAGCTGGCACTCGACCTTTCCCTCGACCCGGACGTCGAAGAGACCCCGATCCGGCTCTCCTACTCGTCGATCTCGACGTACGAGCTCTGCCCGCTCCAGTACAAGCTCCGCTACCTCGAGGGGCGGCCGGGGCGGCGCACCCAGGCCCTGTCCTTCGGCGAAAGCCTCCACGAGGCGCTTCGCCGCTTCCATGCCCAGCCGGTCCCCGTCGCGCCGAGCCCTGCCAAGCTCATGGGCTACCTGGACGAGTGCTGGGACCGCTCCGCGTACGCCAACCGTGACGAGGAGCGTGCCTACCGCGACCACGCTCGCGAGGTGCTGACCGCCTACCACGTCGATAACGCCGGATCGTTCCGCGTCCCCGTCGCCCTCGAGCAGCGCTTCCAGATCGACGTCGACGGGGTCAGGGTCTCGGGCGTGATCGACCGGATGGATCGCCACCCGGACGGCTCGTATGAGATCGTCGACTACAAGACCAACCGCCGGCTGCCGCCCCGCAAGTACGTCGAGCAGGACCTGCAGCTCTCGATCTACTACCTCGCCGCGTGGGAGGTCTGGGGCATCCTTCCCGATCGGCTCACGCTCTACTTCCTGCTCCCCGGACAGCCGATGACCGTTTCGCGGAAGCCGGAGGACCTCGACGCGACGCGCTCCCGGATCGCCGACGTCGCGGCCGGGATCAAGGCCGGCCGTTTCAACCCGCAGGAGAACCGCCTCTGCGACTGGTGTGACTACCAGGCGCAGTGTCCGCTGTTCGCCCACCGCTTCGAGCGGGAGGAAACGCCCGTCGACATCGGCGCCGCGGTCGACGAGTGGATCGCGGCGAAGCGTCGCGTCCGTTCCGACGCGCAGCGGATCGAGGAGCTCGGCGTCCTCATCCACGACTACTGCGAGCGGACGGGCCTCGAGCGCCTCTTCGGGCGGGATGCGGCCGTGACGCGGGTCACCCGGGAGGACGGCGCGTTCGACCTCCACCTCCGCGAAGAACGTCGCCGGTAAAGCCCGCGCCCGGCCCTCCGGCCTGCGGTAAGGTCCCCGCCGGGAGCCGACCATGACCGATCAACCGTTCATCGTGCGCGCGATGCGTGAGGACGAGCGAGACCTCGTCCGCACATTGCACCGCCGTGCCTTCAACATCCCCGCGGACCTCGGGGCCCGCCTCCCGCAGCCACCGGCGGAGAGCGTGCGGGTCGCGGACGCCGGGGGGCGACTGATCGGCGCACTGCGGTATCACGAGATCGGTCACTTCTTCGGCGGACGTTCGGTCCCGTCGGCGGGGATCGGGGGCGTCGTGGTCGAGCCCGAAGCGCGCGGCGACCGAACGGCGGAGCGACTCGTCGTCGCGACGCTCGCCGAGCTGCGCGAGAAAGGCTCCGTGATCTCGGTGCTGTATCCGGCGACGGTCCCCGTCTACCGGCGCTGCGGCTACGAGTACGCGGCGTTCCGGGTGAACTTCAAGACGCAGCTGCGCCTGCTCCCCCGCGCCGGCGGCCCCCAGGCGGAGGCGTGGACCGACGACGACCTCGACGAGATCGCCGAGGTTTACCGTTCGTGGGCGTCGGGGCGGAACGGACCGGTCGACCGGCCGAGTTCATGGTGGACGCGCGTCCTGGAGAACGTCGAAGAGGGCCCCGTCTACCGCGTTTGCGTACGCGAGGACGGCCGCATCACCGGATACATGGTCTACACGCAGGAGAAGCGCAAGGACAGCGACTGGGAATTCGATCTCGACGTCCGCGATCTCGTTTGGACGACTCGCACGTCGATCGATGCGCTGCTCACGTTCGCCGGACGCCACCGGTCGAACGCCCGCGACCTGCTCTGGGTCGGCCCGCCGCAGGACGCGCTCGCCGATCTTCTTCCCGAGCAGGACGCAGACTACGACCACTGGTTCCGTCCGATGCTCAGGCTCGTGGACGTCCCCGGGGCGTTCGAGGCCCGCGGCTATCAGCCGGCCCTGCGCGCCGCGGTCGAGCTGACCGTCGATGACGCACAGCTCCCGGCCAACGCGGGCGGGTGGCGCGTCGAGACGTCGGACGGGAGCGCCAAGGTCAGCCCTGCGAACGACGCGCGGGCGCGGGTCGACGTCGGCGCGCTTGCCGCGATCTGGGCGGGGTTCCTCTCCGCGTCCGACGCGCGGCGGCTCGGCCGTCTCGACGCGAGCGACGACGAGGTCGCCGTGCTCGAGGAGATGTTCGCCGGCCCGCTCCCCTGGGTGAACGACTGGTTCTAGCTGGCTCGCGCCCGTTCCAGCGCCTGCTCGAGATCGGCGGGCAACGGATCGGATAGCTCGACCCTCGCGCCTGTGATCGGGTGATCGAATCTCAGCCCGGCGGCGTGCAGGAACGGCCGTTCGAGGCCCAGCCGCGCCGCCAGCTTGCGGTCCTTCCCATAGACGCGGTCGCCGGCGATCGGGTAGCCCGCCTCCGCGAGGTGCACACGGATCTGATGGGTCCGGCCCGTCCGCGGCCGGGCCTCGACGAGCGCGGTTCCGGGATGTGTCTCGAGCCGGCGGACCTCCGTCACCGCGTCGCGGCCGCCGGCTACGACCGCCATCTTCTTCCGGTGACGCGGCGAACGGCCGATCGGCGCGTCGATCGTCGCGTTCGGCGGCGGCTCGCCCTCCACGAGCGCGAGGTAGACCCGCGAGACGTCCCGTGCGGCCATCATGTCGCGGAGGCGCCCGAGCGCGGTTTCGGTGAGCGCGACGATCATGAGCCCGCTCGTCCCGGCGTCGAGCCGGTGCACGATCCCGGGACGCTCGCGCTCCCCGGGCAGCGGCCTGCCGATCCGCGCCAGCAACGCGTTGACCAGCGTCCCCGCCGGATGACCGGGCGCCGGATGGACGACGAGCCCCGCCGGTTTCGACACGACGAGCAGCCATTCGTCCTCGTAGACGATGGGCACCGGGATCTCCTCGGGCGCGGCGGCCGTGGCGGGCTCGTCGGGGATCGCGATCGCGATCCGATCTCCCGCCGCGAGCCGCGTCGATCGGGCAACCGCGCGACCATTGACCAGGACGGCGCCGTCGTCGATCAGCCGAGCGGCGCGCGACCGCGTGACGCCGGCCGCCTTCGACACGGCGACGTCGAGCCGTTCGCCCGGCTCGTTCGCGGCCGTTTCAACGGTGCGGCTCACTGAACCGCGCTCTTCGCCTCGCGGTCGGCGCGGAACGACGCGATCGCGAGCAGCCCGGCACCGACGACCACGGCCACGTCGGCGAGGTTGAACGTCGGCCAGACGCGGAAGTCGATGAAGTCGATCACGCGCCCGCGGAACGGCCCCGGAGGCCGGAACAGACGGTCGGTGAGGTTGCCCAGCGCGCCGCCGAGCACGAGCCCGAGGGCGACCGCGTTGAGCATGTCCTTCGTCCGCGGCGCGATCACGACGATGAACACG
>DATFGK010000090.1:0-9097 GCA_035249485.1 Actinomycetota bacterium | reverse complement strand
GCAGATCACCGGACTCACGACGACCCTGACCATGACGATCACGCCCGTCCGGCTGACGCGCGACGGCGACGCGGTCGATCCGCCGCCCGAGCAGCGCGTCCGGATCGAGCTCGGAGCCGACGGACAGATCGATCGCGTGACCCCGGTGGAGGGGACGGGCGAGCTCGATGCGGCGGAGATCGAGGACCTCGTCCCGCTGATCGGACCACCGCTGCCGGAGGGGCGCGTCCATCTGTCGGATCGGTGGACGCGACCGGTCGCGGTGGCGTCGGGATCCCCGGTCGGCGTCCAGAACGCCCGGCTCGCCGCCCTGCGCGTGATCGACGGCTACGACTGCGGGATCGTCGCGCTGTCGACACGCCGACCGGTCGTGCGCGAACGCGAGATCGCCGGCACCATGCTTCGCCTCGAAGGGGTGGAGTACGCGGCCGGCGAGATCGCCTTCGCGTTCCGTGAAGGTTTCCCGGTGTCGATCCGCTCGAACGGCGAAGCCCGGCTTGCGATCTCGGAAGGGCCCGCGGCCGGGGGCGGCGTCGTGATCCGGACGACGAGCGTCCTCACACTCTTGCGCCGAACCGTTCGCTGAAGCCGCTTAGGTCTGCTGCGGCCAGTCCGCGCCGAGCACGACCCGAAGGATCGTCTCCTGTGACGCGGGCGCTTCCTTCAACACGGTGAAGTCGGGGAAGCTCGCCTGGAACGCGAGCGCCTCGGCCCGGCGACCCTTGCGGTAGAAGATCGTGCTCTTCGCGGTGGCCGCCGCGTTTGCCGGGGTGCCCATCAGCTTGTAGCCGGCACGCTCGATGTCCTCCGCCGTTGCCTTCGCGAGGCCGGTGCGCGCGGTGCCGTTGAGGACCAGGACGGTGACCTTGCTCGGCGCGAGGGGCTGAGGCGACGGCGAAACGGTCGGCGACGCGCTTGGAGAAGCAGACTGTGTCGGCGAAGCGTTCGGGCTCTCGATCGTCGGACCGCCGCCTTGTGGTTCGGCGGAGCCGCGGTTGAGCAGGGCTACGACGAGGATCGTCATCACGGCCACGGCGGCCAATGCTCCGCCGACGGCTCGAGACAGGGAAAGGACGAACGAGGCCGGGGATTCCGGCGCGTGCTTACCGGGCATCGGGGGCTATTCTGGCAGACCCAGCCGCCGCGCGACGCGTTGCTTCTGCCGAGCGGCCCGCATCCGCTGCAGCCGCCGGACGAGCATCGGGTCCTCCCGCATCGCCGCCGGCGCGGCTATCAGCTCGTTGAGGAGCTGGTAGTAGCGGGTCGCGGAGACCCCGAACCGCTCCCTGATCTGGCGTTCCTTGGCTCCGACGTGCTTCCACCACTCCCGCTCGAACGCGAGAACCTCGCGATCGCGCTCGGTCAGCTCCTCGCCGACCGAAGGAAGCATCTGCTCGTCGGTCACGAACCCTCCCCACCACGAATCACATCCGTGTGATTCTGCCATACGGCCGGGATCGCGGGCGTATCGGGGGTCTACGGGAAGAGTCCTCTCACGCGATGAGCCTCGGCGACGCGGCCGATCCCGATCGCGAGGGCCGCGAGCCTGAGGCGCACGTTCTTCTCCTCGGACAGCGCCCGGACCTCGTCGTACGAGCGCTCCATGACGGCTCGCATACGGGCGTTGACCTCGTCCTCGCTCCAGAAGTAGGCCTGGATGTCCTGCACCCACTCGAAGTACGAGACCGTGACGCCGCCGGCGTTGGCGAGGATGTCCGGGACGACCGTGATGCCCCGGTCGGTGAGGATGCGGTCGGCCTCGGGCGTCGTCGGTCCGTTGGCGCCCTCCACGACGAGGTTCGCCTTGATGTTCGGCGCGTTGGCTTCGGTGATCTGATCCTCGATGGCGGCGGGGACGAGGATGTCGACGTCGAGCTCGAGGAGCTCCTGGTTGGTGATCGCGTCGGCGCCGGGGAACCCGGCGACCGTGTCGGACTCGAACTTGTAGCGCATCAGCGTGGTCGGGTTGAGCCCGCGGAGGTTGAACACGCCGCCCTTGTAATCGGCGATGCCGACCACGCTGAAGCCGGCGTCATGGAACAGCTGCGCCGCGAAGCCGCCGACCTTGCCGAACCCTTGGATCCCCACCCGGAGGCCCTCGCTCGGCAAGCCCAGCTGACGTAGAGCGGCCATCGTCACGGTCACGACGCCGCGACTCGTCGCGCCGGAGCGGCCTGCGGAGCCGCCGACCGATGCCGGCTTGCCGGTGACCACACCCGGGACCGAGTAGCCCTGGTTCACGGAATACGTGTCCATGATCCACGCCATGATCCGCTCGTCGGTGTTGACGTCCGGCGCCGGGATGTCGCGCTCGGGCCCGATGAACGGAAGGATCTCGCTCGCGTACCGGCGGGTGAGCCGCTCGAGCTCGCCGTCCGAAAGCCGCTTCGGATCGAGTTTCACGCCTCCCTTCGCGCCGCCGTACGGGATCCCGACGACCGCGCACTTCCACGTCATCCACATCGCGAGCGCCTTCACTTCCTCGGCGGAAACGTCGGGGTGATAACGGATACCGCCCTTCGCCGGGCCGCGCGCGATCGAATGGTGAACGCGGTAGCCGGTGAAGACCTCGATGCGATCGTCGTCCATCATCACCGGGACGGCAACCGTCAGGATGCGCTTGGGCGTGCGGAAGACCTCATGGAGGTTGGGATCGAGGGCCATGAACTCCGCGGCCTCGTCGAGCTGTGCCAGCGCGGTCGACCACGCGTTGGTCATACGAGCAGTGTACCGGGGAGGTAGGGGCTGCTAGGTGGTGGTCGGGCTGATGGGTGCCGCGCCGAAGCCCACGGTGAACCGGCGACACCAGATCACGACGCTGCGGTACTTGGCGATGTCTACGTTGGCCGGGATCGTGTAGTTCTGCGAGCCGACGTTCCCTTTCAGAGCACCGAGGTTCACGAACGTACCGTCGTCGTACGCGTGCCAGTCGTCCTCCGTCGCCGGGATCGAAGACAGCCACACCACGACGTCTGGACCGCTCGAAGTCCGGAAGTCCTCCAGCCGAACGACGCGCGATCCGTCCGCGAGCCGCACGATCTTGGCAACGCCGCTCGTCGGGTGCTCGAGGTCACGGAAGCGTCCGGTCGAGAGCACGACGTTCGTCGCCGGAGCGGTGCCGGTCGTGGGAGCCGTCGTCGCGCCGGGGGCCTGCACCGACGGGAGCGCGTCGTTCACGGTGGTGTCGACCAGAAGTTTGTCGGGCCGGAACCAGAGGAAGCCGAAGATGCCGAGCCCGACGACGATAAGAGCCAGCCCTGCTACAGCCTTGGGATGCGTTCTCACCAGGGAACGGATGCGCCCGCCCGCCCCCTTGTTGCCCTGCTCCGGAGGTCGCACCCGCGTAGCCATGGTCTCTAGTCCTCGGCCCCCCTACACCCGTTACACCTGAGATAGATTCCCTTGCATCGCTGGGGTAGCTCAGTCGGCAGAGCGGGGCACTTGTAATGCCCAGGCCGCGGGTTCGACTCCCGCCCCCAGCTCGGAATCATTCCTCGGCCGCCAGACGCACCCGGCGCAGCAGCTGTGCGTTCAACGACACCACCACCGTGCTCAGGGCCATCAGCAGAGCGCCCACAGCTGGGGAAAGCGTGACACCGACCGGCTCGAGCACCCCGGCCGCGAGTGGAAGGGCCACCACGTTGTACCCCGTCGCCCACGCGAGGTTCTGGAGCATCTTCCGGTAGCTGGCGCGAGAGAGACCTACGACTCCCACCACGTCGCGCGGATCGTCGCGCACGAGGATCACGTCCGCCGCTTCGATGGCGACGTCGGTCCCGGCACCGATCGCGATCCCGACGTCGGCCTGCACCAGCGCGGGAGCGTCGTTGACACCGTCGCCGATCATCGCGACGCGCAACCCGCGCTCCTGCAGCTCCTTGACACGTGCGGCTTTGTGCTCGGGGAGGACCTGCGCGAAGACCTCTTCGATCTCGAGCTCGCGGGCGACCCACGCGGCGACGGCCTCGGAATCGCCGGTGATCATCGCGACGCGCATCCCCATCTCGCGGAGGGCCTGAACCGCCTCGCGGGACTCTTCCCTGATCGAGTCGGCGAGGGCGAACGCGGCGACGATCGCGTCTCCGTCGATCAGATAGACGACCGTCTTGCCCTCATCGGCCCACGCCTTCACTTCGGGCCCGAGCTCCTCGGGGACTCCCACCCCCAGCTCCTCCAAGAGCTTGGGTCCGCCGAGCCGAACGATGCGCCCACCGACGCGGCCCTCCACTCCGCGTCCGCTCGCGGCTTGGAAATCCTCGATCCCAACGGGCGCCAAGCCGCGACGGCCCGCTTCGCCGACGATCGCGCGCGCAAGTGGATGCTCCGAATCCGATTCGAGCCCGGCCGCGAGCGCGAGCGCGTCGCCTTCGTCGAGATCGCCAGTCGTCACGAGGCCGACCACTCCCAGCTCGCCTTTCGTCAGCGTTCCCGTCTTGTCGAAGACGACCACATCGAGCTCTCGCGCGCGCTCGAGCGCGAGGCGATCCCGCACCAGGATCCCGCTCCGTGCCGAGAGTCCGGTTGCGATCGCGATCACCAACGGAACCGCGAGGCCGAGCGCGTGAGGACACGCGATCACGATGACCGTGACGGTGCGCTCGATCACGAACTGCACGTCGCGCCCGGCGATCGCCCAGACCAGCGCCGTCGCGCCGCCGGCCGCTATCGCGACGTAGGTTAGAAGACTGGCCGCCCGGTCGGCGAGCGCCTGTGCACGCGACTTCGACGCCTCGGCTTCCGCGACGAGACGCGCGATCCCCGCGAGCGCCGTCTCCTCGCCGGTTTTCGTGACGCGGGCGCGCAGCGAACCCTCGCCGTTGACGGAGCCCGCGACGACGACATCGCCGAACGCTTTCGCTACCGGACGCGACTCGCCGGTGAGCATCGACTCATCGACGTGAGACGATCCCTCGACGACCTCGCCGTCGGCCGGGACGCGGCCTCCGGGCCGGACGAGCACGACGTCCTCGACCGAGAGCGCAGACGCCGGGACTTCTTCGACGCCGTGCTCCGTGACCCGCTCGGCCGTATCGGGGAGCAGCTTGGCGAGTTCGCCGAGCGCGCCGCGCGCCCGGCCGATCGATCGCATCTCGATCCAATGACCGAGGAGCATCACGTCGACGAGCGTCGCGAGCTCCCAGTAGAAGCCCTCGCCTTCGAGGAGGAACGTCGTTGCGGCCGAGTAGACGTACGCGGTCGTGATTCCGAGCGCGACGAGCGTCATCATCCCCGGCATCCGCGAGCGCAGCTCGCCGGCAGCCGACCGCACGAATACGCTGCCGCCGTAGACGTACACGACGGTGCCGAGCAGGAACGGCACGACCTTCTGGGCGGGGAGATCGGGCATGTCGACCCCGGCCCAGTCCCACAGCATCTGTGCGTAGAGGAGGACCGGGATCGTCAACGCCAGACTGATCCAGAACCGGTTCCGGAACATCTCGACGGAGTGCCCCGCGTGCCGGTCGTGGCTCGACGTTACATGTGCCCCGCGCGCCGCAGGGGCGGGTGCATGGTGTCCATGCTGCGCGTGCTTCTCGGCAACGTCTTGATCGGCGACACCGTGGCTTCCGTGGTCTCGCATCATCTCAATCCTTGACCTGCCCGCTCGGCCGCATCCTCATATCCCATATACCCCCCAGGGGTATCCTGAACCCAACCTACCACGGGCGTCAACCGTGGGTGGCAGGCTCAGCCTGACGCTGCGATCCGAGCTCGTTTCCGGGCCTCCTTGCGAGCCAGGGCCGCGAAAACCGCGACGGCCACGGTCGTGAACAGGAACCACTGCACCGCGTACGAGAGGTGCGGCCCATCGCTGAGCTCGGGCAGACCGGGCGGCGACGGCAGCTCGCCAGGCTGTCCCGGCGTCTGCGACACGAGGCGTGCGTAAAGAGGATAGACCGGGTACGCGAGCTGCTCTCCGATGCGCGCGACGTCGATCCGCGGAACGCGGGTGAGCCGGCCGGTCGCAGGGATCGCGGGCCCGAACGTTCCCTTCCGCTCGCTCGGGAACAGCACGCCAACCACCGTCACGCGACCGGACGGCGGCCGGGCCGCCTCCGCTTCGGTGTCGAGTGGGATCCACCCGCGATCGACGAGCAGCGCCTTCCCGCCGGGCGTGACCAGCGGCGTGAGCAGATGACGACCCGGCCTTCCCTCGGATGAACGGTTGTCGACCGCGATCTCCGCTGCGACGTCGTAACTGCCGGCAGCCTCGACCCTGCGGTAGACGGCGGTCGCGCGATCGCTCTCCGATCCGAGAACCTCGTCGATCGCGACGGGACCCGCGGCGAGGCGCGCACGCACAAGCCGGTTCGCGGACTTCACCTCGTCCGCTCGCCGGAGCTGCCACAGACCGAGCGCGATCATCGTCACGGCGGCGGCGAGAACCACGAGACTCGCGGTGAGCCACCGCCGGGTGAGCAGGAACCGGTACACGACCCTCGGAGCCTAGCGGGCAAAAGAAAACGCGGCCTCTCGGCCGCGACGAGACGCGCAGGAGACCCTAGAGCATCGAGTCCGCGCGGCGGCGGTGCATGTGCGCCTCGACCTTGCGCTTGATGCGCTGCAGCGCATTGTCGATCGACTTCACGTGACGCTTCAAACCGGCTGCGATCTCCTGATAGCTCTTGCCCTCGAGGTAGAGGTGGAGCACGTGCGCCTCGAGGTCGGACAGGATCTCGGAGAACGAGGTCTGCATGCTACGGACCTCTTCCGACGAGATAACGAGCTCGACCGGGTCGGCGGAGGTGTGGGTCGAAAGCACGTCGACCAGAACACGGTCCTGGTCTCCGTCTTCGTGCGACACCGGCCGGTTGAGCGATACGTACGAGTTCAGCGGGATGTGCTTCTGCCGGGTCGCGCTCTTGATCGCCGTGATGATCTGACGGGTGATGCAGAGCTCGGCGAAGGCCCGGAAGGAGGACTGGCGCTCGGCCTGGAAGTCCCTGATCGCCTTGTACAGGCCGATCATGCCTTCCTGGACGATGTCTTCCTTGTCCGCACCGACGAGGAAGTAGGAACGGGCCTTAACCCGGGTGAAGTTCTTGTAGCGGATGAGGAGGTGCTCGAGGGCCACCTCGTCGCCGGCACGCGCCAGCTCCACGATCTCTTCATCGGTGGACTCTCGAAGTTGGTCTTCGAGCTCCAACGCGCCAACTAGACGCAACCTACTCCCCCGCCGCTAGAGGAGAACTGACACGTGTGTCGTACGTTCGGGCGGCATGGTATAGCCCGAAAGAACTACCGGTCAAGGTGACGTTCATAGGCAATCCTGACTAGTTCTACCTGCGAAAACGGACAAAAAGGTTGAGCGAGTCAGGGTTGCATCAATCGTCATCCCCGGACCGTCTCCGGGACACCTCGAAGAGCGCGACGGCTCCGGCGACGGCGGCATTGAGCGACCCCACCCGTCCCTGCATCGGGATCCGTACGAGCGCATCGGCCCTCTCCGAGATCAGCCGGGATAGTCCTTTACCCTCGGCTCCTACTATTAGAACGAGCGGCTCGGTCAGGAGGTCGCACGCCCAGAGCGGAGCTTGCACCGAACCGCTCAAGCCGACCACCCAAAGGCCCAGCCCCTTGCAGGCCTCCAGGGCCCGTTCCAGGTTCGTGACCCGGTCGACCGGGAGGTGCTCCAGCGCGCCCGCTGAGGCCTTCTCAACGGTCGGGGTGACCGGCGCGGCCCGGCGTTTGGGGACGAGCACGGCGTGGGCGCCGGCCGCCTCGGCGCTCCGGATCAGCGATCCGAGGTTGCCGGGATCGGTGACGCCGTCGAGAGCAAGGAGCAGCGGCACCTCGCCGCGCTCCTTGGCTGCGGCGACCGCATCCTCCCACGAGCGGTACCGGTAGGGCTCCGCCTCCGCGATGACCCCTTGATGGGCCCGGCCGGTCGCAATCTTGTCCAGCACCGGACGCGGGACGCGCTCGACGCGCACCCCGGCGCTCGCCGCCGTCGCGACGATCTCTCCGAGCGCGCCGCGGTCGGCGACGCCGTCCGCGATCAGGATCCGCCGGATCGGACGACCCGCGCGGAGCGCCTCCCGGACGGGGTTCCGTCCTTCGATGCGATCGGGGTCGTCCACGGCGGCGTCAGGCGAGACGCCAGCGCGGGCCGCCGGGGCGATCTTCGACGACGATGCCGGCGTTGGCGAGCCGTTCTCGGATCTCATCCGCGCGCGCGAAGTCCTTCTCCTTGCGTGCTCGCTCACGGAGCTCGAGGAGATAGGAAACGAGCGGACCCAGCGCCTCGACGGCCTTCCCACTTCGATCGGGCCAATCGCGGTTCGGGCTGAGCCCCAGGACTTCGGCCATCGCGTCGAAGGCGTCGAGCTGCGATGCGAGCTCGCGCGCGATGCCGGCGTCCGCTCGCCGTTCGAGCTCCTCGATCAACGGGTTGCCCGCCGACACCAGATCGAACAGGACCGCGAGCGCCTCCGGCGTGTTGAAGTCGTCCTCGATCGCGGCGGTGAACTTCGCGCGCCACGGTTCCGTCGTCGCCGCGTCCGGCTCGGGCCGGTCGCCGGAGGCTTCGAGCGCCGCCGTCGCGTTGCGCCCGAACGTCGCCAGCCGCTCCCACGCCGCCTTCCCGTCGTCCAGGGCAGCGGACGAGAAGTCGATCGGCGAGCGGTAATGCGCGCCGGCGAGAAGCGTCCGCACGGCCGGCGCCGGATAGTCGCGGAGCACGTCTTGGACGGTGACGAAGTTCTTGAGCGACTTCGCCATCTTCTCGGCGTCGATCGTCACGAAGCCGTTGTGGAGCCAAACCCGCGAGAACGGCTCGCCCGTGGCCGCTTCGGATTGCGCGATCTCGTTCTCGTGGTGCGGGAAGATCAAGTCCTGCCCGCCGCCGTGCACGTCGAGCGTGACGCCCAGGTACTTCATGGACATCGCCGAGCATTCGATGTGCCAGCCGGGCCGCCCGTTCCCCCAGGGCGACGGCCATGAGGGCTCGCCGGGCTTGGCGGCTTTCCAAAGCGCGAAATCGGCAACGTGGCGTTTGCGCTCGCCGGTGCTCCCGCCCTCTCCCTGCATGGATTCGATCGAACGGTTGGAAAGTTTCCCGTAGTCCTGATCCTTGCTGACGTCGAAGTACACGTCG
>DATFGK010000089.1:0-9654 GCA_035249485.1 Actinomycetota bacterium | reverse complement strand
CCGAGATCCCCGACGACGTCCCGCCTTCCGTCGCGTTCTATTACAACTTCGCGGAGTCGGTCGGCGGGAGCCGCGCGGGCGTCGCCACGGCGTTGAGCGGCGATTTCACGCCGTGCACGCCCGAGGAGGCGAAGTCGGTCGAGGTGCCTGTGCTCGTCGTCAGCGGCGACCAGGACATCGTGCTCGGGACCGGTCGGGCGGTCGCCGATGCGCTACCGCGCGGTCGTTACATGGAGATCCCCGGCGCCGATCATTTCATCCTCGCCGTGAACGAGGACGTCCAGCGTGCGGTGGCGCGATTCCTCACAGAGGAGGAATGATTCGCACTTCGGCACCAGTGAGAGGGAGACAGGGCGCATGAGTCTAAAAGGAAAATCGTGAGAGGGGTTCGCGGCTATCTGTTCGTGGTCGGGATCGTATTCCTGGTGTTCGGTGCGATCTACCTGTTCGCCCCCGAGGTGCTCACCGACCCGACCGGGTTCGGCAACCTGAAGCCGGAGGTATTCACGGACGTGAGAGCCACGTACGGCGGACTCCAGCTCGCGATCGGGCTCTTCTGCTTGTGGTCCGGGATGCGGAGCCAACACCATCGCGCCGCGCTCACGCTGGTCGTTATGACGTTCGGGGCCGTTGCCGGGTCGCGCGCGGTCGGACTCCTGATCGATCGCGAGCCAACCACGGCCATGATCTCCGCGCTCTCTTTCGAGATCGTGATGTCGGCTGTGTCCGCCGTCATCCTCTCCCGCCACGGCCGAGAGACGCGGGTAAGCGGATGATCCCTCGACCGAACGCTTGCGATGGTACGCCCGACGTAGTACGTTGGACGTAATGCAGGACGTCGGACTCCTCGTGCTTTCGAGCCTCGCCGACGAGGCGAAGCATGGGTACGCGATACGGCAGGACATCGAGGACTTCGCCGGGGTCCGTCTCGGACCCGGCACCCTGTACGGCGCGATCGGCCGCCTCGAAGAGGACGGCCTGATCCGCGCGCTTCGTCCGGCCGACGGCCGCAAGCCGTACGAGATCACTAGGAGCGGACGCAATGAGCTCGACCGCAAGGTGAAGGCTCTCCGCGCGATCGTGCGCAGCGCCGAGCGCCGTCTGAGGCTCGCGTGAAGCGCTCTGCGGTCGTCCGCTTCTTGCCGCGCAGCCACCGTGCACGGTTCGGTGCCGAGATCGACGGGCTGCTCGCGACCTCGACCCGTCCGGTCGCCGACGTGCTGAACGTCGCCAAACAATGCGCCTACTGGCATGTGGAGGCCCTCATGAGGAACGCGTGGACAACGTCCGCCGTCGTGCTCGCCGCGGCTTCGATCTTCGCGCTCGGCTACACGATCAACGGGCTCGCCGATGGGATCACCGAGCTCCCGAAGCACTGGTGGAGCTCGGCCCCGGTGCTCGGCCTCGCTCTGGCGGGCGGCTTGGCGCTCATCGGAAGGAACGGCGCCGGCAAGAGTTCCAGACCGTGACGGTCCCGATCGCGCTCTACCCGACGCCCGAACAGTTCCAGGAGCTGTTGGCCGCACCCGACGACGGGCCCGTCGTGATGGTCAACCTCCTCCGCTTCAAGGACGGAGCCGGTGAGGACGAGTATCGCGTCTACGCCGAGAAGATGGTCGCGTTCGTAGCCTCGAAGGGCGGCCGTCTGATCTGGTCCGGTCGGGTCGACTCGCAAGTCATCGGTGCGGGCGGCGGCGACTTCCACATGGTCGGCCTCGTCGAGTATCCGTCACGCAAAGCTTTCGTCGAGATCGCGATGGATCCGTTCGTGCAAGAGATCGGCGCGCACCGCGCTGCCGGGCTCGAGGGCCAGTGGCTCCTCGCGACGACGACGACCGACGTCTAACCGATCAGCGGGTGCGGCGGAGCGTCGTCAAAGCAGCCGCCGCCGCGAAGGCGATCGCGGGCCACGCCGCACCGAACCCCGGGATCCCCGTCGCAGGCAACGACTCCGCCGGAGCCTGCTTGCCGGCCAGCACGCGCGGCGGGCTCCCGGCGGCCACCGTGCCGCTCAACGGCCGGGAGGCAGGCACGGCGCCGAGCCCTCGACCTCCGACGACGCCGTCGTAAGTCTGCCAAGGGATCGTGTCCTGCTCGTCTACCCCCGGCTTGCTCCAATCGCAGACCCCGGTCGGGAAGGCGGCCTGGACCTGAGCCCACTGCGGCTCCGTGAACGTAACGGGCAGGTAATCCGTCCGGCGTAGCGGTTTCAGCCGACACTTGTTGTTGTCGGTCGCGATCGACTCGCCCGCGACGACCCGCGGCGTCGTGTAGATCGGCACGATCAGCGGGCACAGGGCTTCGACCGGGATCACGTGCCCGATCCCGTCGGAGCATTGATCGTGGATGTCGGCCGGCTTGTCCGCGATGATCTTCTTCGCGAGCGGGATGTTGCGCTCATCCTTCTCCACGGCCGCCAGCCACCGGTCCATGGCGACCAGCCCGAGCGTCGTGTAGTTCACGTCGCCGATGATCGGAGCGGCGCCTCCCCAGATCACCTGGTTCGCGTGCGTGCCGTGCTCGCGTTCGAGCCTCGCCCGCACGGCCCACGCGCGATAGGAGTCGTGGAACGCCCCCGGATCGGGACCGCGCAGATCGATGATCGCGGTCTGGTTCAGGTTGCTCGCGGTATTGATCGCGCCGCTCGAGTACGCGCGTGCGAGGGCCGGACGATCGGCGACCACGCGCTCCGTGGTCGGCTCGGCGTCGATATCCGCGCCGCCGACCTTCTCGTTGAGGTCGGCGAACTGCGCCGGCGTGATGAGGCCCGACATGAGCGCGTTCAACCCGTACTGGACCCCGACGTTGTCGAGCGGACGTCCCGCGAACCCGTCCTGCGGACGAGGACCGAAGACGTTGATCATGTAGTCGGCCAGCGTGCACCGCACGCCCTTCCGGTTGGTCTGGGCGTTGTACCGCTCGGCTTCGGAGACGCCGGCGCACGGGTTGTCGGGATCGCCCGTCGCCGTGAAGTAGAGCTCGTCGAGGATGATCGAGTTCACATGGTTCGGGTGCCCCTCAACGGCGCCGATCGTCACCGGATCCCAGACGACGCCGGGCCCCCATCGCTCCGGGTGCTCGACGTAGAGCCGGACGAGGTGGTAGTCGGCGAGCTGCTGAGCCGTCGACCAGGCATCCGGGAAGCTGCACTGCGGAAGGATGCCCTGATACACGCCGGGATAGGCGTTCGCGACCTGATACTGGACGAGCGAGCCGCCGGAACAGCCGGTGCCG
The DNA here is from genome assembly GCA_035249485.1 of Actinomycetota bacterium. GTDB lineage: Bacteria > Actinomycetota > AC-67 > AC-67 > AC-67 > DATFGK01. Next base: position 6,420 of record DATFGK010000089.1, on the reverse strand, counting down.
ATGGTGTAGCGGATCTCGCCGTACGACTCGATGAGATGCTCCTTGGCCATGATCAGCGACTCGGCCTGCGTGACGATGTTGCAGTTGTGGCCGGCGTTGTCCAACGCCGTCGACATCACGATGAAGCCGCGAGACAGGCCGGCATCGTCGGTGACGCTCGGCGCGGTGCCGGTTTGGTGATCGATGCCGCAACTCGCACCGTGCGTGATGAGGAGTTTGCGGTTCCATTGCGGTTGCGGCGCGAACGGCGTCCACGGCGCAGCGGGATCGTAGAGGACCGCGATCGCGTACTGGTCACGGTCCATGTAGCCGGTCTCGACCCGGATGATGTACGGAACGGTGACGCCTTGGTCGGTGGTCGTCGTCGCGATCTGTGCGGATGAGGGCGGGTTGGCCGGGTCGTAGGGTCGGAAGGATCCGACGCCGCCGACGCCGGGCACGTTCGGTCCTGCTCCACCGATCCCCGCCGGTGCGTAAAGGAACTCGTACGTCGTGGGCGCGTTGCACTGTTTGTCGAACGCGCCCTCCTGGCACTTCCAAGGCTGGATCTGAGGACCGGAGAACACGGGGCCCCCGATCGGATGGTTCTTGACCGTGAGGCTCGCGCCCCTTCCGTCCGGAAGCCGGGCGGTGATCACATTGTTTCCGAGGGCCAGGCCCTCGACCTTGCCGAGGATCCGGCCGTCCTTTCGCGCTGCGAACGCGTTCCGGACATCGCGACCGTCGTCGTCGACGCGGAGGTCCTGAGCGCGAGAGCCCGTCGGAAGCGTCACCTCGACCAGCGCGTTGCCTCCGCTGATCAGGTCAGCGCGGTTCGACAAGACCTTGAGCCGGACCGCGTCGTCCGGCGCGGCGCCGCCCGGCGCAGGGGGAACCGCGATGAGCGCCGCCAGCAGCATCGCTGCTGCTACGCGACGTCGTGAGGGAGCTCGAGATCTCCGCATGTTGGTTGCACCGTTGGGTTCCACGTCCATCCCCGGCATCCCTGCCGCGGCTAGACGGAGCCCTCGCGCTTGAGCTTCTCGAGGTACTCGATCGCGCGTTCCATCCGGATCTGGATGAACAACGCCTCGGCCTCGGCGTAGACGTCGTCCCCGACGCGCAACGAGCCCGTCGTGTGCGTCTTCCGGCCCACAACCCGGTCGCTGCGTGCTTCGAAGTTCAGCTCGGTGTGGAGCGGCGTCGGCTTCAGATATTTCACCGTGAGCGTGCCCGTCATCCCCGGCGAGCCGCTCGCGATGTTCGCCATCCCGAGAAGCATGTCGAAGATCCCCGCGATGATCGCGCCGTGCACGTAGCCCGGTGGGCCTTCATAAGGGGCGCCGAGCGTCGCCCGCCCGTAGATGTTCATCCCGTCCCTCGTCACCATGACCGGCGGTGCCAGCGGGTTGTGCTCGCCGAGGATCGGATCGCCGCGGAAGGTCGCCTGCAGATCGTTGAAGTCCGGCAGCTCACGGGGACGGAAGCGGCTGTGCGGGTAGGCCTTCAAGCGCTCGTCGATCGCCTCGAGCTCGCCGGCGATCCCCGCCACCTCGTCGTCGGGCACCTCGGAGACGACGGCGTGTTCGATGAGCCTTCGGATCGCGTCGGCGAGCCGCTCGCGCGGCATCAGCGGCCCTGGAAGTTGGGCTTGCGCTTCTCGGCGAACGCCTTCGGACCCTCGCGCGCGTCCTCGGTCATGAAGATCGGTAGCCCGATCTCGAGCTCGATCTTCAGCGCCTCTTGCTCGGGGAGACCTTCGGTCTCTTGCAGCGAGCGCTTGATCGCTCGCACCGACAGCGGACCGTTCGACGCGATGACGTCCGCGATCTCACGCGCCTTCGCGAGCGCCTGGCCGTCGGGGACGACGTGGCCGATCAGGCCGACCTCGAGCGCGCGTTGCGCGGTGAGGAGCTCGCCGGTGAGCAGGATCTCGGCCGCGATCGTGTAGGGGATCTGGCGGCGCAGCCGGACGGTCGAACCGCCGATCGGGAACAGTCCGCGCTTCACCTCGGCAAGCCCGAACTTCGCCGATCCGCCGGCGACGCGTATGTCGGTCGCTTGCAAGATCTCGGTGCCGCCGGCGACCGCATACCCCTCGACCGCGGCGATCAACGGCTTCGTCAGCCGGACGCTCCGCAGCAGCGCTTTCCACGGCATCTCGGGGTCGGCCTTCGAGCGCGCGCTCCACTCGTCGTCGGCGTACCCGCCGGCCATGGCCTTCAGGTCCGCGCCGGCCGAGAAGTGCCCGCCGGCGCCGGTCAGGATCGCGACCCGGATCCCGTCGTCGGAGTTGATCTCCTCCCAGGCGTCGGCCATCCGGACGACCATCTCGGAGGAGAGCGCGTTGCGGTTGTCCGGGCGGTTCATCGTGAGCGTCAGGACGTGCCCATCGCGCTCGTGGAGGAGGTGCGGCTGGTCGCTCACGACGTTCCTTTCGGTGAGGAAGCGGGATGGATCCCGCGAACGCGAAAAGTAGAACACATTCTATTTCTGGGCGGCAACCTGGCCGTTCGCCTGGGCGAACGGCGTGGCCTTGCGGACGAAATAAGAACGTGTTCTACTCCCGGAGGAGACGGCTAGGAGGCTCCACATGGACGTCGACCTGAGCAATCACGATCTCTTCGTCCCCAGCGTTCCGCACGACGTGTTCGACTGGCTGCGCGAGAACGCGGCGGTCTCCTGGAACCCCCTCGAGGGCGACGACGGCTTCTGGAACCTCGTCCGGCACGCCGACGTCGTCTACGCCTCCCGCCATCACGAGATCTTCTCCTCCGCGCGCGGCGTCAACATCGAGGACGCGCACGGCGGGTGGGAGCTGGCGATGGTCAACATGGACCCGCCGAAGCACACGCGGATCCGCTCGCTCGTGAGCAAGGGCTTCCACCCCAAAACGATCAACGCGATGGTCCCGCACATCCGTGAGATCACACGGCGCATCGTCGACGGCGTCGCCGCGAAGGGGGAGTGCGACTTCGTCACCGAGGTGTCCGCCGAGCTTCCGCTCGCCGTCATCGCGGAGATGATCGGCGTCCCGCGCGAGGACCACCACAAGATCTTCGACTGGTCGAACCGCCTGATCGCCGGCGGCGCCGGGAGCGATCCCGAATACGGTGGTTCGATCGAGGACGCACAGGCCGCCGCGATCGAGATGTACACCTACTGGGATGAGATCGCCGCCAAGCGCCGCGCCGACCCGCAAGACGACCTCACGACGATCCTCGTCGAGGCGGAGATCGACGGCGACCGGCTCGACGACATGGAGTTCAATATCTTCCTGCTCCTGCTCGCGGTCGCCGGCAATGAGACGACCCGCAACCTGATCTCGGGCGGCATGCAGCTGCTCATGGAGAACCCCGACGAGCGCGAGCGACTCCTCGCCGACATGTCGCTGCTTCCCAGCGCGATCAACGAGATGCTCCGCATGATCTCGCCGGTGATGCACTTCCGCCGCTCGATAACGCGCGACACTTCGATCGGCGGCCAGGAGATGCGCGCCGGCGAAAAGATCCTGATGTGGTACGTGGCGGCGAACCGCGACCCCGAGGCGTTTCCAGACCCGCATCGCTTCGACGTTGGACGCAACCCCGGCGAGCACGTCACGTTCGGCGGCGGCGGCGCTCATTTCTGCCTCGGTTTCTCGCTCGCCGAGACCGAGATCAAGATCATGTTCGAGGAGATCCTCGCGCGGCTGCCCGACATGACGCTCAACGGGCCGGTTCAGCGGCTGGCGTCGAACTTCGTCAACGGGATCAAGCACATGCCGGTGAAGTTCAGCCCGGAGCGATAGTGAACGTCGATCTCGACGATCTCGATCTTTTCGTTCCAAGCGTCCCGCACGACGTCTTCGACTGGCTGCGCGAGAACGCGCCGGTTTCCTGGAACCCGCAGAACCTCGGCACGGGTTTCTGGAACCTCGTGCGGCACGCCGACGTCGTCCACGCGTCGCGACATCACGAGGTTTTCTCCTCGGCGCACGGCACGAACATCGAGGACCCGGAGTTCGGCGCCGATCTGATGATGATCAACATGGATCCGCCGCAGCACACGCGGCTCCGGAAGCTCGTTTCGCACGGCTTCCATCCGAAGAGGATCCACAAGCTCGAGCCGCACATCCGCGACATCGCCAGGCGCATCGTCGACAACGTCGCATCCCGCGGCGAGTGCGATTTCGTCGAGGAGATCTCGGCACCGCTCCCGCTCGCCGTCATCTGCGAGATGATCGGCGTTCCCCCGGAAGACCACCGGAAGATCTTCGACTGGTCGAACACGATGATCGCGATGGGCGGCGACCCCGAATACGGCGGCTCGCTCGAGCTGGCCACGCAGGCCGCGACCGAGATGTTCGCCTACTGGGACGCGATGGCCGCCGAACGCGCCGAGCATCGCCGCGACGATCTGGCGAGCATCCTCTTGGACGGCGAGGTCGAGGGCGAGAAGCTCAGCCAGACCGAGTTCGACGTCTTTCTCCTTCTGCTCGCGGTTGCCGGGAACGAAACGACGCGGAACCTGATCTCCCACGGCATGAACTTCCTGATGGAGAACCCCGAGCAGCGGGAGCGCTTGATCGGCGATATGAGCCTGCTGCCGAGTGCGATCAACGAGATGCTCCGTATGGCGACGCCCGTGATGCACTTCCGGCGGACGCTGACGCGCGACACCTCGATCGGGGGACAAGAGCTCAGGGCCGGCGAGAAGGTGATCCTGTGGTACATCGCCGCGAACCGCGATCCCGAGGTGTTCGAGGACCCGCACCGCTTCGACGTCGGACGGCCCGAGTGCGAGCACGTGACGTTCGGGGCCGGCGGTGCCCACTTCTGCCTGGGATTCTCTCTGGCGGAGCTCGAGATCAAGATCATGTTCGAGGAGCTGCTCGCGCGCCTGCCCGACATGGCGATGACCGGACCACCCGCGCGGCTGCGGTCGAGCTTCATCAACGGGTTGAAGCACCTTCCCGTGAAGTTCACACCCGAGCGCCTGTAGCGTCCTTCTCATGCCCGACCTGACGGGGCTCGACGCGGACCGTCTCGTCGAGCAGGCGCGCGAGGCCACCGGCCTCTCGGATCTCGGCGAGGACACCTGGCGGGAAGGGCTCGACCGTCTGCTGTGGTCGCTCCGCAAGGAGGCTGCCCTTTCGGATCTCGGTGTTCTCGTCGTCCAGACCGAGATGGTCTCGTACCTCACGCGTCGCCTCGGCATCGTCGACGAGCACCGGCGCGTTCCGTCCAACGCCGCGACCGACGTGCCGCCGCCGATCGTGATCATCGGGCAGGCCCGCACGGGCACGACGATCCTGTTCGACCTGCTCGGCCAGGACCCCGAGCACCGCGTCCCGCTGTCATGGGAGGTGGACCTGCCGACGCCGCCGCCGGAGCCCGAGAACTACGAAACCGATCCGCGCATCGAGCAGGCCCAGGCCTTCGTCGACGCGTCCGAGACGCTGATCCCGGGGTTCCTCGCGATGCATCCGATCGGCGCGCGGTTGGGTCAGGAGTGTGTGCGGATCACCGGCGGCGACTTCCGGAGCTTGATCTTCTGCACGCAGTATCGGATCCCGTCCTACGGCCGCTGGGTGCTGCACGAAGCCGACATGGCTCCCGCGTATCGGTACCACCGGCTCTATCTCCAGCATCTGCAGTCGCGCCACCGGAAGCCGCGTTGGGTGCTGAAGTCTCCGGCGCATCTTTGGTGTCTTGGCGCGCTGCTGCACGAGTATCCCGACGCGTTGCTCGTGCAGACCCACCGCGATCCACTCAAGATCATCGCGTCGGTCTCGTCGCTGCAGGCGAAGCTCCGCACGCTTGCGAGCTCGGACGTCCAGCTGCCGGAGATCGCGAACGAATGGGCCGACTACATCCTGCTCGGGCTCGAACGCGGGATCGACGCGCGCGAAGACAAGACCATCCGCCCGGATCGGGTCGTCGACGTCCAGTTCCGCGACTTCATGGCGGACCCGTTCGCCACGATCCACGCGATCTACGAACGGCTCGGCCTCTCGTTGAGCACCGAAGCCGAGCGCCACATGCGCGACTACCTCGCTGCGAACCCATCCGACAAGCACGGCGCGCACTCTTATTCGTTCGCCGATACGGGCTTGGATGCCGGCGAGCTGCGCGCGCGAGCGAAGCGCTACCAGGAGTACTTCGAAGTACCCGACGAGTCGCTGGGGTGAAACGCTCAGTTATTCGGCTGGAGGTTGCAGGGAGTAGGCGTCGGCGAACTCGGCGGGGCTCATCTGTTCGAGGCGCTCCTCGGCAAGCCGAAGGGCTTCCTCGCCGGTCAGGCTGTTTCCCATCTCTCGGTGGACGACCCTGCCGCCGCCTGGTTCGGCGACCCAGAGCGCCAGGACGACTAGCTCGCCGGAACGGTACCCTCTCAACAGCGTATGGAGGAGGAAATGAGCTCGGGAGACCGGGCATCGACGCGGTATGTGGCCGAGCT
>DATFGK010000088.1:0-6605 GCA_035249485.1 Actinomycetota bacterium | reverse complement strand
CGGGTGGTCGTTTCCGAGGGCCAGCTCGCGCTGATCGCGAACCTCGACGATTTCGTCCTCAAGGTCCGCTGAGCAGCGGTTTCTCACCCGCCCTGTGGGTGTTATTATCATCGCAATAGTGCAAACCACCTCTGAGCAGGGAGAAGACAAGTGGCAGCGCTGACCGGGGAGCGTGACGCGAAGGTCGCGAAGGCACTCGCCGCACCGACGCGAGCGGCGATCCTCGACCTGGTCCGCGCCGAGGGACCGCTCACGGCGAAGGAGGTCGCGGCCCGCGCCGGGCTACACCCGAACGTGGCGCGTGGACATCTCGACGTGCTCGTCGACGCCGGCCTCGCCACGGTGAAGTGGCGCCGGCTCCCGGCCGGAGGCCGTCCGGCGAAGCTGTACGAGACGGCGCCGGCTCACATCGAGCGCGGCACCACGCTCGTCGCGGACATGCTCGCGACATTGATCGAACAGACCGGCTTCGAGTCCGAGCCCGCGCGCAAGGTCGCGTTCGAGACCGGCCAGCGGCTCGGCCGCCGGCACCGGCCGCCGTCGGAGGCGCCGACGTTCGAGGAGCAAGTGATCGCGCTCGTCCGCGCGCTCTCCGAGGTCTCCGGCGCGACGCGCATCGCCGGCCGCGGCGAAGGCTGGGTCGAGGTCGAAGACCACGACTGCCCGTTCCGCGGCATCGCGCAGGGACATCCGGAGCTCGCGTGCTCGCTCGACAAGGCGCTGAAGGAAGGGATCATGCAAGCGCTCGGCGCCGACACGTTCGTCGAGCAGGTCACGAGCGTCGCGTGGGGCGACGACGCTTGCCGCGAAGTCGTCCGGGTACGCGTCTAGGACGAAGGAGCGACATGGCCACACGCATGATCGATCGCAACGCACACCGCTGGGGCGCGGGGATCTCGGTCGTCGTGCTCGTGATCGCCTACGTCGCGAACCTCAGCGCGCTGGTCATGATCATCTGGGTCGCGCTCGGGATCGGAACGTTCTTCGGCCTGCGCTACTCGCCGTTGGGCGCGGCGTATCGCATCGGGAAGAAGGCGTTGAAGCTGAACATCCCGATCGTCCCCGAGGACGAGCCGCCGCCCCGCTTCGCGCAGCTGATGGGCTTCGCGATGCTGTCGTTGAGCGCGATCGGCTTCTACCTGCTCGACAACCGCGTCATGGGCTGGACGTTCGCGATCATCGTCGCCGCGCTCCAGACCTTGCTCGCGGCGACCGGCATCTGCGTCGGATGCGAGATGTATCTGTTCGGCAAGCGGCTCACCGCGAACAGGGGCGCCGCGTGATCACGCGGATCCTCGTCATCGCGGCCGTTCTGGTGGCATGCGCCGTCTTCGCGATCTGGTGGCGCCGGCGCGAGGGCCGGCTCGTTCCGGCCGAAGGATTCTTCGAGCACGCCGACGTCGGGCTCCAGCCGCGGGAACGCCCGGCCGCGGTCCTCGTGGAGTTCTCCGGCGAGAACTGCGCGCCGTGCACCATGGTCGAGTCGCGCCTGCACAAGCTCGCTGCCGAACTGCCGGACGTGCGTGTGGTGTCGATCGACGCGGGGGAACGGCTCGATCTGGCCGACCGGTATCGCGTCCGCCGGGTCCCGACCGTGTTCGTCACCGACCCGCAGCTGCGCGTGATCTGGCGCGCGAGCGGCGTCGTCAGCGAGGAAGCGCTGCGCGGTGCCCTGCTCGGTCCGGATTGGGCCGGGCGTCCTCACCCCGGCGGCGTCGACGCCGAGCCGGTTCCCTTGGCTCGGCTCAGAAGTCGAGACAGGTCGCGCCGTCGGTCGCGAGCGAAGCAACGAACGCCTGCGCGCCCGCCTGCGTAACCCCTTCGCGGAGATCCTCGACGTCCATCCCGCGCCGCTTCAGGCACTGCGTGCACGCGTAGATCGGTCCGGCCTCGCGCACCGCGTTCCATAGCTCGATCAGCGGCGGCGAGTGTGCGAGCGTCAGCTCTTCGATCGCGCCGGGCCGGGCGAGCTCGACGCCGTCACCCATGAGCCACAGCTCGACGGCGACCCCGGAAACGAGGGCCGTCGACGCGATCGTCAGTGCCTGCCCGACGGGCTCGGGATCACTCGATCCGCCGGTGAGTCTCAGGACGAACGTGCTGGCCACGGGGTCCTTTCGTTGCTCCGTTTGGTAGTGTAACCGCGCCGTGACGCTCGCCATCTCTCTGCTCGAGATCTCCTTCATCATCCTCTTGCTTTTCATGCTGGGACTCTCCGGCGTGATCGGTCTCGTCGTCGTCGCTCGCATCGTCGAGCCACGCGGGCTGAAGGTGCTCTCGCAGCGTTTGATCGGCCTCCCGCGACCGAAGAAGGCCCGGAAGTCGTGAGCTTGAACTTCTCCTTCACCGAAGAGCAGGTCGCCTTCCGCAAGTCCGTCGTCGAGTTCGCCGAGAAGGTCGTCGCGCCGGGTGCCGATGCTCGCGACATCGAGGGCCGTTGGGATATGGACGTCTGGCGCGCGTGCGGCGAGTTCGGGCTGTGCGGACTGCCGATCCCCGAGGAGTACGGCGGCTCCGGCGCAGACATCATCACGACCAACCTCGCGCTCGAGGCGCTCGAGGAAGGCGGCCGCGACTCCGGCTTGCTGCTATCGCTCGGTGCGCACATCTGCATCGGCGCGGTGCCGATCTGGCTCCACGGGACCGAGGAGCAGAAGCGCGAGTATCTCCCGAAGCTGTGCAGCGGCGAGTGGATCGGCGCGTTCGCGATCACGGAGCCCGAGGCCGGCTCCGACGCGGCGGGGATCAAGACGCGGGCCGTCCGCGATGGTGACCACTGGGTGATCAACGGCTCGAAGACGTTCATCACGAACGGCCCGACCGCCGAGATCATCAACGTCGTCGCGGTCACCGATCCGGATGCGCCGTCGAGCCAGCGGATGTCGTGCTTCATCGTGCGCAAGGACACGCCGGGCCTCGAGGTCGGCCGGGTCCTCGACAAGTCCGGTAATCGCTCGTCGCCGACGTCGGAGCTCCACTTCCGCGACATGGTCGTCCCGCACTCACAGATGCTCGGGCCGGAGGGCTCGGCGCTGTGGAAGGTCGCGTTCGAATGCTTCGACTGGGAGCGCTGCACGATGATCGCGTCGGGCATCGGCGGCATGGAAGCCCAGCTTCGCGGCTGCATCGAGTACGTGAAGCAGCGGAAGGCGTTCGGCCAGCCCATCGCGCAGTTCGAGATGATTCAGGACAAGCTCGCCCGTATGCGCGTGAACATCAACACGGCGCGCTGGGCGCTGTACCACGCCGCTTGGCTCAAGCAGGAGGGGCTGCCGCATCAGCAGGAGGCGTCGATCGCGAAGTACCACGTGGCGGAGTGTGCGCTACAGAACGCGAACGAGGCCATCCAGATGTTCGGCGGGTACGGCTACATCAAGGAGTTCCCGGTCGAGCGGTCGTGGCGCGACGCGAAGCTCGCCTCGATCGGCGGCGGCACGAGCGAGATCCAGAAGCTGATCATCGCGAGGACACTGCTCGGGGAGTAGCCGTGGCGCACTTCCCGGAACACCCGGTCCTCGAGCCTGTTTCGGCGCGTTCGCGTCCCTGGACTATCGCGGCAACTCGTTGTAAAGTGACTACCTAGGTGGTCACTTCGAAGAAGAGGACCCGGGTGCGCTGTGGCTGAGATCGGCATCAAGGAATTGAAGGCGACGGCTTCTCAGATCATCGACGCCGTCGAAGACGGTGCGGCGTACATCGTCACGAAACGAGGACGCCCTGCGGCGGTCCTCTTGCCCGTGGAGGAAGCCGAGGACATCGTCCTGGCGAACGCGGATGAATTCGTCCGCATGCGCCGACGGGGGCGTGCGGCTTATCGTGCCGGCAAGACCACGAATCTCAGGGAGCTCGACTGAGCCCCTACGAGGTCGAGCTCTCCCCCTCGGCGTCGCGAATGTTCCGCAAGCTTCCCCCTGAGTTCCGTGCCCGGCTGCGCCGGGCCTTGGAGCGTCTTTCGTCAGAAGTCGCGCAGGCCGGCCGGATCCGTGGCAAACGCGTCAAGACCATCAGAGGTTCCGCGGACTCTTTCCACCGGCTTCGTGTCGGGGACTACCGGATCATGTACGACGTGCTTCACGACGATCGTGTCGTCCTGGTTCTCGGAGTCGTCCACCGCCGCGACCTCGATCGGTGGCTCCGCAGCCGCTAGCCAAGCTCGCGTTGTTGTGTCGATCGGGGCGCGTATGCGACGCCGACTCGACACAAGAACGTTCGAGACGCCGGCGGGATCGCCGTGGCGTCGCTCTAATCGCCGCCCGACCCGAGGACCTTCTCCGGCTTCTCCTTCAGTTCTTCGAGCTTCGCCAGCATCTTCTTGAAGGTCTCGTCGAACGACGCTTGCTTCCGCGTGCGCTTCAAAGGGTTCGCGTACGAGATGATCTGCTGCCCGATGAACTGGTGCCAGGCGCCGGTCTCCTTGAGCGCGTCGGCGATCTCTTTCACGGCCTTGTCGGCCTCGAGCACTTTCGCGGCGCGCTCCTCGCGCAATGGCAAGGTGTCGGCCAGCGGCGCGTCCTGGAACCCGTCGCACTTCTTGAGGATCGGTTCGAACGAGCTGCCCGAGAGCCGGCCGGACTGCTCGTACGCGATCCCCAGCGTGACGTAGTGCGCCTGCTCGACGGCGTCGACGACCTGGCCGTCGTCCTCGGGAAGCTTCGGCTCGGCCTCGACGAGCTCGCGGTAGATCGACAGCGCGACCGCCGAGCGCTCGCGGATGTTCGGCTCCTTCTCGACGTTGAGCCCGAGCATCTTGCGCGCGACCTCGTGCGGAACGATCACCGCAGGGAGCGTCTTGAGCCCGAGCGCCTGCGCGGCGAGGAACCGATGCTGACCGTCGACGATGAGGTAGGGCTCGTCGCTGTCCTCTTGGGGCACGACGACGACCGGCGCGAGAAAGCCGAGCTTCTCGATCGACGCCGTCACCTTCTTGACGTGGGTGTCGCTCGGCTTCCGCTGGTGAGAGATCACCTTGAGCTGGTTCGTCGGGAGTACCGCGAAATGCAGTCCCTGTTTCTTGTGCGGCTCATCGAAGGCCAGACCCTCCGGTGGCCCGGACGTCTGTTTCGGAGTCTTCGCGGCCATGACGCCGTCAGTTCGCCTGCAGGAACTCCAGGATGACCCGGTTGAACTCCGCGACGTTCTCCGCGCTGAACGCGTGGCCGCCGTCCAGTTCCTCGAGTCGCGAGCCGGGGATCGACTCGTGGAGGACGCGCCCGAGCTCGGGCGGGACCATGAAGTCCCGGCGCGCGGTCATCACGAGCGTCGGCGTCTCGATCTGATGCAGCTGTTCGCGCGTGTCGTGGTCGTGCACCGCGGCGATCTGGTTCTGGAACGCCTCGGGGCGCGGCGGCTCAGCGAGGATCAGCTGCTCGATCGTCGCGACGACGTCCGGCTGGTTGATGATCATGTTCGGCGTGAACAGCCAGAGCAGAACCGAGCGGGTGAACTTCTCGCGGTCGAACTCGGCGGCCATCTGTCCCATCTCGCCGAGACGGGTGAGCCACTGGTTCGGATGGCACCACGTCGCCGCGAGGGTGAGCGAACGGATCCGCTCCGGGACCTTGAGCGCGACGTGTTGCGCGATCGCGCCGCCCATCGAGATGCCGAGCACGTGCGCGCGGTCGATGCCGGCGTCGTCGAGCACGGCGATCGCATCCGTCGCCATCTGCTCCATCGTGTACGGGCCCGGCGGGCTCGACGAGCTGCCGACGCCGCGGTTGTCGAAGGTGATGCACCGATAGTGGGGAGAGAACGCGGCGGTCTGGAGGATCCACATCCGGGCGTCGGACAGGAAGCCCATGATCATCAGCAGCGGCTCGCCGTTGCCGGTGATCTCGTAGGAGATGTCGGCGTCCCCGGATCGCACGATCGGCATGCTCGCTCCTTGTCGGAATGGTGACTCTACCGGGCGGCGTTACAGTGGTGGAAATGACCCCCGGCGAGACCGCACTGCGCTCGTCCGCCGCCCTCGTGCGGCCGCTGCCGCGCGTGGTGTTCCGCCTTACCGGCGACAAGCCGCTCGCCTATCTTCAAGACATCCTGGCGCAGGAAGTTGGCGGACTCGGGCCCGGACGCGGCGCGCTCGCCGTCGCGCTCTCGCCGAAGGGCCGCATCTCCGCCGAGGTTCGCGTGCTCCCGATGTTCAACGGATCGACCCTGCTCGACGCCGAGCCCGAGGCCCGCGCCGGCATCGAGGAGCGGATCGGACGCCACGCCGGCCTCGCCGGATGCCAGCTCGAAGCACTCGATCTGGAGGTCGCAGCGCTCCGCGGCCCCGAAGCGGAAGCGGCGCTCGCATCCGCGGGTATCCAGGTCCCGCACGCCGGCGAGGCCATGTTCGTCGAGGCCGAGGGGTTCCTCGCCGTTCGCGTCGTCTGGGGCGTTCCCGGCTTCGACCTGATCGGCCGTGCGCCCGCGATCGACGCGGAGGCCGCACCGCCGGCCGAGCTCGAAACCGCGCGCATCGAGGCGGGACGCCCGCGGTTCGGCGCCGACTTCGACGAGGACGTCCTCGTGAACGAGACGCCGCTGCTCGAGCACGCGGTCAACTCCAGTAAAGGCTGTTACCCGGGACAGGAGTCGGTCGCGCGCGTGCGCAACCTCGGCGG
>DATFGK010000087.1:0-8674 GCA_035249485.1 Actinomycetota bacterium | reverse complement strand
GTCGGGGTCGAACGCGAGCCGGAGCGCCCGCGCGAGGTTGCCACCGACGCGCGCCGCCCAGGCCGCACGGTCGGCGTCGAGGCCGTGCTGCTCGACGAGGACCCGGCGGATCGCCTCGGGGCCGAGCGGGATGAAGTCGATACGCCGGCACCGGGAGACCACCGTCTCCGGCAGCGCGTCGGGATCGGCGGTGACGAGGAGAAAGACAACTCCGGCCGGCGGCTCTTCGAGGACCTTGAGAAGCGCGTTCGCGGCGTGGAGGTTCATGAGCGCCGCGTCCTCGATGATGAACACCTTCGCCGAGCCTTCGATCGGGGCGCGGTACGCCTCCGGGATCACGCCGCGGTCGGTCGTCGAGCCACGGATCTGATCGACGAGGATCTGCTGGCCTTCGGGGACGACGACGTGGACGTCGGGATGGGCGGACCGGAGGACCTTCGCGCACGACGCGCACTCGCCGCAGCCGAGCCCGCCGGTCGCGCAGTTGAGCGCCGCCGCGAACGCGAACGCGGCGGGACGGCGGCCGACGCCCTCGGGTCCGACGAACAGCCAGGCGTGGCCGGGGCTGCCCGAACGGATCGCCGCCTCGAGCGCGGTGACCGCGCCTTCCTGTCCGACGAGGCGCGACCACATCTTCGGGATCTCGTTCTCTTCGCGCTTGCCCGTCATGGATTGCCTTCCCGGAGGAACGGAAGGATCGCGGTCTTCACCTGACGATGGACGTCCTCTACCGAGCCGGACGCGTCGATCACGGCGAACCGGCTCGGGAACGATCGAGCGAGATGCAGGTATGCCTCGCCGACCTTGCGGTGGAACGCGACGTCCTCTTGCTCCATGCGGTCGGGGTCGCCCTTGGTGCGCGCGAGCCCGGCCTCGGCGTCGAGGTGGAGCAAGATCACCAGATCGGGAAGCGTCTCGTCCGTCGCCCAGACGTTGAGGCGCATCACGTCCTCCTCGCCGAGCCCTCGCGCCACGCCTTGATACGCGAGCGACGAGTCGAGGTAACGATCGCAGAGCACGACCGAGCCTGCTTCGAGCGCCGGCCGGATGACCTCGGCGACGTGCTGAGCGCGGCTCGCCGCGTACAGGAGCGCTTCGGTCTTGGGATCCATCTCCTTCAGGTCGGGATCGAGCACGACGTGCCGGATGCGCTCCGCGATGCGCGTGCCGCCGGGCTCGCGCGTGACGGCAACCTTCCGACCCTGCGCGTCGAGCGCCTCATACAACAGCTTGACCTGAGTGGACTTGCCGCAACCCTCGACCCCTTCGAACGCGAAGAGGAGGCCGGGTCGCGCTCCTCCCGAGATCGGACGCGTCCCACGCGTGCCGAACTGAGACCCAAGCTGCAAGCCGCGGATCCTCCCGCGCACCCTGCCGATGATGCTCTTCGGCCTCATCGTTCGGATGGCCACGATCCCCGAGACGATCAAGAGGAGCCCGCCGGCCCAGAACACGATCCGCACTCCGGCGAGGTCGAGAACATACCTTCCGACATGAACCGTGTGGTTCCCGATGGCGCCGGCGATGATCGGCCACCCGCCGAGCGCAACGAACAACGACAGCATGATGCCCGTGTAGAGCGTCGCGAACGTCCGGCCGCGCAACCGGTCCTCGACGCGCTCCTGGAGCAACGTGAAGATCGTCACCCAAGCGACGCCGGCGCCGAACCCGCTGAACAACGTCGCCACGATCGCCGGCGGCATCGACGTCATGGAAGCCACGATGATCACCGAGACGCCGGAGAGCATGAGGCCAAGAGGGAAGATGCGTTCGCGGGCCACTTTCCGCGCGATCGCGCCGGCCGTGATCATGCCTCCGACCAAGCCGAAACCGACCGCGACGATCAGAGCTCCCCACGCCGCCTGCGAGGCGACCGCGGATCCGCCGACGACCCTCCGCGCGAAGATCGGCCCCAATCCGATGACGGCGCCGCCGCCCGTGAACGCGATCCAGGCGCCGACCACCAGCGTCCTGACCGTGCGGTCGGAGCGGACGAATCGCAGCCCTTCGCGCAGGTCCTGCCACGCGTGGCCTGCACTGAACTCGGTACGGGCACGCTTGGCTTTCATGAGGTGGGCCGGGAACGTCGCAACCATCCCCGCGGAGAAGAGGAACGTGGCTCCGTCGACGAAGAACGCGAGCGACGTCGGCTTGTCCAGCAAGACGCTGAACGCGTCGACCTGTCCCAGCAGGCCGGCGAGAGCGCCGAGCGCCGCGAGGATGCCGCCGGCGAGCGGGAACGTTCCGTACGTCGTGATGAGCGAGAGCTGGTTCGCCGTCATCAGCTCGTGGCGTTCGACCAGGTTGGGAAGGGTCGCTTCCTTCGCCGGAGACCACATCAGCGTCAGGAGCTCCATCAACGTCGAGACCAGGAACAAGGCCCAGAGGCGGTCGATGAACGGGATCGACATGATCAGGATCGCCCGCGAGACGTCGGCCGTGATCATCAGACGGCGGCGGTCGAACCGGTCCGCGAGGACGCCGGCGAACGGGCCGAAGAACAGGCCCGGCACCACCCGGAAGAGGAGCACACCGCCGACGGCGAACTCGGGCCTGCCCGAGAGCTGCTGTACGAAGCCTACGAGCGCGAAAACGCCGAGCCAGTCGCCCAAGCTCGAGACGGTCGTGATAGCCCACAACCGGCGGAAGTACCGGCGCTTGAGGAGCGAGAGAAGGGAAGAGGGCTTCTCGCTCGGCGGGATGAGTTCGTGCTGCGTCGAGCGTGGCTCGGTGATGGCTTGGATCCTCCCCTGTTCACCGGGGCCCCGCGCCCCGGCGGCCCAGGGTAGCACTCAGTTTTCGGCTGCCGGTGGCTCCTCGGCGTTCCCGGTTTCGGTTGCCGGGGCGGCGCCGACGCGGGTCTTCTCGAGGGCTTCCTGGGTCGCGGCCTCGATGGTCTCGCGGTCGAAGGTCCGCTCGCAAGCCAAGCACTTGGCCCCGGCCTCGGCGTCGCCCACGACCGGACCCTTGCACTCCGGACAGGCGCCGATCGGCGGCTCCCAGATCGCGTAGTCGCAGTCGGGATAGCGGTTGCAGGACCAGAACGCCTTGCGCTTCTTGGTCCGCTTGCGGACGATGCGCCCTTCCTTGCATTTGGGGCACACGATCTCCGGGCCCTCGACCTCGTCGAGGTTCTTGGTGCCCTTGCACTTCGGGTAGTCCGGGCAGCCGAGGAACGCGCCGAATCGGCCGGTGCGCTTGAGCATGGGCTTGCCGCAGATCGGACACGGGATGTCGGTCTGCTCGGGCTCGGGGCGCGACGGCTTGCCGTCGCCGCCGGCGTCCTCGACGGCCATGCGGGCCTTGCAGTCGGGGAACCGCTCGCACGACAGGAACCAGCCGTACCGGCCCCAGGTCTTCTTCATGTGTGCGCCGGTCTCGGCGCCGCACTCCGGGCAGACGATGTCGGTCGTCTCCATCGGACGCTCGGCCTTCTCCTCCGCGCGCTCGGCGATCTCGGAGACCTCGTTGAAGAAGGTGCGGACGATCGGCTCCCAGTCGAGCTCGCCCTCCGCGATCTTGTCGAGCTCTTCCTCCATCTCGACCGTGAAGCCGAGGTCGACGACCTTCGGGTACACGTCGGACAGGAAGTCGCACACGACGATGCCGAGTTCGGTCGGGATGAGACGCTTCCGGTCGGACTCGACGTACTTGCGGTCGTGGAGCGTCGACATGATCTGCGCGTAGGTCGACGGACGTCCGATGCCGAGCTCCTCGAGCGCCTTGACGAGCGACGCCTCCGTGAAGCGAGGCGGCGGCTCGGTGAAGTGCTGCGACGGGGTCAGCTCGTTGAGCTTGAGCGCCTGGCCCTGCTCGAGGTTCGGGAGCGCGCCTTCCTGCTCCTCCTCGGGCGACGGGTCGTCGCGGCCCTCGCTGTAGACCCGCATGAAGCCGTCGAAGCGCACGGTCTGGCCGCTCGCGCGGAACGTCCGCTCGCCGGCCGAGACGTCGACCGAAACCGCGTCGAAGATCGCTTGCGCCATCTGCGACGCGATCGCGCGCTGCCAGATCAGCGTGTAGAGGCGGGCTTGGTCCTTGTCGAGGTAACGCGCGACCGAGTCGGGGTCGCGCAGCGCCGCCGTCGGACGGATCGCCTCGTGCGCCTCCTGCGCGCGCGACTGCTTGGCCTTGAAGCGGCGGGGCTTGTCGAGCGCGTACTCCTTGCCGAAGCGGTCGCGGACGAGGTCGGTGATCTCGGCGAGCGCCTGCTCCGCGACGTGCGGCGAGTCGGTCCTCATATAGGTGATGAGCCCGGTTGGGCCTTCCTCGCCGATCTCGATGCCTTCGTAGAGTTGCTGCGCGACGACCATCGTCTTCTTCGCCGAGAAGCCGAGCTTGCGCGACGCCTCCTGCTGCAAGGTCGAGGTGATGAACGGCGGCGCGGGGTTGCGGCGGCGCTCCTGACGCTTGACCTGCGCGACGCTCCAGTCGGCGCCCCGTACCTCGTCTGCGACCGCGTTCGCCGTCGCGTCGTCGGGGACGTCGAACTTCTCCTTCTCGAGGTACGGGTAACGCGCGGTGAAGGTCTCGCCCTTGTCGGTCGCCAGCAGCGCTTCGATCGTCCAGTACTCGCGCGGCTGGAACGCCTGGATCTCGCGCTCGCGGTCGACGACGAGCCGCAGCGCGGCGGACTGCACGCGGCCGGCGGAGATGCCGCTGCGCACCTTGCGCCACAGGACGGGCGAGATCCGGTAGCCGACGATGCGGTCGACGGCGCGACGTGCCTGCTGCGCGTTGACGAGCCGGTCGTCGATGTCGCGGGGGTTCGCGAACGCCTCGCGGATCGCCGTCTGCGTGATCTCGGTGAAGGTCACGCGCCTCGCCCGCTCCGGAGCGAGCTTCGCGGCGTCGGCGATGTGCCATGCGATCGCCTCGCCCTCGCGGTCGGGGTCGGTCGCGAGGAACACCGTCGGCGCATCCTTCGCGTCCTTGCGGAGATCGGAGATGAACTTCTTGGCTTTCGTGATGACGTGGTACGTCATCTTCACGCCGCCGTTCACCTCGACGCCGAGACCGGTCTTGGTGGACTTCGGGAGGTCGCGGACGTGACCCATCGAGGCCCGCACCGCATAGCCGGACCCGAGGTACTTCCCGATGGTCTTCGCCTTGGTAGGCGACTCGACCACGACGATGTTCTTCGCCATCAGCGCTCCGAGGAAGGGAAACGAGGGGGACGGAGGACCCCTTCGGGCCGGGGCTTGTAGCGCCGCAGAGGGCCGGTGTCAACTGCCGGGGCCGCGACCAGCGTAAACAACGTACCTGGTCCGGCTATCATTCCCGGCCCATGGAAGCCTTCGTCGAGGGGTTCGCGAAGCACGGGTACCTTGCGGTTTTCCTCCTGATGCTCGCGGAGACGATCTTCCCGCCGATCCCCTCCGAGGTAACGATGCCGTTCGCAGGTTTCCTCGCCTCGCCCGACCGTCCGTTCGACGCGACGCAGCTCAATCTGTTGGTCGTCGTGCTCGTCGGCGTGCTCGGGAACGTGATCGGATCGTGGTTCTGGTACGGCGTTGGCTGGAAGGTGGGACGCGCGCCGGTCGAGCGGTACGGGCGTTACGTGGGGCTGCGGCCCGGCGACCTCGACAAGGTCGACCTGTGGTGGGGGCGGCACGGGAACAAGGCCGTCCTGTTCGGAAGGCTGATCCCGCTCGTGCGCGCGTTCATCTCGCTTCCCGCGGGGATCGAGCGGATGCCGGCCGGCCGGTTCACGTTGTTCTCGGCGCTCGGCTTCCTGCCGTGGGTGTTCGCGCTGGCGCTCGTCGGCTATCTGCTGGGCGACAACTGGAACACGATCGTCGAGGAGTTCAGTCTGGCGAGCTACGTGGTCGTCGGGCTGCTCCTGGTTGCGGCGGCTTGGTTCCTGCTCCGACGCCGGCGAACGGCGCGTCGGGGTCGGGAGGACTGACGCCGGACCCTTCGCCGGCGAGCGCGATCAACAGCCAGGCGTCGGCGGTCACGAACCAGAGCACCGCGCCGGAGTAGAAGCCGGAGTCCTCGAGGACGAGCGAGGCGAACGCCATCAGCGCGCCGCCGAGCACCGCGACCCGACCGGGGAACGGTCCCTTTTCGGTATGGAGTCCCCAGTTGATGAGCACGCCCAGCGAGATCACGAGCCCGATCACCCAGAGGACGCCGCCGGTGAAGTCTCGGATGAGCTCCCAGTTGAGCCTCAGGCGCCCTTCGATGAGGTCCCACGCGGCCGACAGGCCTCCGCTCGAGATCTTCTGTGCCGCGCGGCCGCCGTGCGACACGGGCGAGCCGGCGTCGGCGAGGAGCGCGAGGGCGAAAGCCGCGACCGAGATGACCCCGGCGATCGCCACCTGACTCAGGTTCGTTCGTCGCCTTTGCAACGCGATCGTCACCGCAGCGGCGCCGAACGCGAACGTGAGCACGCCGACGAAGTTGGCGCCGACCGTGGGCGCGCCGGTCACGACCGCGGCGAGGACCGACAGCACCGCGAAGACCGGGAGCGTCAGCCCCGCGAGCACGCCCCAGATCACCACCCCGGAGGCGATGATCGCGGCCGGAACGTTCGCGAGCCCGAAGAACCGCCACGACACGAGCGGGTTGGCCCAGATCGACAGGCCCGGCTCGCCGCCGGGGTTGAGCGACGCGACGGCGTTCAGCACGAGGAACGCGAGCGCCGAAACGAGACCGACCTTCGCCATGGTTCGCAGCGGTTGTCGGATCCGCAGGGAGGCTCCGAACAGCACGCCGCCGAGCACGACGAGCCCGCGGAGCTGCCACCGTCCGGTGGGGACGAAGAGCGAGAGGGCCCAGCCCGGCAAGATGAACACCGCGCCCTGCGCGACCCGGAGTGCGGCCTCCCGACGGCCACGCCGGAACAACCCGTACGAGAGGAAGATCGTGACGACGCCGAGGGTGACCGTGGTGGCTGCGAGGCCGGGCGCGTAGGAGTCGTCGCGCTCGAGACGGCGAGCGAGGGAGTCCAGCCGTTCCGCAGGGTCGTCCGCCGACTCGCGCCGCAATGGATCCCCCGCCACGCTTGGAGGCTGGCGGCTGATGTCCAACCGATCGAGGATCGTCGCGCCGATGTCGTAGGGCGTAACGATGCCCGGGCGCCGCGTGATGCTCCCGGTCAGGATGCCGGAGGGTGGGCCTCGGAGCCGGCAGGGACTGTCGCAAACGCCGACAAGGACGGGTGTGCGCTCGCCGATGCTCACCAGAATGACGGAATCGCGAGCCGGGAGCCCAACTCGGTCGAACGTCTCCGCATCGGGCGGGGCAGATATCTCCAGGATCCGCCGAGTCGATATCCGGGCGTCGAGGCTTGGACGGAACAGCTCCGTTAGGGTCCTGATCAGGTTGCTGTCGGGCCCCGGGCCGACGAAGACTTGCGAATCAAGGGAGCGGATGACGTCGGCGAGTCGCGTGCGGACACCATCTCTGCCGGAAGCCCTGGGCGACGCATAGCCGAGCTCGGTAACGAATTGCGACGCGTCCCTGCTCTCGGGGTAAACGCCTAGCCCAAGCGCGAATGGATGGCTCGCGAAAACCTTGAGCGCTTCCTCCTCCGGCATGACGACCAGCGCGACGACGTTTTGATCGGTCTGCGCCAGCGCCGTCCGAGCCGGGACGAAGATCATCGAGAGGGCAGCCGCAGCGAGCAACGAGATCGCCGCGGCGCGTATGGAGGCCATCCGAATCACGATACGCGCAGCCCGGCGCCCGGCTAGGGACCTTCGGGTGGTACTCCGTGCGGTTCGCCGAAGTATGACCCGAGAGTGTGTCGTGACGGCGGGTATTGGGTCACGCTTCGCAACGAGCCGAACCGATCGAGCAGAACCGGTCAAGCAGGCGGGACCGGCTCAGGCCAGGCCGATGTCGGCCGCGACCAGCTGCAAGCCCTCGATCCCCAGGCCGATGAAGGTGTCCAGATCGAGCCCGATGTCCGAGCAGGCTCTGATCTCGTCGCGGTTCACGCCCGGCGCGAACGAGGACTCCTTCAGTTTCTTCTTCACGCTGGCGACCTTCATCCCCACCGCCTTCTCCGGCCGGACCAGCGCCGCGGCGACCAGAAGCCCGGCGACCGCATCCGCCGCAACGATCGAGCGCGACATCAGATCGGTCTGGTACTCGGCGTGGGCGTGGGCGAGGACGCCGTTGACGACGGCCGCGTCCACCTCGCGCTCCTTAAGCCAGGACGCGGCGAGGTTCGCGTGGCGCTCGGGATCGTCGGCGGTGATGTCCTGGTCGAGGTCGTGGAACAGGCCGGTCAGCGCCCAGCGGTGCTCGTCCTCGCCGAAGTGCTGCGCGAGGCGGCGCATGACGCCCTCGACCGAGATCAGGTGCCGGGCGGTGATGTCCTTGGTCGTCTTCTCCTGCACGAGGGCACGAGCTTCCTGGATGTCCATCGTCACTCCCCGATCACCTTCACCACGACGCGCTTGCGCCTCCGCCCGTCGAACTCCGCGTAGAAGACCTGCTGCCAGGGCCCGAGGTCGAGCTGGCCTTTCGTGATCGGGAGCACGACCTGGAATCCGGTAAGCATGTTCTTGAGATGGGCGTCGCCGTTGGTCTCGCCGGTCTCGTGGTGCTTGTAGTCGAGCCCTTCGGGCGCCAGCCGCTCGAGCATGTCGGTCAGGTCCGACCGGAAGCCGGGCTCGTCGTCGTTGACGTAGACGCCGGCGGTGATATGCATGGCGGAGACGAG
>DATFGK010000086.1:0-8241 GCA_035249485.1 Actinomycetota bacterium | reverse complement strand
TGCGCATCGCTCCACACGGCGAGCCCCGAGCGCGACCGGATGTCCGGCCGCCGCGAGCGCGCGAGCTGCGGCCTCGCCGATGCCCGACGACGCGCCGGAGACGACGGCCGGGCGCCGCTGCGGGTGCGCCGGGAAGGTCATCGCGTGACCACCGCGGTCGGAAGCGATTCGAAGCCGCGCACGTTGACCGAGTGGACGCGGCGGGCGCCGGCCTCGTCGATGTCGTAGTCCTTCACGCGTCGCGCGAGCTCGTTCAGCGCGATCTTCGCTTCCAAGCGGGCGAGCGGTGCGCCGAGGCAGAAGTGCCGGCCCGCGCCGAAGCTCACCATCTGGCTGGTGTCGCGGTCGAGGTCGTACCGGTCCGCGTCCGGGAACACGCGCGGGTCCCGGTTCGCCGCGCCGATCAGGAGCAACGCGCGGCCGCCTTTGGGGAGGCGAACGCCGTGGAGCTCGACGTCGTCGGTGAGCGTGCGGGCGAGCATCTGCGAGGAGCCGTCGAACCGCAGTGTCTCGTCGATCCAGTTCTCGATCCGCGCTGGATCGTCGAAGGGCTTCCTCCGTTCATCCGGGTTGCGCCACGCCCAGTACCACGCGTTCGCGAGCAACTTCGCGGTCGTCTCGTTGCCGGCAACCACGATCAGGAACAGGAAGCTGATGATGTCGGCGTCGGTGAGTGCCTCGCCGTCGGTTTCGGCGTCGATCAGCGCGGACAGAAGGTCGTCGGTCCGGCTCTTGCGCCGCGTCACGATCATCTCGACGAAGTACTTCGCGAGCTCGATCGCCGCGTCGATACCGGTCTTCGGCACGTCGAAGACGCCGTCCTCGCGGTGCACGAGGAGGTCGGCGAGGCGGCGGACCTCGGCGCGGTCGGACGCCGGGAAGCCGATCATCTCCGACAGGACGTCCATCGGCAGCTTGCCGGCGAAGTCGGCGACGAAATCGAACGAGCCTTGCTCGAGCGCCGGTTCGAGATGTTGGCGGGTCAGCTCGAGGATGTGCGGCTCCATGTCGGTGATGCGCCGGACGGTGAACCCGCGCGAGACGATCGTGCGGAACAGGCCGTGGCGCGGCGGATCCATCGCGAGGAACGACATCGAACGCCAGGCGTTGGGGCCGGTGGCGGTCGGTTCGAGCGACACGCCCATGGCGCTGGAGAACAGCGCCGAGTCGCGGAAGGCGTTTGCGACGTCCTCGTGGCGCGACAGCGCCCAGAAGTCGATCTCGTCGTTGCGGAAGACCGGGGCCTCCTCGCGGAGCCGCGCGTAGGTGGGATAGGGGTCTTCGTGGATCTCGTAGTCGAACGGGCTGTAGCGGAGCTGCTCGGCGGTCTGCATCAGCGACCCTTCAGGAGCAGTCCGGCGATCTCGGCGACGCGCTCGGGAAGCTCTGCGTAGTCGAGGTGCCCCATCCCGGCGCGGATCATCGCGCCGCCGACCGCGAGATCGAGGGCCATGAGGATCTGCTCGCCGTCGTCGTCAGCGAGCGCGAGCTCCAGGCGGCGCCGGATGTACGCGCCGACCCGGTCGCGGATGCGCTTCACGTCGGGATCGCTCGCGAGCATCGCGGTCGTGCTCGCGGCGGCGAGCTCGGGCTCGGCCGCGAGGAATGCCGTGAGGTCCTTGAGCGCGGCCTTCACGCGGAGCTCGACGCGCCGCTTGTCGATGCGAGGCTGCGGGAGCTCGCGGATGCGACGCCAGAACGCTTCGGCGATGAGGTGGTCCTTCGACGCGAAGTAGGTGTAGGCGGTGGCGGGAGCGACTCCGGCGCGAGCGGCCACGTTGCGCACCGTGAGACCGTCGTAGCCGGTGGCGCGTATCTGCGCGACGGCAGCGTCGGTGAGGCGCTGAACCACCTGCGCCTGACGTTCCGTGAGGGAGCGGCGGGGAGCCTCCACACTGGACATGTGTCCAGACAGTAGACCAGGACCTACATCGGAGGCAACCCCGCGATCCACTTGTCCACGGTCGTGAGCGCCGCGACGAGAGAGAGCGACCGCGTTAGGACCTGCTCGGCGTACTCAGGAGGAACCCCTGCCACCGCGTCCCGCGGGATCGTCACGCGATAGCCTCGGTTCACCGCCTCGAACGCGAGCGCCGGGATCGCGACGTTCAGCGAGACGCCTGTCAGCACGATCTCCTCGACACCGAGGTTCCGGAGCGTCGCGTCCACGCCGGTCGAGCCCAGCGACGCGACGCCATGGGTCTTCGGGAACACGAGGTCCGAGGCTGCCGGACCGAGTTCGGGCACGAGCTCCACGGCCGCGGTCCCTTCGCGGAGACCACCCGATCGATTCGCGATCTCGAACAGGGGAGCGTTCGTGTTGGCGCCGCGGAGATCGGCGCGACGGACCGCCAAGCAGTGGAGGACGGGGATCCCGTTCTCGCGAGCGGCATCGAGCAGGCGCGCCAGCCTCGGGATCATCGGCGCAGCCGATTCGACGAGCGCCGGCCAGAGCGCGTGATCGCCGATCGCGCCGCGCTGGCACTCGTTCGTCACGACGGCGAGCACGCCCAGAGGATACGGCGGCGACGTTCGCCCGCGATGCTCGGGTTGTGATGGTTTGGACACGCTGCGTGGCGACCCGCCAAAATGAAGGTCGACGAAAGGGGGCCATCATGGCCGGGAGCGCTCGTAGGTTCGGCACGCGGCTGGTAACGATCGTTGCGGCCGCGGCGATTCTTGTCCTGTTCGCGGAGACGGCGATCGCCGGGCCCAAAGCCGAGGTGATCGTGCTGCCCGGCGCGACGTCGGCGGAGGGGATCACGGACGGGCACGGCAAGACGTTCTACGCCGGCGACCTGTTCGCCGGGGACATCTACACCGGCAACATCCAGCACGGCACCGCCGAGCTCCTCATCGACGTGCCGGATGGGCGTCAAGCGGTCGGGATGAACTTCGACGAAACGACCGACCTCCTCTGGGTCGCCGGCGGCTTCACCGGTCAGGCGTACGTCTACGACGTCCACACCGGCGCGACGGTGAACTCCTTCCAGTTCGCCGATCCCAACGCGGGACCGACGATCGTCAACGACGTCGCGTTCACGAACGACGGCGCCTGGTTCACGGAGACGGCGGCTCCTGTCCTCTACTTCGTACCCTTCGACGGCGAGCCGGGCGAGTTCGAGACGCTCACGCTGACCGGGCCCGCGTCGGATGCGGGCGACCAGTTCAACAACAATGGGATCGTCGCGACGCCGGACGGAAGCGTCCTGATCGTCGGGCACAGCGGGAACGGTGAGCTCTACACGGTGGATCCCGACACCGGCGCGAGCGCGCTGATCGAAGGCGTCAGCGTCCCGAATGTCGACGGCATGGTGATGCGCGGCCGTGAGCTCTGGGCCGTACAGAACTTCAACAATCTCATCTCGGCCTGGTTGCTCAGCCCCGATCTCACATCCGGGGTGGGCACGCACACGATCACGAACGAGAACTTCCAGGTCCCGGCGACCGCCGCGCTGTTCGGCAACAAGCTTGCCGCCGTGAACGCGAAGTTCGACACGGGGTTCCCGCCGACCGCGGAGGATTATGAGGTCGTGATCGTCGAGAGCTAGAAGCGCTGCAGAACGCGAGCCGCTCGGGAGCGTCGTGCCCGAGCGGTTTCGTTTTGGGGTGTGCCCAGGGCCGGAATCGAACCAGCGACACCGGGTTCTTCAGACCCGTGCTCTGCCAACTGAGCTACCTGGGCGCGGGGGCTCAGGATACCAATAGCCCTCGGGAACGGAACTGACTCAATCTGCTCGGTTTTCTCGTTTTGCGCCCGCGACCGGACTTGAACCGGCGACCTTCACCTTGACAGGGTGACGAGCACTCCAAACTGCTCCACGCGGGCGAGTGCGAGGCACAGTGTACCAACGAGGGCTCAGGCTGCCGACGCCGCTGAGCAGGTATTTCGGTCTCAGCCGGGCGGTCGCCCGATCTGGACCGGCGCGTGGTCGTGAGGCTGCGGGGGCCGGAAGATCTCGACCAGGTTCGCCGGGGAGGATGCGATCCCGTCGAGGGCGTCGACGACCGCCCGCGCCTCGCTTTCGGAGCCCGGCACCTCGGCGAGCCGGATGTACGACGCCGCCCCGTCGAGCACGACGGTCGGCGTCCCGTAGGCCCCGAGCCGCTCGGCGGCGTCGTAGTGCTCGGCGCCGACCCGGGCCACCCACGCGCCCCGCTCCGCCTTGAACGCTTCTACGTCCACTCCGGCCTCGGCGGCGAGCGCGTAGAAGTCGTCTTCGGAGAGCCGGCGTTCCTCGCCGTGCATGGCCTCGAACACCGCGTGGTGGTAGCGGCCGAAGTCCCCCTCGCGGGCGGCGTGGGCCAGCGCTTGCGCCAGAACCGACAAGCTTGGCGTCGAATCGGCCTGGAGCCAGGACGGCTCGTCGGGCTCCTTGTTCACTTCCTTGAGTGAGAAGGTCCGCCACTCGACGGTCAGATCGGGGATCAGGTCGAGCCAGTGCATCGCCCGATACGAGTACCGGCAGGTGTAGTCGAAGTAGACCGCGAGGGCGTCCGGCACGGGCCTGATGCTACCGTTCTTCCATGCCCGAGTTCGTCCCCGGCTTCACCCAGCCCGGCGCCCCCGAGGGCGGGACGCACGGCGGCCTGCTCATGGCCCAGGCGCTCAAGGACGCCGGGGTCGACACGATCTTCGCTCTGTGCGGTGGCCACATCCTGGGGCTGCTCGACGGTTGCCTCGACGTCGGGATCCGCGTGATCGATACTCGGCACGAAGGCGCGGCGACCCTCGCAGCGGAAGGCTGGGCGCTGGCGACCGGCCGTACGGGTGTGGCCGCGGTCACCGCCGGGCCCGGCTTCGCGAACTCGCTCACCGGCTTCATCGACGCGGCGACATGGAACGTCCCGCTGTTCCTCTTCGCCGGGCGCACCGGACTGAACCAGCGCG
The DNA here is from genome assembly GCA_035249485.1 of Actinomycetota bacterium. GTDB lineage: Bacteria > Actinomycetota > AC-67 > AC-67 > AC-67 > DATFGK01. Next base: position 3,350 of record DATFGK010000086.1, on the reverse strand, counting down.
GCCGCGGCGCGGTCATGGACATCGACCAGCGCGCGATCGTCGCGCCGGTCGCGAAGTGGGCGGAGATCTGCCATCAGACCGAACGCATCCCGCGCTACGTCGCAGAGGCGCTCGCGCGGGCGCGCGCCGGGACGCCGGGCGCGGTGTACCTCGAGATCCCGCAAGACATCTTCATGGCAAGCACGCCCGGCGCGGCCGAGCCGACCGCCGGGTTCCCGGAGATCGAGGCCGTGGCGTCGCCGGATGCCGCTGCGCTCGATCGCGCGCTCGACGCGTTGCAGCGTGCCGAACGTCCGCTCATCGTCGCGGGCGGCGGCGCGTTCTGGTCGGGCGCCGCCGAAGCGCTTACGCGTTTCGCCGAGCACGCGAAGATCCCGGTCGTGACGACGAGTTCCGCACGGGGGCTCGTTCCCGACTCACATCCGTGGTGCCTCGGCTCGATGGTGCATTCCGGGATCGCCGTTCCGGCCGCCGACGTCGTGCTCGTGCTGGGGAGTGCGTTCAACGCGAACGTGATGTACGGCGGTCCACCGCTGTTCGCGCCGACGGGGCAGACCGTGATCCAGGTCGATATCGCCGCGGACCGGATCGGCGGCAACCGCAAGCCCGACATCGCGGTGGTCGGCGACGCGACGCGCGTGATCGAGGAGCTCACCGACGCCTGGCAGAAGACCGCGCCGGGCCGCGACGCGTGGCTACAACAGGCGAAAGACGTCGCGGCGTTCGCGCGGGCCATGTGGGACGCGCAGATCGACTCGCACGCGGGCGAGCGCGTGCACGCCGGCGCGTTGGCCCGGGAGATCGCCGGGTTCGCCCGCGACGCCGGCGGCGGCGACGTGTCGTTCGTGATGGACGGCGGCGACGCGGTCACGTGGATGCTCGCGTACGCCTACGCGGAGAAACCCGGCCGACTCCTCAACACGACCACCGCGCTCGGGACGCTCGGCGTCGGGCTGCCGTTCTCGATCGCGGCCGCCGCCGCCCGCCCCGGCGAGCCGGTGTTCTGCATGATCGGCGACGGTTCGTTCGGGCTGTGCGCGATGGAGGTAGACACGGCAGTCCGTCATGGCTTGCCGGTGATCACGATCGTCTCCAACAACACCGGCTGGCGAGACGTCAGCCACGAGCAAGACGCGTGGTACGGGAAGAACCGCCGCGTGGCGAGCGAGCTCGCCGATACCCGCTACGACAAGCTCGCGGAAGCGTTCGGCGGCCACGGCGAGCACGTGACGACACTCGACGAGCTGCGCCCGGCGTTGCAGCGGTGCCTCGATTCCGGGGTGGCGTCCGTCGTCAATGTGCAGACCGATCCCGAGGTCTTGTCCGAGCTTCTCCGCAACGTCGGCCAGCTGGGCCTGATGTAGCGTGCGCGCCGTCCGCCTGGCCGGCGCGAAGCGGCTCGAGATCCTCGAGCTCCCCGACCCCGAGCCGGGGGACGGCGAAGTCGTGATCGAGGTCGCGGCCGCCGGGATCTGCGGCTCGGATCTCTCTTGCTACAAGACCGGCGTCTTCTCCGGGTCGGTGCTCGGGCACGAGTTCGCCGGGTTCCTCGACGGCCGGGCGGTCGTGGTCGATCCGAAGATGCCTTGCGGGAAGTGCGCGGACTGTCTCAGCGGAAACTCCTACCGATGCGTCGAGGCGCTCACCCGCGGCCCCGGCGGCCTTCGCGACGGCGCTTTCGCCGAGCGCGTCGCGGTTCCGGCGAGCGGTGTGCACGCGCTCCCCGAGGCGCTCGACGTGTCCAACGCCTGTCTCGTCGAGCCGCTGTCGGTCGCGATCCACGGGATCGAGCGCGCCGGGATCCCGCCGGAACGCGCCACCGTCGTCGGCCTCGGTCCGATCGGGCTTCTCACCGTCGCGGCGCTCCGCGCGCGCGGATGCGAAGACGTCACCGGCGTCGACCCAGTCGCCGTGCGTCGCGAGCTCGCGTCGACGCTCGGTGCCGGAGCCGTCTACGAGCGCATCGCCGACGCGCCGCCCGACGTACCGCTCGTCCTCGAGTGCACCGGCCGCCCGGAGCTCCTTCAGGAGACGACGAACCTGCTCGGGCCCGGCGGGGTCGCCGTGCTTCTCGGCGTGCCGATGGCGGAGGCAACCGTGACCCCGTTGGTGTGGGTGACGCGCGAGCAAAGTGTGATCGGGAGCATCTCCTCGAGCGAGATGGACTTCCGCGCGGCGATCGGGCTCCTCGCCGCTCGCCCGGAGATCGCGAGCATCATCACGAAGCGCGTGAGCCTCGACGAGCTGCCGCTGGCGTTCGACGAGCTGATCTCGAAGCCGGCGGACGGCAAGGTAGCGGTCGAGCCGGCCGGGCGACGATAGCGCCGTCTATCCGGCGACCGCGAGGCCGGGTGCGTGCTGCTCCTCGCTCACGCGCGCGAACGCCGTCGCGAAGCTCTTCTCAAGTCGAGCGACCGCGTCCATGGTCTCACGGAACGAAGCCATGGCGGCTTCGACGTCGGCCGAGATCTTGGCGATCTTGTCGTTGAGGCCGGCCTCGAATTCCCGCTGGGCATCCAGCAGCAGGCCACCTTGTTCCCACGACGCCGTCTGGAAGCGATCGAGAACCTCGCGCGCTTCTCCCAGGACCATGCGCAACTGCTCGTGGACCGTCCCGGTCGTAGCCTGATCGACTCGCGTCACCCAATCGCTGCTCATAGTCATCAGTCCTCGTGTCGTCGTGCCGAGCTGCGTGCTCGCCAACCGAGTAACGACCCACAGGACCGGAGGTTCCCCCGACCCGGGACCTCGGGCCCGAATGCGTACTTTGGAAGCAATCCTTCGGCCGGGTCGTGGCGAGGCGGGTTCGGCTACGCTTCCCGCGTGGTCGACTTCACTCTCACCGACGAGCAGGTCCAGCTTCGGCGAGCGACACGCGAGCTTGCGGAGAAGGAGTTCCGCCCCCGCGCGGCACGCTGGGACGAGAACGAGGAGTTCCCGTCGGAGAACCTCGAGATCCTCGCCCGGCAGGGCCTCACCGGCCTGAGCGTCCCTGAGAAGTACGGCGGGCTGGGGCTCGGCGACCTCGAGGCGTCCCTCGTGCTCGAACAGATCGGCCGCGTCTGCCTGTCGACCGCGGTCGTGTGTCAGCTCTTCCTCAACGGGCCGCCGCGCGCGATCGCCGCGTTCGGGAGCGAGGACCTGAAGGAGCGCTACCTCCCGCGCGTCGCGAGCGGCGAGTGCCTCATCGGGATCGGCATGACCGAGGCCGACGCCGGCTCGGACGCCATGGCGATGCGCGCGAAGCTCCGGCGCGCCGACGGCGGCTGGCGGCTCGAGGGCTACAAGAACATGGTCACCGGCGGACACAAGGCGCAGGCGTACTTCGTCGTGGCGCGCTTCCCGGCGGA
>DATFGK010000085.1:0-11642 GCA_035249485.1 Actinomycetota bacterium | reverse complement strand
CGCCCGTGCTGGCGACCGCGTCGCGTCGCGATCTGCTGCAGGACGGCGACCGGCTACCCGAGGGTCTGCTGCGGGTGCCGGGCTCGGCGGTGAACCTGGTCGAGTACACCCTCGGCGGGCAAGGGATCCCATCGGTCGGCTTCTGGGCGCAGGTTCCGCACTACATCTCGGCGCCGTACCCGCCGGCCGCGATCGCACTCACCGAGCGCGTCGCGAGACACCTCGGCGTCACGATCCCCATCGACCCCCTCGTCGAAGCCGCGCGCGTCCAGCGGGAGCAGCTCGACGCGCTGGTGGCGCAACAACCGGAGACGCGAGCCCACATCGAGCGCCTCGAGCAGATCCTCCCCGACATCCAGAACGTCCCGTCGGGCGAATCGATCGCGTCCGAGATCGAGCGTTTCCTGCGCGACCAACGCGAAGGCCGCGGCGGGATCTGAACCATGAGCGATCCCGCGATCTCGGTAGACGGCCTCGTCAAGCGGTTCGGTGACGTCACCGCCCTCGACGGCATCAGCCTTTCGGTCGAGCCTCGAACGGTCTTCGGCTTGCTCGGCCCGAACGGCGCCGGCAAGACGACCGCCGTCCGCATCCTGACCACGATCATCGCACCCGACTCGGGAACGGCGAGCGTTCTCGGCCACGACGTCGTGAAGGACGCCGATCAGGTGCGGCGCGTGATCGGGCTCGCCGGGCAGTACGCCGCGGTCGACGATCTTCTGTCCGGCCGTGAGAACTTGATGATGATCGGCAAGCTCACCCACATCCCCAAGGACATGATCTTGCCCCGCGCGGCGGAGCTGCTCGAGCGCTTCGGATTGATCGAGGCGGCCGACCGCCCGGTTCGCACCTACTCCGGCGGGATGCGTCGCCGCCTCGACCTCGCGGCCGCATTGGTTCACCGACCACCGGTGTTGTTCCTCGACGAGCCGACGACGGGACTCGACCCGCTCGGCCGGTCGCAGATGTGGGACATGATCCGCGAGCTCGTCAACGACGGCACGACGGTGTTGCTGACGACGCAATACCTCGAGGAAGCCGACCGCCTGGCCGACCGGCTCGTCGTCATCGACCGCGGGCACGTGATCGCGGAAGGCACGCCCGCGCAGCTGAAGTCGCAGCTCGGAGACACCGTCGTCGAGATGGGCTTCGCCGACGAGGCGACCGCGATGCGGGTGCTGGACATCCTCGCGATCTACAAGCCGGAACGCGAAGGGGCGCTCATCCGGCTCTCCTCCGCCGAAGGACCGAAGGTCCTCGTCGATGTGCTCCGCCGGCTCGACGACAAGAACCTGGTCCCGACGACCCTCGCCCTCCGCGAGCCGTCGCTCGACGACGTGTTCCTCACGTTGACCGGCAAGCACGCCGAGCCGGTCGAGGAGCAGATCGATGAGCCTGCCGGTGACGGCGCACGCGGTCGCAAGCTCGCGCGGAGCGGAGATCAGCGATGACCACGACCACGCTCGCCGCTCCGTACCCGCGCGGCACGCTCGCCCGGTTCAAAGAAGGCTTCTCCGACACGATGGCGATCATCCAGCGCGACCTCATCGGCCTTATCCGCACGCCGCAGCTCCTCGTCTTCTCGACGATCCAGCCGGTGATCTTCGTGCTTCTCTTCCGCTACGTGTTCGGCGGCGCCATCAACCCGCCGGGCCCGATCCCCTACGTCGACTTCCTGATGCCCGGGATCTTCGTGCAGACGGCCGTGTTCGGGTCGATGGGTACCGCGATCGGCCTCGCGACCGACCTCAAGAAGGGCCTCATCGAGCGGTTCCGGTCGCTTCCGATGGCTCGCTCCGCGGTCCTGTTCGGCCGCACCGGCGCAGACTTCGCACGCAACCTGTTCGTGATCTTCCTGATGGGGCTCGTGGGGTTCGCCGCCGGGTTCCGCATCCACACGTCCGTCTTCGCGTTCCTCGGCGCTCTCGCGCTTGTGCTGCTCTTCAGTTACGTCTTCAGCTGGGCGATGGCGACCCTCGGCCTGGTGACGAAAGACCCCGAGTCGGCGCAGGCGGCCGCCTTCCCGCTCATGGCGCCGCTCGTGTTCGCCTCGAGCGTGTTCGTCCCGATCCAGTCGATGCCCGGCTGGATGCAGTGGTGGGCCCAGAATCAACCGGTTTCGGTGACCGCCAATGCCGTGCGCGCGATCGTCCTCGGACAGCCCGCCGGCGACGACATCATCAAGTGCCTCGCCTGGTGCGTGGTCCTGCTCGTGCTGTTCGTGCCTTTCGCGGTGAGTCGTTACCGTAAAACCGCCTAGACCTCGGAGAGAGCTAGCCCTTTCGAACCACCCGCTTCGGCTATGCGGTAGCCCCTTCGCGCGTCCGACACCTTCCAGGCAAACCACGGGAGGGGTGTCGTGCAACGGCCGAAGGGATCCATCCACACGCGCGTCAGGCGGGTAGCGAGCCTGCTCGTGCTCGCCGTCGCCGCGAGCCTTCCGGCCACGACCGTCACCTCCGCCGTCGCCGACCCGTGCGGCCCCAACGTCGCCTACGAGACCCGCGACGGCCGCGTCGTCTGCAGCCACCCCGACCAGGCGCCCCCGGGCGTCGACCTGAACCGCCGCCCGACCGGCGACGAGCTCGCCGAGCGCCGCTACGGCCCGAACAAGGAGCCGCTCGAAGCCCCGTACAGCTCGGCATCCACCGTCACCGCCGCGAGCGCCAACACGATCGCGTGCGTCGGCGACGGCTCGGACGGCACGCGCGTCCAAGTGATCTACGCGCGAGCCTCGAACGTCCCCGACCGTTTCGCCGAGGTCGACGGCTTGCTCGAGCAGTACGCGGCCGACGTCGACTATCAGATCAACGTGAGCGCCGGCCTGTCGGGGACCGGGCTACGGGTCCGTTACGTCACCAACAGCTGCAAGCTGGACATCGATCAGGTGGTGCTCAGCGCGGACGGCGACAACTCGTTCTCCGCGACGCGCAACGAGCTGCGCGCCAAGGGCTACAACCGGAACGACCGCAAGTACCTGGTGTGGGTCGACGCCGCGGTCGGCATCTGCGGGATCGCGGAACTCTACCCCGACGACCGCGCGGGCGCGGAGAACTGGAACAACAGCGGCGGGATGTTCGCCCGCGTGGACGCGCCGTGCTGGGGCTACGCCGAGGCGCACGAGCTGCTCCATACGATCGGCGCGGTGCAGGACTCGGCGCCACACTCGACCGACGCCGGGCACTGCCGCGATGAGAACGACACGATGTGCTACAAGGACACGTCGGGCCTTCCGATGATCTCGACCTGCCCGACCAAGCCGTCGTGGCACGTCGACTGCAACCTCGACGACTACTTCAACGCCGCGCCGGCGCCGGGCAGCTACCTCGCGACGCACTGGAACTCGGCGCGCAGCATCTACCTCCAGGACTCCGCGACGCTGCCGCCGTCGCCGAAGATCGCGCTGAGCGCGCCGGCGAGCTTCTACGCGGGCATCCCCGTCAAGGTGACGGCGACCGCGACGGTGCCCGAGGGTCGCACGTACGCGATCGGGTGGAGCACCTCGCGCAGCGACTGCAAGTTCACCGCCGCGACCGGTCCGGCGAGCACCTTCTACTGCCCGGCGGCCGCAACCGGCTCGGGGCAGATCACCGCGACCGTGGTGGATTCGGTCGGGATGGGCGCGAGCGCGACCAAGACGTTCACGCTCAAGAAGCCTCACCTGAAGCGCATCGTGATCGCCGGGGTCTCGCGCTCGGCCACGAAGATCAAGAAGGGCTCCAAGGCGATCCTGTACGGACACGCGGTCGACGCGCTGACCAAGAAGCCGATCGCCGGCATGCGGGTCTCGATCTACTACCGCGTCGCGGGCACGAAGACCTGGAAGAAGATCACCACCAAGACCACGAACCTGGCCGGGAAGATCGCCCTGAAGGTCTCGCCGAAGAAGACGACGTACTACCGGATCGTCACGCAATCCTCGACGACGTGGGCGTCGGACAAGAGCACCGGCAAGAAGATCAGCGTTATCTGATCATCAGGCGTCCGGGAAGTCGGGGTCGTCGAGGTAGAAGAACCAGCCCGCGTCCACGAGGCGCTTCCTCGCTGCGTCGAGCACGTCCTGCCCGCCGACGGCCTCCGGCCCGAGCAGCCGGCCGGCGTAGTACTGGATCCGCGCGACCGAGTTCGGGCGCGAACCGCGCGCGCGGACCTGCTCGATCCCGTTCTCCATGATCGCTCGAGCACTCTTCTCGTCGCCGTCTTCGAGCGCCTGGACGGTTCGGAACTTCCAAGCCGAGATCTCGTTCGAAAGGTCCGTGTACGTCGCAGCCTCGGTCATCGTCGCGCGCGCCTCGTCCTTGCGTCCCTGCGCGTGGAGGCAACGCGCGAGCTCCGAAGCCAGCCATCCGACGAGCTGGCGCTCACCGAGCTCGCGCGTGATGGCGAGTCCCTCCCGAAGGAGCGACTCGGCCTCGCGCAAACGGCCGTGGTGACGGAGCCCCTCGCCGAGATCGGAGATCGCGCTCGCCAGCTCCCAACGCGCGTCGATCTCTCGGAACGTGGCGATCGCCGCCTCGAAGTGTGGAAGCGAGTCGTCGAACCGGCCGAGCGTCATCAACGCGCCGCCGATCTTGTGCTGCGCGACCGCGGTCGTGAAGGGGTCCTTCATCGACTTCCCGAGCGCGTACGCCCGCTCGACCAGCGGGAGCGTGTCGGCTTCGTTCCCCGACATCGAGATCACGCTCGCGAGGAACGTCAGCGCCCGGGCGACGGCCCACGGATCGCCGTCCGGGTTGGTCGTGGCGACTTCGAGCGCCTCCTGGAACATCGCGTTCGCACGGTCGAGGTTCCCATCCGAGTGGAAGGGGACCCACGCGGCGACCAGCAGGGTCCGGGCGAGCGCGAACGGGCCGTCCGGCGGCTCGAGCTCACGAGCCGCACGGAGCGCCCGGTTGAAGTGGTCCTGTGCACGTTCGATCTCGCCTTCGACGTTGAGCGCGATGTCACCGAGGAAGCGGTGCGCGAAGCTCGCCGTCCACGTTTCGTCGGGCGCCAGGGCGAGCGCGCGCTCGAGCGTCGCCCTCGAGGCGAGGAACTCGCCGAGCCAATACTGCGCCTCGCCGATCCCGCAGAGGGTGTGAGCCTCGCGGACCGTCCACGCCCCTTCCGGTCCGGCGAGCGCGAGCGCACGCTCGTAACGCTCGATAGCCGTACGGGAATCCATCCGGCGCCGGGCGATGTCGCCGGCCTCATGCAAAGCGTCGACGGCTCGCTCGGCGATGGACCGATCCGAAGGGTCGAGGTCATGCGCGGCGCGCGCGGCGCGCTCGAGATGGTGCGCCATCCCGACCGGGTGCTGCCCGGTCGGCCCGAGCTGATCCGCGACCGCGAGATGCAAGTGGAGCCGCTCGCGCTTGGCCAGCGAGTCATAGGCGACATCGCGCACGACCTGGTGCCGGAACCGCCAGCGCTCGGGCCGATCGCGATCGCGCACGAGCAGCTCCTCGTCCTCGAGCCGGGACAGGGCTTCCTCGGAGGGCTCGGCAACCATCGCCAGGTCGGACACGTTGAACGCCGAGTTCGCGAACACCGAGGCCTTGCGAACGACCTCGCGCGACCGCGCGTCGAGGTGATCGATCCGCGCGGCGACCACCGCGTGAACGGTCGCCGGCAGCGGCGGCGCGACGGCGTCCCCACGCTCATCCTGTTCGTGGATGAGCATCCCCGTCGTCTCGACGATGAAGAACGGATTCCCGCCGGCGTGGCGCGCGACGCGCTCGGCGGTCTCGTCGGCGAGCGACGCAGCCGACGCCCGCGCGAGATCGACGGCTTCTTCGTCGGTCAGCGACTCGAGCCGTATCGTCATCGAATCGGGGATCCCGCCGGGCCACCCCGGCATCGTGTGGAGCATCTCGTCCCGGCCGGCACAGACGATGAGCACCGGCAATCGCCGGCCGCGCACCGCCAGCTGCTCGATGAGCTCGAGCAGATCCGCCGGCGCCAGCTCGAGGTCCTCCAGCGCGATCACGACCGGACTCCCGCCGCGCGTGAGGCCGCCGAGGTACGAGATCAGCCCCGCGCGGACCTCGGCGAGCTGGTACTGACGCTGCGCGTCGCGACTGGTCCCGATCCCGAGCGCGAGCGCGAGCCGGTCGACGGTCTCCTGCGTCGCGTCTCCGCCGACGACCTCCGCCACGCGTGCGCGGAGCATCTCGAGCGTCGTCTCCGGAGGATCGGAGGGCTTCACGCCGATCTGGTCTCGCAGCATGTCGCCGAGGGCCGCGAAGAGCGCGTCCTCCTCGAACCGGCCGGCACGCCCGCGCAATACCACGACGTCGTCGTCGAGACACGACAGCAATTCCTCGACGAGGCGCGACTTCCCGATCCCCGGCTCGCCGAGCACCGTCACGAGATGGAGCCGCGACGACTCCCGCGCCCGCTCCAACGACTCCCGCAACATCGAAAGCTCCCGACGTCGCCCGATGATCGGGATCGTCCGTCGTGATGAGCGCGCCGACAATCCCTTCACCGCCCATGCGCTCACGGGCTCGTCGAAGCCCTTCGCTTCCACGGCTCTCGTATCGCCGAACGAAACCGCGTTGATCGTCAGCTGCCGGGTCATGTCCCCGGCGAGGATCTCGCCGGGGTCGGCGGCCTGCTGCAGGCGCGCCGCGAGGTTCACCGCCGTGCCGCTCGCCAGGAACTGATCCGCCGGGCCGGAGCCCACGATCACCGGGCCGGAGTTGATCCCGATGCGTACCTGGAGCGGCGCCGGGAGTCCGAGCTCCTCGCCGAGCCGCGCGATCCGATCGCGGATCTCCATCCCGGCCCGCACGGCACGCAGTGCGTCGTCGTCGTGCGAGGTGGGCACGCCGAACACCGCCATCACCGAGTCGCCGACGAACTTCTCGGTGCGCCCCCGAAGCTCCCCGATCCGCTCGGACGCCTCGCGATAGAAGGCGCCCTGGAGTTCGCGGAAGCGCTCGGGATCCAGCGACGAAGCGAGCCGCGTCGACTCGGTGAGATCGGCGAAGAGAACGCTGACGACCTTGCGTTCCGCCGACAACGGCATCTCCGCGGGCGCCCCACACCGCGGACAGAACCGCGCCTCGCCGGGAAGCTCCGCCCCACAGCGGGAACACAGGGAAGTCATCCGTTTGAGCATAGCCCGCGCGCGAGACACCGGACCCGCGAGTTCGCCCGGGTGCCCGTGCCCCGGATCAGCCCTTCGGCTTGACCGGTGGCAGTGAGACGGTCGGTTCGGGAAGCGGCAGCTCGTCGAGCTCCGGAAGCGTCGCCGCTTGATGGATCGTCGTGAGCAGACGCTGGACCCGCTCGCCCAGCAAAGTCGGAACGTCGACCGGAAGAGCGTCGAGCGCTTCCTCGAGCTCACCGAGAGCCGCGACGACTTGCGGGGCACCGACTTCCCTCCACGCGATCTCGCCGACCGCTTCCTCGACGCCTGTTACCGCGGCGCCCACCTGATCGATGGTCGCCGCATCGAGCGCGGCGGTGGCGGCGTGGAGCCGCGCGGCGGAGCCGTTCGCGGGGGAGCGGCGAACGGCCGCCGGCGTCATCGCGCCCGACAAGACGGCAAGCGCCAGCGCGCAGCCGACCGCGAGGTGCCGCCGATACCGCGCGCGGCGCGGCTTCGGGACTCCGTGAACCACGAAGTCGGCGGCCGGGCTGAACAGCAGATACCCGCCGCCGTTCTCCTTTGCCCGGTACATCGCCTGATCGGCGTGCGCGAGAAGCTCTTCCCCCGTCACGCCGTTGTCGGGAAACACCGCGATACCGATGCTGGCGCCGACCGGCAGCGCCTTGACGATCCGCCGCGCGGCTCGACTCGCTCCGTCGGTATCGGTGTTCGGCAGCACGACCGCGAACTCGTCCCCGCCGATCCGCGCCGCCGTATCCTGCGCCCGCAAAACCCGTGTCATGCGATCCGCGACCGTACGCAACACCGCATCGCCGGCCGCGTGCCCCCGCGTGTCGTTGATCTCTTTGAACCCGTCGAGATCGATCAGCAGCACCCCGCACGGATCCACCGACCGTTCCGCGGCCCGCAAAGCCGTCTCGAGCCGATCTTCAAATAGAACGCGATTCGCAAGACCGGTGAGAGGATCGTGCAGGGCCTGACGTCGAAGCTCCTCGGCCTCAGCCGTCAAAGCGATGACGATGCGTCGGGCCGCCTCAGGATTGGACGGCCACGTCCGCGCGTCCGCCGGATCGACGCGGATCCCAGCAGTCGGCGGTGTCGCCGACTGAGCTCCAGTGCGGCCCATGATGCCCATTGCCCCTTTCCCCACTACTGGCCTCGGCGGCAGAGTTGCGGTCTTTAGGAGGACTTAACGCTTACTACCGTCTGCGACCGAACTCGCGGAGAGTGGTCGGGTGAGCAGGGCTTTCCGCGGGGACCCGCCTGGACGAAGGCGTCTGCCGAAGCGTCGGCTCCAGAAGGAACGGCTCCGCTTGTGGAAGAAACCCCCTGCGTGGACCGAGCACCGACCGACCCCTATGTCGAAGTGAATCGCGTCGTCGACGTCGACGGCGGCCGACTAGAGCTACTAAGAACGCTCGCGGATTGCACGAGCACGCGCATCTACTACCGGACCGATCGCGGCATCCGGGTGGCTCCTCGCGCGGTCTGGCCACCCGAGATCGAGGGTGAAATGTCCGCGCACGGCGGCGACGAGATCGAGGCGGAGTTCAAGCCCGTGCTGCCCCACCGGAAAGAGATCAAGGTGGTCTTCGGTTGGGTCGGTGGGGACTCCCCGGAAGCGGTCACGGTCCCTGTCGATCGAGAGCGCACATCGCGGCGTGATCGACAGCTGATCGAGCCTCGCCCAGAGGTCGTCCACACCGATGGCCTGGTCATCGAGGTGATCGACGGACGCATCGGCATCTTGAGTGGACGGATAGATCTCCTCATCCGACGTCGCGACGAGTCGATCCAAGCGTGCGACTTCGGATGGCCACACGGGATCCACCGCGGCGCTCCCCCCGATGACCGCCCCTTGTGGAACGACTGGCGTCCAGAAGCAGGCTTTCATCAAGCAACGAAGTCCATCGTTGGGGATCAAGTAACGGTTTCGATGTCGAGCAGCTTCTCAGTCACGGCGCGCAAGCGACCTGCAGGATCACCACGCCAACCTCTGCAGCAGCGACGCCGGCCACCGAGACCACCGGACCCCATCACGATCCAGCAGCTTCCAGACCACGCAGAGGTTCCGCACCCGCGAGCCACTCCTCGAAGTGAGAGTCGCCGGCCCGTCTATGAGCTGCACGCAGATGTTGATTTCAGTCCGCCATCCGAGCGCGCCGACGGCTTAGAGCTGATCATCTCCGGCCTTTACGTCTTCCGTTCGACAGGCGATGAGATCAAGTTGATCCCCCTACCGGCTCCGGGTGAAGACCTTGCTCTGAGCGGAATCGCATTCGCGACAGATGATGGGCCGGTCGAACTTCTCCGGTGGGAAGTCGGCCACAACGAGATCCCGACACTCGTCGTGCGACCGCCATCTCCCCTCGCATATCCCGATATCCGCGTGCTACACGGCAACGCCAGCGCCAGCCTCTGGATGCGCCCCGGCCACGACGGAACGATCACCGGCGGTCTCCCAGCGATGTATCGAGAAGCATTCGAGGGGTCACACGTGAGACTGGGCTTGAGGCTCTTAGGAAGACCCGCCCCGACCGCGCGAATCGCGATCGCCTTGAGCCACATAGGGTCGTAGTTTTCTGGAGGGAGTCGGGCCGGGGACGGCCCGACTCACTGCAGCCTTATGCCTTCGAGAACTCCAGGCCGTCGGCGCTTGCGTCGATCTCGATGCGATCGCCTTCCGAGAAATCTCCTTGGAGCAGGCGCTTCGCGAGCGTGTCCGAGATCTCTCTCTGGAGCAGACGCTTCAGAGGACGGGCGCCGTAAGCCGGATCGAAGCCGCGGTCGGCCAGCCATTCGCGGGCCTTGTCGCTCAGCTCGACGGTGATCTTGCGCTCAGAGAGTCGACGTTCCAGCTGAGACACCTGGATGTCCACGATCTGACGCAAGTGGTCCTGCGTCAGGCGGTGGAAGATCACGATGTCGTCCACACGGTTGAGGAACTCTGGGCGGAAGTGACTGCGTACCTCGGCCATCACGCGCTGCGCCATCGATCCCTCTGACAGGTCGGAGTCCATGATGGCGGAGGAGCCGAGGTTGGACGTCATGATCACGACGGTGTTGCGGAAGTCGACGGTGCGACCTTGGCCGTCCGTGAGGCGGCCTTCGTCGAGGAGTTGGAGGAGGACGTTGAAGACGTCGCCGTGTGCTTTCTCGACTTCGTCGAGGAGCAGGACGGAGTAGGGGCGGCGGCGGACGACTTCGGTGAGCTGGCCGCCTTCGTCGTAGCCGACGTAGCCGGGCGGGGCGCCGATGAGGCGCGAGACCGTGTGGCGCTCCTGGTACTCGCTCATGTCGATGCGGACGAGCGCCTTCTCGTCGTCGAAGAGGAATTCGGCGAGGGCGCGAGCGAGCTCGGTCTTGCCGACGCCGGTCGGGCCGAGGAACAGGAACGAGCCGATCGGCCGGTTCGGGTCCGACAGGCCCGAGCGCGCGCGACGGATCGCGTTCGAGACCGCCTCGATCGCGAGGTCCTGCCCGACGACGCGCCGGTGTAGGTGTTCCTCGAGGTGGATCAGCTTCGCGATCTCGCCTTCCATCAGCTTCGAGACCGGGATGCCGGTCCACTTGCTGACGACCTCGGCGACGTCTTCCTCGTCGACCTCTTCCTTGAGGTAGTGCGACGTCTTCTGCAACTCGGCGAGACGCTCCGACGCGGATGCAAGCTCCTTCTCGAGCGAGACCAGCGTGCCGTAGCGCAGCTCGGCGGCGCGTTCCAGCTCGCCGTCGCGCTCGGCGCGCTCGGCGGCGGTGCGCGCTTCCTCGATCTGCGTCTTGAGCGAACGGATCGCGGTGACGGCTTCCTTCTCCTCCAGCCAATGCGCCTTCATCGACTCGGACTGCTCGCGCAGGTTCGCGAGCTCCTCCTCGAGCCGCCCCAGGCGCTCCTTCGAAGCAGGGTCGGATTCCTTCTTCAGCGCGGCCTTCTCGATCTCGAGGCGCTTCATCGCGCGCTCGACCTCGTCGAGTTCGGTCGGCATCGAGTCGATCTCGATGCGCAGCCGCGATGCGGCCTCGTCGACCAGATCGATCGCCTTGTCGGGGAGGAAGCGTCCGGTGACGTACCGAGCGGACAGCGTGGCCGCCCCGACGATCGCGGCGTCGGTGATGCGCACGCCGTGGTGGACCTCGTAGCGCTCCTTCAAACCGCGGAGGATCGCGATCGTGTCCTCGATCGACGGTTCGCCGACGGTGACCGGCTGGAAGCGGCGCTCCAGCGCCGCGTCCTTCTCGACGTGCTTCCGGTACTCGTCGAGCGTGGTCGCCCCGATCAGCCGGAGCTCGCCGCGGGCGAGGAGCGGCTTGATCATGTTGCCGGCGTCCATGGCGCCTTCGGCCGCGCCGGCTCCGACGATGGTGTGCATCTCGTCGATGAACGTGACGATCTCGCCCTCGGACTCGGTGATCTCCTTGAGGCCCTCCGGCACGTCGCCGCGCACGATTCGCTGCGCCAGTCCTTCTACGATCGCGGTCTTGCCAGTGCCCGGCTCCCCGATGAGCACCGGGTTGTTCTTGGTGCGGCGCGAGAGCACCTGGATGA
>DATFGK010000084.1:0-12882 GCA_035249485.1 Actinomycetota bacterium | reverse complement strand
GGAGCGCGAGGCCGAAGCGAAGGTCGTCGTGCTTGCCGGCGGCTCGATCGAATCGCCGCGCCTGTGGCTGAACTCGGGCCTGCCGAACTCGCAGGACGTCGTCGGCCGGTACCTGTCGATGCACCTCCAGGACTTCGTCACGGGGTTCTTCGATCGCGAGGTCAACCCGAACATCGGCCAGGTGACGATGGCGCGCGCCGACTTCCCCGGCTACGGGACGATCTGGAGCCAGGGCTTCGGGCCGCAGTCCTTCTCGATCGTGATGGGCGGCGGGACGGGCTTCTGGGACGAGCCGCCGAGCGGGCCGTGGGACTTCGAAGGTCGCGGCTGGGGCGCGGAAGCCGTCGAGCGGATGGGCGAGTACCACCGGTCGCTGACGATCGCGATCTCTACGGACGACGAGGAGATCCCGTCGAACCGCGTGATGCTCGCCGACGACTGGCCGGCCGACGAGCACGGCGCCGTGCCGAAGGTCGTGTACCACCCAACGCCCGCTTCGCGCGAGCGTCAGAACTGGCTCTGCGGGAAGGCGACCGAGATCCTGCGCGCGGCCGGCGCCACGCAGGTGCACCGGACCAAGATCCATCCGGCCTTCTTCACCCACATCATGGGAACGATGCGGATGGGGAACGAGCCTTCGACGAGCGTCGTGGACGCCGGCGGCGAGGCGCACGAGGTCGAGCGTCTGTTCGTGGGCGACTCCTCGATCCTGCCGAACGGCCTGGGCGGCCCGAACCCGACGCTCACCGCTCAAGCGCTCTCCGCCCGCACAGCCGAGCAGATCGCTACGCGCTACTTCGCCTGATCAGGCGTGGGATTGGTGCCCCGGGCGCGATGTCCGACATAACGACTACAGATTGTCAGGCACAACGACGACACTTTGTCAGACATACTTCCGGGCGCTACTCGGGCAGCCGCTTCGTGAAGTGGTGGGCGCTGATCGTCAGCCCTTCGCGGTGATAGAAGCGGTGCGCGTCGAACCGATGCACACCTGAGTCGAGATCGAGCACGGAGCAACCCGCTTCGCGTGCCCGGCGTTCGAGTTCGGCGATCAACGCCTTCCCGACGCCCTTCGACCGGCCCGACGGCTCGGTGACCAGATCGTCGACGTAGAGCTTGCGCGTCGCGAACGTGGTCGCCACGAACCGCCATCCGGCAACGCCCACGCACCGATCGTCGTCGTAGGCAGCCGTATACCGCAACCCGGCCGGATGACCCTCGGCGTATATCGCTGCGAACGACTCGGGGGTGAGATGTGGCCGCAGATCCAAGAGCACGGGCAGAATGTCCGAGGACAAGCGCGGATCGCCGGGCTCGAGATCGACCAGCCGGAGCGTCACGGGTTGTACGGACGCTCGTACGTCTCACCGGCGCGCGCGATATGCGGCGCGAAGTGCTCGACGCCCACCTGGAGGTACAGCGAATGGCCCTCGACGTGGACCTGACCGTCCACGGTCGCGACGACGGACGCGAAGATCTTCCGTCCATCCGTGCGCTCCAGCTTGGCTTCGAGCTCCAGCGTCGACCCGATCGGCACCGGCTTCCGGTAGTCGACCTCGAGATGCGCGGTGACGGCCGGCTTCTCGTAGAGGTAGATCAAGAAGCCCATCGCCTCGTCCAAAGCTGATGCGATAACCCCGCCGTGCGCCAGGCCCGGCGCGCCCTGGTGGTGCTCGGTCACGAGGAAGGTGCCTCGCACGGTGTCGCCGCCGCCGACCACCTTCATGTGGAGGCCGGTCGGATGCTCCTCGCCGCAGCCGAAGCAGCGCTTGTAATGGGATGGAAGGGGTCGAAACTCGGACATGGCCCCGTAGGTTACCGGGCGCCCTGGCGGAGAGACCTCTTTTCGCAGTACAAAGGACCCGCAAAGCGGGTGTCGGGTGGATCCGGGGGTCAGAGATCCTCGCCATAGAGAACCTCGAAGTCGTTTACGAGGACGCGATCCTCGGTCTCCGTGGGGCAAGCCTCAGCGTCCCCGAAGGCGGGATCGTCGCCCTCCTCGGCGTCAACGGCGCCGGGAAGACCACGATGCTCCGCGCGATCACGGGCCTCCTGGACGTCCATCGCGGCGAGATCACCCGCGGCACCATCACACTCGACGGGAAGCGGCTCAACGGCATGGCCGCGCCCGACATCGTTCGGGCCGGGATCGGTCAGGTGATGGAAGGCCGCCGCGTCTTCGTCGAGCTGACCGTCGAGGAGAACCTCAAGGTCGGCGCCTACACCGAGTCGCGGGCCGCCAAGGACCGGATGCCCCGCGTCTACGAGCTTTTCCCGGTCCTCGAGCAGCGTCGCAAGCAGGTCGCCGGCTACCTGTCCGGCGGCGAGCAGCAGATGCTCGCCATCGGCCGGGCGATGATGGCCGCCCCGAAGTACCTCCTGCTCGACGAGCCGAGCCTCGGCCTCGCGCCGATGGTCGTGCAGCAGATCCGCGACCTGATCGTGGAGATCAACCGGATGGGCACGTCCGTACTCCTGGTCGAGCAGAACGCGAACATGGCGCTGTCCATCGCCCAGCACGGCTACGTGATGGAGGCCGGGAAGATCGTGATGGACAAGCCGGCGGCGACGCTTCGCGAAGACGAAGACGTCCGCGAGTTCTACCTCGGCTTCCGGACGGAAGGGCGCGTGAAGTCGCTCCGGGACGTGAAGCACTACAAGAGGCGCAAACGATGGCTGTCATAAGGCCGCTGTCCGAGGCGCTCACCGGTGCGCGGGCCGACGTCCCCGACGGCGCGCCGGTGCTCGAGGTCGAGGGCGTCGAGCTGCGTTTCGCCGGCGTCCAGGCGCTGGCCGGCGTCTCGTTCGACGTGCGCCAGGGCGAGCTCATGGCGATCATCGGCCCGAACGGCGCCGGAAAGACCTCGCTGCTCAACTGTCTTTCTGGTGTGTACCGCCCGCAGACCGGCCTGATCAGCTTCCTCGGTCACGACCTCCTCGGCGAAGAGCCCGACGACATCGCGAAGCTCGGGCTGGCACGCGCGTTCCAGAACATCGCGCTGTTCAACAACCTGACCGTGCTCGACAACCTCATGCTCGGCCGGCACGTCCACATCGGCTACGGACTGCTGGCCGCGTTCTGGTACCGCGGCAAGGCGAAGCGCGAGGAGGTGCGGCACCGACGGATCGTCGAGGACATCGTCGACTTCCTCGAGATCGAGACCTACCGCAAGACGCCTGTGGGCCTCCTCCCCTACGGGATCAAGAAGCGCGTCGAGCTCGGCCGCGCGCTCGCCATGGAGCCGAAGCTGCTCGTGCTCGACGAGCCGGTGTCGGGGATGAACTCCGAGGAGATCGAGGACATCGCGCGGTTCATCCTCGACATCCGCGAGGAGCTCGGCGTCGCGATGATCATGGTCGAGCACGAGATGGGCGTCGTCATGGACCTCGCCGATCGCGTGCTCGTGCTCGACTTCGGACATCAGATCGCGCTGGGGGTCCCCGCGGAGATCCAGAAGAACAAGGACGTTATCCGCGCCTATCTGGGCGAGGAGCATCGCGTGGCAGCCGGAGGTGCGACATGAGCGACAC
The DNA here is from genome assembly GCA_035249485.1 of Actinomycetota bacterium. Taxonomy (GTDB): domain Bacteria; phylum Actinomycetota; class AC-67; order AC-67; family AC-67; genus DATFGK01. The sequence goes on along the minus strand of DATFGK010000084.1, from coordinate 9,351 downwards.
GATGACCAGGACCCGCGTGAAGACGGTCGCGAACCGTATCCGCGCGTTCGCAGAGGCCGACCCCGAGCGCGTCGCGTTGCGCGAGAAGCGATTCGGCATCTGGCAGGACATCAGCTGGAAGGACTACTGGGAGCAGGCCAGCCTGGTCGCGCACGGCTTCGCTGCGCTCGGCGTCGAGCCCGGCGATCGCGTCGCCATCCACTCCGAGAATCGCCCGGAGTGGCTCTACGCCAGCGTCGGCGCGCTCGCCGCTCGGGCGATCAGCGTCGGCCTCTACCCGACGAACCCCGCGCCCGAGGTCGAGTACCTGCTGAAGGACTCGGGCTCCCGCGTCCTGATCGCCGAGGACCAGGAGCAGGTCGACAAGGCGCTCGCGGTGAAGGACAAGCTTCCCGCTCTCGAGTGGATCGTCTACATCGAGCCTCGCGGCGTCCGCTCGATCGGCGACCCGATGCTGATCTCCTGGGGCGACTTCTTGGAGCGCGGCCGTCAGCACCTCGCGAGCAACCCGGCCATGATCGAAGAGCACGATGCTCGCATGGAAGAGAACGACGTCGTGACGCTCGTCTATACGTCGGGGACGACCGGCCCGCCGAAGGGCTCGATGCTCACGGTCGGCAACGTGAACTTCGCGATCAAGATCCTCGTCGAGTCCGGCGGCTTCTACGACAACGCGGGCGGCGGCGACATCACGTTGTCCTACCTGCCGCTCTGCCACGTCGCCGAACGCATCGGCACCGAGTGGGTGAACGCAGCCGCCGGCACCCAGGTCCACTTCGCCGAGTCGATCGACACCGTCACGATGAACCTGCGTGAGGTCCAGCCCACCTTGTTCTTCGCCGTCCCGCGCATCTGGGAGAAGATCCACGCCGGCGTCCAGATCAAGATGGCGTCGGCCTCGCGGCTGAAGCGCGCGAACTATCGGTTCTGGATGCGCGTCGCGAGCACGATCGGCAAGGAGCTGGTCGCCAACGGCGGCACGCATACGCGCCGGACGCGCTTCCTGTACGCGCTCGGCTACCCCTTCCTGTTCCGCGCGCTTCGTGAGCGCATCGGGCTGCGGCGCTGCCGCTACGCCGGCTCCGGTGCCGCGCCGATCGCCCCGGAGATCCTCCAGTGGTTCTACGGGCTGGGCGTCGTGATCCACGAGATCTACGGCATGACCGAGAACTCGGCGGTCGCTACGAGCAACCGGCGCGGACGAGTGAAGCTCGGCACGGTCGGTGAGACGCACGAGGGAGCCGAACTCCGGATCGACGAGAAGACCGGTGAGATCCAGACACGCCACCCCGGCGTGTTCGCCGGCTACTGGAACGACCCGAAGCGCACGAAGGAGACCATCACCGAAGACGGCTGGCTCCGCACCGGCGATGTCGGCGAGTGGGTCGACGGCACCTACGTGCGGATCGTCGACCGCATCAAGGACATCATCATCACGGCGGGCGGCAAGAACATCTCGCCGTCGGAGATCGAGAACGCGCTGAAAACATCGCCGTACATCAAGGAGGTCGTGCTCGTCGGCGACCGTCGCGCCTACCTCACGGCGCTGATCGGCATCGAGTTCGACACCGTCGCCGACTGGGCGCAGCGGAAGCGCATCCGTTACACGACCTACCGCGATCTCTCCGAGAAGCCCGAGGTCCTCAAGCTGATCCAGGGCGTGATCAAGGAGACGAACGAACGCTTCGCCCGCGTGGAGGGGGTGCGCAAGTTCCGCATCATCCCGAAGGAGCTCGACCACGAGGACGGCGAGCTGACCGCGACACAGAAGGTGAAACGAGCCGCGATCTCCTCGATGTTCGACAACATCATCGAGGACATGTACACGGGCTGCGTCGCGTACGCCGGCGGGGACCTCGTCGACGTCCATCAGCGTGAAGGGGCAAAGCCCGCGAGCGCGGAGGGCGCGGCCTGATGGACGAGTTCCTCAGCGCGACGATCCGGGGCCTCGCCCAGGGCTCGCTCTACACCCTGCTCGGGCTCGGGTTCGTGATCATCTACAAAGGCACCCGCGTTGTGAACTTCGCGCAGCCGGTGCTGATGATCTTCGGCGCGTACTTCACCTCGTACTTCGTGCTGGCGCTGGACCTCCCGTTCGCGCTCGGGGTCCTCGCGGCCGTGTTGACGACGGCGGCGATCGCGGCGGTGTCCGAGCGGGTCGCGCTGCGGCCGATGGTCGGCGAGCAGCCGTTCTCCGCGGCGATGGTGACGGTCGGGGTGCTGATCGCGCTGCAGGTGATCGCCAACGACCTGCTGGGCCTCGAGCTCCGGCAGATGGGCGATCCGTGGGGGCTCAGCCGCGAGGTCCTCGGCGGCGTTGCGATCTTCCACCGGGACATCGCCGCGCTGCTGATCACGGCTTCGGTCGTGGCGGGGATGGCGGTGTTCTTCAAGCTGTCGCGCATCGGGCTCGCGCTCCGCGCCGCCGCGTTCGACCAGGAGGCCGCCCTCGCCCAGGGCGTGCCGGTCGGGCGCATGTTCGGGATCTCATGGGCGATCTCCGGCGGGCTCGCGGCGCTCGCCGGGCTCCTCGTCGGAACCGGCGGCGCCGGTGTCGACCAGAACACGACGTTCATCGCCCTGAAGGCGTTGCCGGCCATCATCCTCGGCGGGCTCGACTCGATCCCCGGCGCCGTCGTCGGCGGGCTCGCCATCGGGATGGCCGAGACGTACACGAAGGTCTACCAGCCCGAACACTTCGCCTGGGCCGGCGCGAACTTCGATCAGGTCGTGCCGTACCTCGTCATGCTCCTCGTGCTCCTCGTCCGGCCGTACGGGCTCTTCGGGACGAAGGAGGTCGAGCGCGTGTGAGAGGCCGCCCCGAGCTCCGCACGTCCTACGAGTCCGACCAGGCCCCGCTCGGCACGCCCGCCAAGCGTTTCTGGTTCGCGGCGCTCCTGATCGGTGCGGTGCTGCTGCCGTTCGGTCTGACGAGCGAGCTCAACGCGCTCATCGCGACGGCGTTCATCTCGGCGATCGGGGCGATCGGGCTCAACATCGTCACCGGGTACGCCGGGCAGGTCTCGCTGGGACACGCGTTCTTCCTCGGGCTCGGCGCGTACACCGGGGCGGTGCTCAGCGGTCCGACCGACCGCAACGTCGTCGGGCTGGGACTCGACATGTGGATCTGGCTCCCGGCGGCGGGGCTCCTGCCTGCGATCGTCGGCCTGATCGTCGCGCCGGTGGCCGCGCGGCTGAAGGGCCTGTACCTGGCGATCGTCACGCTCGGTCTCGTGTTCCTCGGCGAGCATCTGTTCCGCGAGATGGTGTTCCTCACCGGCGGAGTCGGGACCGGACGCTCGTCGGCGAAGCTGGAGATGTTCGGTACGCGGATCGACCAGCGCACGGAGATCGGCAGCTACACCGTCACGCGCGAGATGAAGCTGTACTTCGTCGGGCTCGTCGTGTTGCTCGTGATGGCGGTGCTCGCGAAGAACCTGACGCGCTCGAAGGTCGGACGGGCCTTCTCGGCAGTCCGGGACCGCGACATCGCGGCGGAGGTCATGGGCGTCGAGCTGACCCGTCACAAGGTCATCGCGTTCGCGGTGTCGTCGTTCTACGCGGGGATCTGCGGGGCGTTGCTCTCGACGACGACGGGGTTCATCGAGCCCGGCAGCTACGGGCTCCTGACGTCGGTCAACTTCCTCGCGATGATCCTCATCGGCGGGGTCGCCACCCTGTCCGGGTCACTGCTCGGCGCAGCCTTCGTGGTCTTGCTGCCCCGGCTCGTCCAGGAGATCCCGCATTTCGTCCCCTTCGTCGAAAGCGGGTCCACCGGCGGCTTGATCACGACGTTCCAGCTCGAAACCCTGCTGTTCGGGGCCGGGATCGTGGCATTCATGATCCTGGAGCCCCGTGGACTGTTCGGGATGTGGGTCCGGGCTAAAACCTATTGGAGGGCCTGGCCGTTCTCCTATTGACGAGGTTCGTTGACCCGCGAGGGGAGGTGTGGGAGAAAGACTGACGCAGAGCAGGTCGTTCATCCGTCCGTTCGTGGGGGTGAGTACATGAAGGCGATCGCAAGGTGGGGCAGGATCGTTGCCCTGGTCGGGATCCTCGCGCTGGTCGCCGCCGCGTGCGGCGGAGACGACGCCGGGCCCGGCGGCGGCGACGTCAAGACCGGCGCCGGCATCACGACCGAGCCGTGTCCGGGCAGTACGCATACCGACCGTGGATGCATCTACCTGGGTGTGCTATCGGACCTGACCGTCGGACCGTTCCGCGCGCTGGCCGTTCCGCTAACGGATGGCCAGAAGGCGTTCTGGAAGCGCGTCAACGACGGCAACGGCATCGGCGGTAAGTACGACGTCGACATCACCAAGTACACGCGCGACAACAAGTACAACCCGCAGGAACACGTCGCGCAGCTTCGCCAGATCCTTCCGAACATCCTGATGCTGGCGCAGTCGCTCGGCACGCCGCCGACGATCGCCGCCAGGGACATCATGGAGGAAGAGAACCTCGTCGCGTCTCCGGCGTCCTGGTGGTCGGGATGGTCCTTCGAGGATCTGGTCATCGAGAGCGGGCACAACTACTGCACCGAGGCGATGAACGGTCTCGACTGGTTCGCCGAGACCCACGGCAAGCCCGACACGCTGATGGCTGTCCACTACCCCGGTGACTACGGCGGCGACTCCGCTGCCGGCGTCGCCAAGTGGGCGACGGCGAACGACGTGGCGTTCCCGAAGGCGAACGACGTGCAGACCGCGCCGAACGCCACCGCCGGCACGCAGGACGCACCGGTGGCGGCGATCTTGCGGGTGAAGCCCGACGTCGTCGTGCTCGCGACCGGCCCGGCCGAGATGGCCGAGATCGTCGGCAAGGCGGCGGCGGGCGGGTACAAGGGCCGGTTCGTCGGCTCGAGCCCGACCTACAACCCGGCCGTCCTCGCCAGCGCAGCGAAGCCGGCGATCCTGGGCCTCTACAACTTCGTGGGCCCGTGGGGACCGTGGGGCACGAACACCGCGGCGCACAACGCGATGAAAGCCGCGGCGGGCTCGAAGCTCCCGGCGAACGAGGGCTACACCTCGGGGTGGATCTGGTCGTACCCGGTGAAGGCCGTGCTCGAGAAGGCGTTCGAGCTCGGCGACCTCACGCGTGAAGGCGTGCGGGCTGCGGTCGAGCAGACGACGGTGGACTACGAGGGCGCGCTGCCCGCGAAGAAGTACTCGGGCGACGCGAACACCAACGTGGTCCGTCAGTCGCTCATCGGCAAGGCCGACGAGGCCGCGCCGCTCGGCTCTTCGGTCGTCAAGGACTTCTTCGTGGGTCCGACGGCGAAGGACTTCAGCTTCACGGAGCCCTGCCAGAAGCTCTGAGCCGAACCGCTGGTCGCGAAGAGGCCCCGGACATCCGGGGCCTCTTCATGTTCTTGCGACCCGGGTTACGCAGGAGCTCTGACGCGGCGGCGCCGCAGCTGCCGTCCGACCGCTGCTCCGACCGTCAGCCACACGAGCGCCGCGACGGTCACCCACGCGACGTTCCGCGTCTGATCCGGGATCACCGTTCCGTCGTTGCGGGGATCGACGGCCTCAACCCGCTTCGACGGCGCCGTGGCCTTCGGCATGCTCGCTGCGGGGACGTTCGCGACCGCATCGGTGAGCTCCGTGGCGGGCAGGTTGCGCCCCGGCTTCACGGCCGGCTTGGTGGACTTGGTGCCCTTGACGCTCGACGTCTTCGCGGCGCCCATCGGCTGGAACGCCTTCGCAGCGTTCACCGTGTTGCCGACCATCGTGATCGCCGCCACCGACGGGATCGGGCCCTTCGCCGACTTCTTGTTGACGAAGAGGTAATACGGACCCGGCGGCGCGGTGACGCCGTCCGGCGGCGCCTTGACCGTCAGCGTGTCGCCGATCTGCGTGAACGCGAGCTCGACGGAGCGCATGTCCGAGGCCATCGTGTGGGTCTGCGCCGGGAGACGGATCAGGCTGACCGATTCGATCGCCTCGGCCGACCCCATGTTCACCGTGAAGCTCTTGTCGTACGCGACCCCGGCCGGCGAGTACGCGATCTGCGGCCGCTCGCCTCGGAACAGGTACGGCGGGCTGTAGATCTCGAAGCTCGGATCCTTGTGGTTGTTCGCCAGCGGAGCCGGGAGATCCATGTGCTTGTGGTTGAAAGCGGGGATCGGCGAGTGCCCGCCGACCAGCACCCGGCCGTCGGGGAGCAGGATCGCGCTGTTGTGGTAGGTGCGGTCCCGCGCGCCGGATCCGATCGGCGTCCAGGTGTCGGTCGCCGGGTCGTACATCTCCGCTTCCCGGACCGCCGACATGAGACCCGGCAGCAGGACCTCGTCGAGGTTCGCACCCGAGAAGGCGGCGACCTTCCCGTCGGGCAGGAGCACGGTGCTGGTGAACCAGCGAGCGTTGTTGAGGTTCGCGGCCCGCTCGTTCGTCACGTTCCCGGCCTTGTCGACGGTCACGCGCTCGACGATGGGCAGCGCCAGCGGGATGGCCGGGGTCGGGAGAAGGGTCCCGCCACCGATCAGCAACGTCCCCTTGTCGTACGGCGGCTTCAACGGGAGCAACGTCGAGAACGCGCCGCCCCGGATCCCGAACGCCGTCGGTCCGACCATCTCCCATTGCTTGGTCTCGATGTTGTAGAACTGCGCGAGCGCCCAGAGCGCCTCGTCGACGGCCCACCCCGTCGGACCGAAGCCGTTCATCTGCCCGACGCCGTTGTAGAAGATCTTGCCGTTCGGCATCAGGTGGACTCGGGCGTAGAGCGGCAGCGAGTTCTCCGACGCCATGCTCGTGTAGTTCTCGGTCCACTTCATCGTCTTGAGGCTGAAGGTCTCGGTGCGGCGAACCTGGCTCGCTTGCGTGTTCTTGACGAGCTTCGTGACGCCGCTCGCGACCCACGCGTCGCCGTTCGGAAGCGTGACGAGCGTCGGGTACCAGCGCCCGTACTTCATCGGCGCGGTCTTCGTGAACGTCCCCGTCTTGGGGTCGTAGATGCGGGAGTTACGCAGCCCCTCGAGCTCGGGGACGCCCCATCCGCCGATCACGGGGACGTCGTAAGGCACGTTGGGCTGCGCGTAGAAGTCCGTACCGCCGGCGATCAGGATCCGTCCGTCGGCGAGCTGCACGAGGTCGGAGCAGAACATGTCGGCGTCGTTCTCGGCGGGGTCATCCGGCGGAGCGACGGGCGGCGCCTCATAGAGCTGTCCGAAGATGCTGCCGGCGAACCCGTCGCCGGGGCGTCCCGGGACGCCGACCATGCCCAGCAGCGCCTCGTCCGGCGGAAGCGTCTCGTAGCAGGGAGCGTCGTTCCCGGCCGGGCCACGCATCGGGAATGGGTTGGCCCACGCCGGCGTGCTGCCGAGGAGGCTCATGATCCGCGCCTGCGAATCGCGCGTCCAATTGCCGGCTTCGGGCGCGATCGAGTAGACGGGATTCTCGGACGCCTCGATGCCGTTCCAGTAAAGGAGATGTCCGGTCGCGAGCTGCGCGATCGACACGGCCGTCGGCTTGCAGATCAGCGTGCCGTCCTCGAGCGGCGAACACATCGGGACGCCGGAGCCGCCCTCCTCCCACGGAGCACCCCACACGCCGATCTCGGAAGCGGTATCGGCGGAAGCCGGCGCGATCACGGCGAGCGAAGAAACGAGGACGACGATCACGCCGACGGCAACCATCCGGGAACCGCGCCGGGCAGATCGCGTTGCCTGGGACATGACTCTCCCCTTCCGTAGGCCGACTAACTCCCCGAATCGCGCATCCAACCACTGGGGAAGACGCCGGAGGCTTGTCCGGCTGACGCGGGCCGGTAACGCCCTAACCTTTCATACGAGCCAAGCCGCCCAATCTCACGCTCGGCTCGGCTTGTAGAGCTAGAGGTTCCCCGTTCACGGCCGAAAACCTATCCATGTTGCCGCCGCCGCCGGATCGTCCGGATCCCGACGATCGCGCCGGTCACAGTTGCGGCGACCGCGATCAGGATCCAGCGTTTGTTGTTCGACCCGGCTGCGGGCTGCTGCGCGTGATGCTCTGCGACGGGAACCCATTCGACGCGACCATAGATCTCGATCGGGCTCCCATCCAAACTCGCGGGGATCGCCCAGGTGCCGAGGACGACGGTCGTGGTGGAGCGGAGCGCGTTCTCGGGCGGGTCTTCGTCGCTCCAGCCCGCGCGCGGCTCGACCCACGCCCAGCGAGAAGCCGTTCCCAGCGGAGCGTAGACGCCTCCAGGATCCGCCTGCTCCGCACCGGACGGGCCGATGCGCAGGAACGGCTCGCCGCGCCGCCCGGGGATCTCGAGCACCTTGCCGGACGTGTTGTTCACGAAGATGGCGGGTTGCGTTCCCTGAAGGATGCGAACCTCGATCCCTTCGTCGACCGCGGGACGTACGCCGTCGAGCCGCGTGCGGAACGATCCGCGCACCTGCGTGCGGAACCAGGAACCGTGGATGACGATCGCGCGCCCGCCGAGGCGCGCCGGGATCGTCCAGGGCGTCTCGGCTGCAGGGCCGGGCGTGCCGATCCGGTGCTCGAACCACGCCCATTCATCACCGGACGCGATGCGGACCCACCGCGGTTTCGCGCCGGCGCGCGCCGTCGGCGCGATCCACCCGGACGCTGTTGGGCTCTCGCTGCGATACCAATCGGGCGACGCGACGTTCGCCTCGACCCCGCCGTCGCGGAGACGGAGGAACGGCTGCCCGTCCGAGCCGACCGCTTCGAACGTCTCGGCCGTGTCGTTGTTTACGAGGATCGTCGGTGCGAGCACGTTCCGAACGCGGATCTCGAGCTCCGGAACGGCCGGCTCGATGCGGTCGATGCGGAGCCGGGATCCGGGCGCGGTTTCGTGCGCGGACGCGACCGAACCCGCTCCCAGAACGACGACGAGAAGCGCCAGCGTTCGCGAGAGGCGCCTCACCCGCGGCATCCGTTAGATTGACCCGCCGCGACCGGGAGAGCGAGATGAACGTGCCGTTCGACAGGACCCGAGCGCTTCGCGACGCCGACCACTCCACGATCTGGCATCCGTTCACGCCGATGTCGGTGTGGCTCGACGACGACGCGCCCGTGATCGAGTCGGCGGACGGCTTCGAGCTGATCGACACCGACGGCCGCCGCTACATCGACGGCGTGTCGTCGCTGTGGGTCAACGTTCACGGCCACGGACACCCGCGGATCGTGGACGCGATCGTCGAGCAGACCCGGCGCCTTCAGCACTCGACCTTCCTCGGCCTCACGCACCCGCCGGCGATCGGACTGGCGGAGCGGCTGATCGCGCTCGCGCCGGGCCGGCTCTCCCGCGTCTTCTATTCCGAGAACGGCGCCGCCGCGGCCGAGGTCGCGCTCAAGATGGCCTTCTCGTACTGGCGGAACCGCGGAGAGACGCGGCCGA
>DATFGK010000083.1:0-10768 GCA_035249485.1 Actinomycetota bacterium | reverse complement strand
TCCCGTCGGCGCGCGTGTTCGCGACCGAGCCCTCCGCCGCCGCGCGCGCGTGGGCGCTCCGGAACCTCGCGCGGACGGGGCTGCGGGTCACGCTGCTCCCGGGCGAGATGATGGATCCGCTGCACCCGGCGCTCGGCGGAGCTGTAGACGTCATCGTTTCCAACCCGCCCTACGTTCCCAACGACGACTGGGAGACGTTGCCTCCGGAGGTCAAGGATCACGAACCGCACGAGGCCGTCTGCGGCGGCGACGACGGGCTCGACATCGTCGTGCGACTGCTGCAGGAGGCGCCTCGCTGGCTCGCGATCGGCGGCTGGTTCGTGGTCGAAACCGGCGAGGATCAGGCGGCGCGCCTCGAGCGCCTGCTCCGCGTCATCGGATACACCGACGTCGCCGTCACGCCGGACCTTGCGGGGCGGAACCGCGTCGTCGAGGGACGGTGGATCGGTGTCTAGCCCGCCGTTCGTCTCGCTCGCCGCCGACCGCGAAGCGGCACTCGAGGCAGCCGCGAAGGAGCTCGACGCCGGGGGAGTGGTCGTGTTCCCGACCGACACCGTCTACGGGATCGGCGCCGACGCGTTCAACCCCGAAGCCACCCGGCGGGTGTTCGAGGCGAAGCAGCGGCCGCGCTCGATGCCGCTCCCGGTGCTCGTCGCCCGGCCGCGGCAGGCGTGGGCGTTGTGCTCCGACGTGCCGCGCTCGGCCCAGGTGCTCGTTGCGGCGTTCTGGCCCGGACCGCTCACGCTGATCCTCCCGGAGGCCGAGGGTTTGTCGTGGGAGCTCGGCGAGACGCGCGGCGGGGTCGCCGTCCGGATGCCGGCGCACGACGACCTGCTCGACCTGATCATGATGATCGGGCCGCTGGCGGCGACGAGCGCCAACGTCTCGGGCCGGCCAACGCCGCCGACCGCCGAGGCCGTCGCCGCCGAGCTCGGCGACACCGTTTCGCTGTACGTGGACGGCGGGCCTGCCTCGTCCGACGTCCCGAGCACCATCGTCGATCTGACCCGCTGGCGGGCGAAGGTCACCCGCGAGGGCCCGATCTCGAAACAGGCGATCGAGGAAGCCCTGCTCCAGGGCACCTAGCGGCTCCGGGAACACGCTCGGCGGCCGGAGCCGGACGGTATGATTCAAGCGGTGCCGGAGGTCGTCTTCGTCTGCTACGGAAACATCTGTCGCAGCCCGATCGGTGAGGCTCTCCTCGCGAGGGCCTTGAACGAGCGTCTCGGCGACGGCCACGACTGGATCGTGACCTCGGCCGGGGTCGGCGCGACCGACGGCACCCCCGCGAGCCGCGGCACCAAAGACGTCCTCGCTGCGCGCGGCATCGACTTCCGACGCCACCGCGCCCGCTACCTGACCCCGGCTATGGCGCGCGCCGCCGAGCTCCTCGTCTGCATGGAGCCCATGCAGGTCGAGCAGGTCCGCAAGATGGTGGACGAACCCGAGAAGGTCGTGCTGCTCGGCGACGGCGTCCCGGATCCCATCGGCGCCGGGCCCGAGCTCTACGAGAAGACCGCGGCACTCATCGAAAGCCACATCGCGGGGCTGGTCCACCGCCTGGTGGGGGAGCGATGAAGATCGCGCTCGGCTCCGACCACGCCGGATTCCGCTACCGCGGGCTGTTCGAGAAGGCGCTCCGCGACGGCGGCCACGACGTGACGGTGCGCGGCGCGACGAGCGAGGACGAATCTTACGACTACACCGAGGTCTCGGAAGCCGTCGCGCGCGACGTCGCCGAGGGCCGGGCCGAGCGCGGCATCATCGTCGCCGGGTCCGGGAACGGCGAGGCGATCGTCGCCAACAAGATCCACGGCGTCCGGGCCACGGTTTGCAACGACCTCTACACCGCCGAGATGGCCCGGCGTCACAACGATGCGAACGTGCTCTGCGTGGGCCAGCGCGCGTGCGGTGACGCGGTCGCGCTCAAGGTATTGGAGATCTGGATGGCGACCCCCTTCGACGGCGGACGGCACGCGGCGCGGATCGCGAACATCGCAGCGCTCGAGGAGCGATCGAAGAAGGAGTACGGAGCATGAGCAACCGAGGGGACGCCTGGGAGGCGCTGCGCGGCACGGATCCGGAGATCGCGAGGCTGATCGCGGCCGAGGAGCAGCGCGAGCACGACAAGATCCGGCTGATCCCGTCGGAGAACTACGTCTCTCACGCCGTGCTCGCCGCGACCGGCTCGGTGCTGACCAACAAGTACTCGGAGGGATACGCCGGCAAGCGGTACTACGAGGGCCAGCAGCTCATCGATCCCATCGAGACCCTCGCGATCGACCGCGCGAAGGCGCTGTTCGGCGCCGAGCACGCCAACGTTCAGCCGTACTCGGGATCGCCGTGCAACCTCGCCGTCTACCTCGCGTTCGCGAAGCCGGGCGACACCATCATGGGCATGGGCCTGCCGAGCGGCGGCCACCTGACGCACGGCTGGAACGTGAGCGTGACGGGGAAATGGTTCCGGTCGGTGCAGTACGGCGTCCGCCGGGACACCGGCCGCATCGACTACGACGAGGTGCGCGACCTCGCCCGCAAGGAGCGCCCGAAGATCATCTGGGCCGGCGGCACCGCGGTTCCGCGGATCATCGACTTCGAGTTCTTCGGTGAGGTCGCCCGCGAGGTCGGTGCGATCTTCGCCGCCGACGTCGCGCACATCGCCGGGCTGATCGCCGGCGGGGCGCACCCGTCCGCGCTGCCGATGGCGGACGTGATGACGACCACCACCCACAAGACCCTCCGCGGCCCGCGCGGCGCGATGTTCGTCTCCAAGGCCGAGCATGCGCAGGCGCTGGATAAAGCAGTGTTCCCGGGCCTTCAGGGCGGTCCGCACAACCACACCACGGCCGCCATCGCGGTCGCACTCCATGAGGCGGCCAAACCGGAGTTCAAGGATTACGCCCACCAGATCGTCGCCAACGCCAAGGCGCTGGCGGCCGCGCTCTCGGATCGTGGCTTCGACCTGGTATCGGGCGGCACGGACAACCATCTGATCCTGATCGACCTCACGAACAAGGGCGTCCCCGGGAAGCCGGCCGCGAAGGCGCTGGACCGCGCGGGGATCGAGCTCAACTACAACTCGGTTCCGTTCGACCCCCGCAAGCCGTTCGATCCGTCGGGCATGCGGATCGGGACGCCCGCGGTCACCTCCCGTGGCATGCGCGAGCCGGAGATGGCCCAGATCGCCGCGTGGATCGACAAGGTGGTCGCGGCTCCCGACGACGACGGTCTCGCCGATCAGATCGCCGGCGAGATCCGCGAGATGTGCGCTCGCTTCCCGGCGCCGGGGATCTCGGTAGGGGACTAGATGCTCCCGTACCTCGTCGTCTTCGCGGTGGCCGCCGGGGTGTCGTTCGTCGCGACGCCGCTCGTGAAGCGGCTCGCCGCCAAGGTCGGCGCCGTGGACGTCCCCGACGACCGCAAGGTGCACAGCACGCCGACCGCGACGCTGGGCGGGCTGGCGATCTTCGCAGGCATCGCAGCAGGCCTCGGTACGGCGTGGTTGATGGGCGACTTCAAGGAGCTCTTCGACTTCTCGTCCGAGCCGATCGGCGTCCTCGTCGCCGGGGTCGCCGTGGTCGCGCTCGGCGCGGTCGACGACATGCGCGGCCTGAAAGCTTCGAGCAAGCTCGCCGGCCAGGTCGTCGCGACGGGCGCGCTGATCCTCGCCGGTGTGCAGGTCCTCTACTTCTGGCTGCCGGGGACCGGCTTGGTCTCGCTCTCGCCGGACATGTCTGCCCTGCTTACGGTGATCTGGACGATCCTGCTCATCAATGCGGTGAACCTGATCGACGGACTGGACGGACTCGCCGCAGGCGTCTCGGGCATCGCCGCGATGGCCCTGTTCGCCTATGCGTACCGCACCAGCGGCGGTGTCCCGACGACCGCCGCGCTCCTCGCGGCGCTCGTCGTGGGCTCCTGCGCCGGTTTCCTGCCACATAACTTCAATCCCGCGAAGATCTTCATGGGCGACTCGGGCAGCATGCTGCTCGGGCTCTTGCTCGCATCGTCGACGATCAGCGGCGTCGGTCGCACGATCGAGCCCGACCTCTCCGACGTCGCCGGGTTGATCATCCCGGTGCTCCTGCCGTTCTTCGTGCTCGCGGTTCCGCTCGCCGATACGTCGCTCGCGGTCTTACGCCGCGTGCGCGACCGGCGGCCGCTCGCGATGCCCGACAAGCGCCACATCCATCATTGGCTCTTCGACATGGCGGGCAGTCACCGGCAGGCGGTGCTCGTGATGTATCTCTGGAGCGCGATGCTCGCGAGCGCCACCCTCGTCCTGTCGTTGTGGCGCGGGAGCGCAGGCAGAGGGGTCGGTTTCGCGATCGGGGGAGCCCTGATCCTGACGATCTTGATCGTGCCGCGGGCGCTCAGACGGGGCAGTGCGTGGGACACGCCGGAGGCTAGTGAGCGGATTCACAAGCTCACGGAAGATGTACGCCAAACCTAGGCCTTGACCTGCGGAAATAGCCTCTCCGGCGACTTTGCGAATTCTTTCACATGCCTGCTAGGATGCCCGCGTGAACCCGCCTGAGAGGAGGGGCTCGCCGTGGTCGAGAGCCGGGGTGGGGTTCAGCCAGGGATGGCAGATCCTGGTCGAGCTGCTGGCGATCATCGCCTTGTTCGCCTTCGGCGGATACAAGCTCGACGAATGGCTTGGTACGAAGCCGTGGTTCCTGGCCTCGCTGATGATCGTCGGCTACGCGGGCGGCGTGCTCCACGTGGTGGTTTGGGTGCGAAAGCGCACCGAAGATGACGAGCGAGACGTTCGGTAGGTAGCCTCCTCCCTGCCGTTCGGTGGGGGAGTTTGTGAAGGCAGAAGGACGTCTTGTCTGGGGAGCGTTGCGCGCAGGCGCGTTGCTCCTGGTACCCGGGTCCGCGGTTGCATTCGCGGTGCGCGGTACGGAAGGCGCTCTCGCCGTCGTCGCCGCCTTGGCCATCGTGGTCGGGAACTTCGCCATCTCGGGGCTGGCGCTGATGATCGGCTCCCGGAGATCCCCCGTCGGAGGGCTCTCGGTCGTCGCGCTGCCGTCCTACGCGATCCGCATGGTTCTCGTCTTCGTGGCGATGGGCGCCGCCTACACGAGCCCCCGCATCCACGAGATGACCTTCACGATCGCATTCACGGCCGGCGTCGTCGGCATCCTCATCTACGAATGTCTGTTGTGGGCTCGTACCCCTTGGTTGGCCATCGAGTTCGGTAAGGAGCGCTCGTGACCGCTACCACGGCTAACGCAGCACCCGTCGAGAAGAAAAAGAAGAAGCTCCCTAAGGTCTTGGCGGTCCTGGCGGTCGCCGTCGGCGCCGCCTTCGTCGCCGACGCGCTCATCGGCGTGGAGAAGAAGACCTTCCACGCGCCGACGGTCGACGAGTTGTTCGAGTTCAGGCCGATCTTCGAGGTCGGACCCCTCGAGGTCACGTTCCCGACCCTCGTGATGTTCGGCGTCACGGCGCTGCTGATCCTGTTCTTCGTCTCGGCGTTCCGTCGTCCGAAGCTCGTCCCGTCGGGCAAGCAGAACGTCGCCGAGGCCGGTGTCGACTTCATCCGTGAGCAGATCGCCTTGCCGGTCATCGGGCCCGAGGGCAACGCGTGGGTGCCCTGGCTGACCGCCATCTTCTTCTGGGTGTTCCTCAACAACTTCATGTCCATCGTCCCGGTGATCCAGTTCCCGGTGACCTCGCGCATGGCCTACCCCGTCGTGCTCGCGGTCCCGGTCTGGTTCATCTTCAACGCGGTCGGCATCAAGTCGCAGGGCTTCTTCCACTACTTCAAGAACGTCATGTTCCCGCCGGGCGTACCGCTCGGGATCAACTTCCTGCTGGCGTTCATCGAGCTGTTCTCGACGGTTATCGTGCGCCCGATCACGCTGTCCGTTCGTCTCTTCGCCAACATGGTCGCCGGCCACATGATCCTCGGCGTGCTCTTCGTTGCTTCGTCGGTCTTCATCGCAGGCGACGTCCTCGGCAAGGTCGGCTTCATCGCACCGTTCGGGCTCTCGATCGCACTCATGGGCCTCGAGCTCTTCGTCATCACGATGCAAGCGTTCATCTTCACGATCCTGACGGCTGTGTACATCTCCGGGGCGCTTCACCCGGAGCACTAGTAAGGGGGAGGGAATGGAGATCCTCGCAGCAGTGGCAACGATCCTCGCGCAAGCGGCGGAACCCATCGACGTCGCACCGATCGGTAAAGGCCTGGTCTTCGGTCTCGCGGCCATCGGCCCCGGGATCGGGATCGGCATCATCTTCGGGAAAGCCATCGAAGCCATCGCGCGCCAGCCGGAGGCTCGGGGCATGGTCACCACGACCATGTACATCGGGTTCGCCCTCGTCGAGGCGCTCGCGCTGTTCGGCTTCGTGCTTTCGTTCATCCTCTAGGGGCGGGCGATGCTGGCGTCTCTCGTACTTCTCGCCCAGGAACACACGACCGGGACGGCCGCCGAGGAAGACTCGACGCGGTTCATCCTGCCGCACGCCGACGAGCTGATCTGGGGTTCGATCGCGTTCCTGATCCTGTTCGTCGCGCTGTGGAAGCTGGCGTTCCCGAAGATCAACGAGATGCTTCAAGATAGGGCGGCCAAGATCCGCTCCGGGCTCGAGGAGTCCGAGAAGGCCAAAGCGGAGGCCGAGCGGCTGCAGGCGCAGTACCGCAAGCAGCTCGACGAGGCGCGCGGCGAGGCCGCGAAGATCGTCGAAGAGGCGAAGCGGACCGGCGAGTCGCTCCGCAAGGACATCGTCGCCAAGGCGGAGCAAGAGGCGCAAGAGATCATGCAGCGCGCGCGTCGGGACGTCGCCGGCGAGGCCGGACGTGCCAAGCAGCAGCTTCAGTCCGAGCTCGTGAACCTCTCCCTCGAGCTCGCGACGAAGGTCATCGAACGCGAGCTCGCCCAGCCCGACGCGGCGAAGCAACTGGTCGAGCGGACGATCGCGGAGCTCGCGTCGACTGGGAACGGATCGTCTCGATGAGCGACACCGTGCGCGGCTATGCCCAGGCGCTCTTCCAGATCGCCCAGGCCGAGGGCGCGCTGGAGAAGGTCGAAGACGAGCTGTTCCGTTTCGCGCGCACGGTGGAGAGCGAGAACAAGCTGCGCGAGGCGCTCTCCGAAATCTCTCTGCCGCCCGAGCACCGGGCGAAGATGGTGCAGGAGCTTCTCGGCGGCAAGGCATCACCGCACACGATCAACATCGTGTCGTTCCTCGTCCAGCAAGGCCGGGCGCGAGACCTCCCCAGGATCATCGACTCGCTCGTCCAGCTGGCCGCGGATGAACGCGCCAAGGCCGTTGCAGAGGTCCGCACCGCGGTGCAGCTCGACGACCCGGGGCGCGAGAAGCTTCGCGACGCGATCAGCAAGGCCACCGGGAAGCAGGTGGAGCTCAAGGTCATCGTCGATCCGAACGTGATCGGCGGGTTGTTGGTGACGGTAGGCGATCAGGTCTTTGACGGAACCGTTCGGCGCAAGTTGCAGCTCGCGAAGGAACGCATCGGGAGAATCGACAATGGCTGAGCTTCTGATCGATCCGAACGACATCTCGGCGGTCCTGCGCAAGTACGTCGAGGACTTCAAGCCGTCCGTCGAGCGCGAGCAGGTGGGACACGTCCTGTACTCGGGCGACGGCATCGCGCGCATCGCCGGCCTGCCGAAATGCATGGCGAACGAACGGCTGGAGTTCCCCAACGGTGTGGCCGGCGTCGCGCTGAACCTCGAGGAGAATGAGATCGGCGCCGTCGTTCTGGGCGACCCGTCCGCCATCGAGGAAGGCGACCCGGTCAAACTGACCGGCCAGGTCCTCTCCGTCCCCGTCGGCGATGCCCTGCTCGGCCGCGTGGTCGACGTGCTCGGCAACCCGATCGACGGCGGGCCGCCGCTGGACGAATCGAAGATCGCCGGGCGCCGCCCGCTCGAGGTGCAGGCCCCATCAGTGGTCGAGCGCCAGCCGGTGAAGGAGCCGCTTTACTTCGGCATCAAGGCCGTCGACGCGATGACGGCCGTCGGACGCGGACAGCGCGAGCTGATCATCGGCGACATGAAGACCGGTAAGACCGCGATCGCCGTCGACGCGATCATCAACCAGAAGCGCTTCTGGGGGACCGACCGCGCCGTGAAGTGCATCTACGTCGCCGTCGGCCAGAAGGACTCCACGGTCGCGCAGGTCGTCCAGGCCCTGAAGGACGCCGGCGCGCTGGAGTACACGGTCGTCGTCGTCGCAGGCGGGTCGCGTCCGGCGTCGTTCAAGTACCTCGCGCCGTACGTCGGCTCGGCGATGGGCCAGCACTGGATGTACAACGGCGAGCACGCGCTGATCGTCTACGACGACCTCTCGAAACAGGCGGAAGCGTATCGCGAGATCTCGCTGCTTCTGCGGCGTCCGGCCGGCCGCGAGGCCTATCCCGGCGACGTCTTCTACCTCCACTCGCGGCTGCTCGAGCGTGGCGCGAAGCTCTCGGACGAGCTCGGCGGCGGGTCGCTCACCGCGTTGCCCATCGTCGAGACGAAGGGCGGCGACATCTCGGGCTACATCCCGACCAACGTGATCTCGATCACCGACGGCCAGATCTACTTGGAAGAGGGATTGTTCCTAGCCGGCGTGCGTCCCGCGATCAACGTCGGTAAGTCGGTGTCGCGTGTCGGCGGCAACGCGCAGGTCAAGGCGATGAAGGGCGTCGCCGGGTCGCTGCGTCTGGACCTCGCCGCCTATCGCGAGCTCGAGGCGTTCGCGGCGTTCGGCTCCGAGCTAGACAAGTCCTCTCAGCGCCAGCTCGAGCGCGGCGCCCGGCTGGTCGAGCTGCTCAAGCAGGCGCAGTACTCGCCGGTGTCCGTCGAGGATCAGGTCATCGCGATCTTCGCCGGCACGAACGGCTACCTCGACGACATCCCCGTCGACGACGTGAAGCGCTTCGAACGCGAGCTGCTCGAGTACATGCACTCACGGAAGGCGGAGATCCCGAAGGAGATCGTCGAGTCCGGGGCGCTCTCCGAGAGCCGGGCCGGCGAGCTCAAGCAGGCGATCGACGACTTCAAGAAGCAGTTCGCCGCGACCGAGCAGGCGCCGGTGGCCCCCGAGCGCAATGTCGGCTGGGACCGCATGGCGGCGCAAGAGGAAGCGGAGGAGGGTGAAGCGCAGGCCTAGCCGGCGCGAGCGATGGGTGCCAAGTATCGCCAGTGGCAGCGGCGGATCGGTTCGATCCAGTCGACGATCAAGATCACACGCGCGATGGAGCTCGTCGCCGCGTCGCGTATCGTCAAAGCGCAGAACCGGCTGATCCAAGCGCGTCCCTACGCCGAGCGGATCCAGCAGGCGATCCGTGAGCTGGCCGGGATCACCGAGGTCGAGAACGAGTTCCCGCTGCTGAAGCCGCGCGATGAGATCCGCTCGACCGGCGTCGTGGTCATCACGAGCGATCGCGGGCTCGCCGGCGCGTACAACTCCAACGTGATCCGCGTCGGTGTGAATCAGCTCAAGGACGCCGAGCGGGCCGGTCGTTCGAGCCGGCTCCACGTCGTCGGTCGCAAGGGGTTGTCGTACTTCCGGTTCCGCGGTTACGAGATGTCATCCCAGACGACGGGCATCTCCGACACGCCTCAGTTCGAGGACGCGGAGTCGCTCGGCACCCGCCTCGTGAAGGAGTTCATCGACGGCGAGGTCGACGAGGTCCGCATCGCGTTCACCGACTTCCGGTCGGCCGGGAGCCAGGTCGCGACCTCGACGCGCATCCTGCCGATCAGCCGCGAGGAAGTGGCCGAGACCAAAGGCGAGATCAACCCGCTCTACGAGTTCGAGCCCGAGCCCGGCGAGATCCTCTCGTCGCTGCTGCCGCGGTACGTGAACACCGTCATCTTCGCCTGTCTGCTCGAGTCGAGCGCCTCCGAGCACGCGGCGCGCCGGCGCGCGATGAAAGCGGCGACCGACTCCGGTGAGGACCTCATCAAGGTCTACACGCGGATCGCGAACCGCGAACGTCAGGCGGAGATCACCAGCGAGATCATGGAAGTCGTGGGCGGCGCGGAGGCACTCCGCGATCGCGAGAAAGCCAAGGTATAGGAGCGAAGACATGTCGATGACCGAGCAGGCCGCGAGCGCCACGGGTCAGGAACGGCCCGACGGGCGCGTCATCCAGATCATCGGACCCGTGGTGGACGTCGAGTTCCCGCCCGAGGACCTGCCCGAGATCCTCACCGCGCTCGAGATCGAATTCGAGACGCCGGGCGGCGAGCAGGAGGTCATCGTCGCCGAGGTCTCGCAACACATCGGTGGCGGGATCGTTCGCGCGATCTGCATGCGACCGACGGACGGGCTCCGCCGAGGCGCGCGCGCGAAGAACACCGGCCTGCCCATCACGGTGCCCGTCGGCAACGAGACGCTCGGACACGTGTGGAACGTCATCGGCAAGCCGCTCGATGTGGCACACGTCGAGGTCAAGGAGCACTGGCCGATCCATCGCGACCCTCCCGCCTTCAAGGACCTCGAGCCGAAGGTCGAGATGTTCGAGACCGGCATCAAGGTCATCGATCTCGTCGAGCCCTACGTCAAGGGTGGAAAGATCGGGATGTTCGGCGGCGCCGGCGTCGGCAAGACCGTCGTCATCCAGGAGATGATCTACCGCGTCGCCCGGCAGCACGGTGGCGTGTCGGTGTTCGCCGGCGTCGGCGAGCGCACGCGCGAAGGAAACGACCTCTGGCTCGAAATGAAAGAGTCGGGCGTGCTGGAAAAGGCCGCGCTTGTCTTCGGTCAGATGGACGAGCCGCCGGGCGTTCGTCTTCGCGTT
>DATFGK010000082.1:0-2823 GCA_035249485.1 Actinomycetota bacterium | reverse complement strand
GGCGATCGCCGTCACGCTGCTCCTCGCCGCTTGCACCGCGAGCGAGGTCGATCCCGACGCGCGCATCGATCTCGGCGGACGAGTGGCGACCGAGGACGGACGCGCGGTCGCCGGGGTGCGGGTCGCGCTCTCGCGCGAGGCCGACGCCGGCGAGGTGTTCTCGGTCTTCGCGTCGCTGGGACTCGTGTGCATCGAGCAGCGCACGGACGTCTGCGGCGGCGCGCGTGTGGCCAAGACCGGTTCCGAAGGCCGGTTCGCCTTCCGGCTGACCGGGAGGGACACGCAAGGGTTCGCCGGGCAAGCGAGCACCATGGTGGTCTCGAGCGGGATCGGCCCGCGGGCGGATGAGGTCGTCGGTCCGATCACGACCTATCGCTTCCAGGTGCAGACCGAGTCGCTCAACATCCCGGTCCGGCTGTGGCAGCCGCAACTCGAAGGACGCACCGGCTCGTTCGGCGCGCGTGTCACGTGGACGCCGGTGCCGGCCGGCGTGCTGCCTGGCCTGAACGCCGGCTCGGTCGAGCACGCGATCGAGTTCCGGCGAGGCCGCGAGGTGGTGTGGACCGTCGATCGCGCGCGGAGCGGGTTCGCGTTCGATGCCCGGCTCCTCGAGGACACCCAGGGCACGGCCGCCGCGTTGGGCACGCTGGAGGATCAACGCGTCCCCGACGAGCGCGGCCGCCGTATCGACGTCGTCCTGCGGTCGGGCGGGCGCGCGTACGACTCGCCGGCCGGCGCGCCGCCTTCGCGCGGACGTCCGTGCGGGTTGATCGAGGAGTCGGGCCGTCTGGTGTTCTTGGACACGTGCGCCTTGACGGACGGCGAGCTCGAAGACGATCTCCAACCGTCGGTCTGCTCGGGCGCGACCGGATGCGTCGAGCCGCGGCACAGCGCGGCGGTCGTCGACCTCGGCGGGCGGCGGCCGCTGAGCCTCATCGTCGTCCGCGGATGCCGGGACCGATGCACGGTCGACACCTCACGAGACGCGAAGACGTGGCGGACCGCCGGGGCCACCTCAGCGGAGGACGCGGCGATCCGCGTCTCGCCGCTGGTCATGGCGCGGTACGTCCGCGTCACCTCCCAGACGTCCATCGATCTGCTGCGCGAGGTTTCGGCGTGGAGCGGGAGCGGCGCGGTACCCGCGGGGCCGCTGTTCGTCGAGCCGGGCGCTCTCCAGCCTGCGTCCCCGCCGACGCCGGGAGCTACGTCGTCCGGGGGGCAAGCGGTCGCCCCGATACCCGAGCGCAGCTCGCCGTGGCGCTTGGTCGCCTTGGGGGCGGCGTGCGCCGTGCTCGGAGGGCTCGTCGCCACGCTTCTGAACCGGCGTAAGCGCCGGGGCGTCGCGTCGCGCTGATCAGATCCGCGTTGGCTTCACGATCTCACCGCGTACAGACGCCACTCGCCGGGCACGCCTTTGAGCTCGTGCGGGCCCCGGTCGTCGAACTCGAGCCCCGAGCCGACCACGAGGTCCTTCACCGTACTGGAGACGAGCACCTCGCTTGCACCAGCTTTGGCCATCACACGGGCGGCGATGGCGACCGCGATTCCTCCGATGTCCTCGCCGCGAAGTTCGACTTCGCCGGTGTGCAGGCCCGAGCGAATCTCCAACCCGAGGGCGTGCACCTCATCCGAGATCGCTTGGGCACAGCGGATCGCTCGCGCCGGTCCGTCGAACGTCGCTAGCACTCCGTCCCCGGTGGTCTTGATCAACCTGCCACGGAAGTGTTCGACGTGAGCGCGAACGATGGCGTCGTGCCGGTCGAGGATCTCCCGCCAGCGTCGGTCGCCGAGCTCCGCGTCACGCTCGGTGGAGGAAACGAGGTCGGTGAACAGCACCGTCGAGAGCACGCGATCGACGTCGGCCGTGCCGCGCACCCCGGTAAAGAAAGCCTGCACCTCATCTAGCAAAGAATCCTGATCGCCCGCGAACCATACGTAGTCCTCGCCGGGGAGCTCGACGTATTTCGCGCCGGGGATGCGCTCCGCGAGGTACCGGCTGTGGCCTGCCGCGAAGAACGGGTTGGACTTCCGCTGAAGAACGAGGGTCGGGACGCTGATCGTGGGGAGGACACTTCGCACGTCGAGATCGAACCCCCAACGGAATACGCGCCCGCTGGTCGTGGGTGGCATCGCAAGGACACGATATCGGGCGAGCCACTTGAGGAATGGGGGATCGTTTGGCAGGTTCGGACTTGCGAACGCCATCCCTTGATAGTCCTCGCGCTCCCATCCTTCGGTGATGAAGGAAACAGCTTGGTCGATGAGCTCTGGAGGAGTTCCTCCGGGGTATCCCTCCGTCTGCACGCTGCGGGCCCATCCCTCTGCGATCGCGAGTGCCCTCGTTCGCTCGGGGTAGGAAGCCGCAAAAACCAGCGCCATCGGGGTTCCGTGGCCGAAGATCGCCGCACGCTCGGACCCGGCCGCATCCATCACCACACGGATGTCGTCCATCCAGTGCTCGAGCGTCGGCAGCGCGCCTAGCGGGACGGGATCGGAAACGCCGGTGCCGCGCTTGTCGAACACGATCAAACGGCTGAACGAAGCGAGCTTCCGGAGGAACCGCTCGATCAGCGGCTGCTCCCACCACACCGCGATGTTCGTCATCCAGTCGGGGATGAAGACGAGGTCGATAGCACCTTCCCCTATGACCTGGTAGGCGACGGCCCCCTCGGGGGTTCTCGCGTATCGCGTCTCGGGCTGATCCACGGCGGCAGCGTGCGCCCGCCTGGGGAAGTCGGTCAAGCCGGCCGGATGCGCGGCGCTGTAGAATCGGTCCTCGACCTGGGGCTGTAGCTCAGTTGGTAGAGCACCTGCTCGGCAGGC
>DATFGK010000081.1:0-24656 GCA_035249485.1 Actinomycetota bacterium | reverse complement strand
CGCTCGATCTCGGCGACGGCCCGGTCGCCGGGGAACGCCGGGCGGTGCGGGCGCTTCTCGGTCAGGGCTTGATAGACGTCGGCCGCCGCGAGGATCCGCGCGGACGGGGTCAGGGCCGCCGCCCGAGCCCCCCGGTGGTATCCGCTGCCGTCGAGGCGCTCGTGATGCGATCCCGCGACCGCCGCAACCCCCACGAGGGACGGCGCCCTCGAGAGCACCCGTTCGGTGTGGTGCGCGTGCAGCCGGACCTGCTCCCACTCGGCCACGTTCAACGCGCCGGGCTTCTCCCAGATCGCGACCGGGACGGCAACGCGCCCGAGATCGTGCAGCAGCGCGGAACGTCGGAGCGTGGCGAGCTCATCGGGGGCGAGTCCGGCGATCCGTCCGGCTTCGGCTGCCAGTACGGCAACCCCGCGTGAGTGGCCGAGCAACGTCGGCGACTTCAGGTCGGCGAAATCGGCGAACCCCGCAGCCAGATCGTCGAGCCCCGACGGGCCGATCGTTACGCGAGGTGCGGGCTCTGCGCCGAGTGCCTCCTCCCACACCGATCCGCGCTCGATCAGATCGAAGATCCGGTCGGCGCAACGGGCGAACGCGCGCACGCACGCTGGGTCGAACCACCCGCCGGAGCGTTGCGCGGCCATCTCCTTCGCCACCTCTCGCCCCTGGACGCGATGATGGATCTCGGCTTGGTGTGCCAGCGAAAGGATCCTGGCGCCGAGTGCGATGTCGGCGCCCAGCAGCTTCCTCGGCGCGCCTTTCCCATCCCAGCGCTCGTAGATGTCGTCGAGGATCGCGACCATGCCCTGCCCCATGCCGAACCGGCGCGCGAAGAGCGCGTTGGCTTCGCAATCCGCGCGGACGACGAACTCGCCGAACGCCTTGCCGCGCGCGACGTTCGCGAGAACACTGCGCGCACGCCCGCCCACGCCGAGACCCCGCCCGGCGGCCAACATCGCGTGGAGCGCCTCGCCGGGTTTCGTTTCGTCGGCGGGAGCGAACGCCTGGAGCGCTGTGAACTCGTCGCCCGACATCCTGGCGAGCTCGTACGTGAACGCGGTGCAGCCGACAAATCGGAGGAGCGAGGCCTGATACAGATCGGAGCGCCCGCGATCGTCGACGCCGAGCTCGCCGGCGATCCCCATCGCCATCAGTGTGTTCCGGAGGGTCTTCTCAGCTGGGAAGCCGTTGCCGGAGTCGGTGGCTAACGAAAGGGCCGCGAGCAGCTCCGATAGCGGGAACGAGGATTCGCTCACCGTACCCAGCGCGGCTTCGGTCCCTCGGGGGTGTCCTCCACCTCGATCCCGAGCGAGAGGATCTTGTGCCGGATGCGATCGGCGGTTGAGTAGTCCTTCTTCCCGCGAGCCTTCTCGCGCTGCTCGATGAGATCGTACGCCGCGCTTGGGATCGGGCGGGCAGCGCCGGTCCCGCGGGAGAGGTCCAGGCCCAGCACCTTGTCCCAACGGATCAGCAGCGCCGACTTGTCCTTGGGCGCGAGCGCGTCGGTGGAGACCACTTCAGCGACGAGCGCCACGAGCTGCGGCGTGTCGAGGTCGTCGTTGAGCGACGTGAGGAATCGCTCCTCGTACTTCTCGACGAGCTGGCCGATCGTCTCGCCGGGCTTGCGCGTCCACTCGGCGACCAGTCGTCGCCACCGGTCGAGCGTCCGTTCGGCCGCCCCCAGCGCGTCCAGCGTGAAGTTCATCTGCGCGCGATAGCGCGACTGGAGGAAGAGGAGACGGGCGGCCAGGGGGTCTGAGTGGCCGCGCGCGGCCAGGTCCCGCAGGTCGTAGAAGTTGTTCGCGCTCTTGGCCATCTTCTTGCCTTCGGAGAGCAGGTGCGCGCCGTGGACCCAGTGCCTCACGACCGGATGCCCGACCGCGCCCTCCGACTGCGCGATCTCGTCCTCGTGGTGCGGGAACACGTTGTCCTCGCCGCCGGTGTGAAGATCGAACGACTCGCCGAGCAGCGCGATCGACATCGCCGAGCATTCGATGTGCCAGCCGGGGAAGCCGTCGCCCCACGGCGACGGCCACTTCATCGCGCGTCGTTCTCCGGCCGGCCGCCACAAGAGGAAGTCGGCGTGGTGACGCTTGTTCGGATCGTCGATCACGCTCCGGTGTCCGGACTGCAGCTGATCGAGGGTGTTCCCGGACAGGCGCCCGTAGGCCGGGAACGACTGGACGTCGAAGTAGACGCCGCCGTTCTCGGCGTAGGCGTGCCCGCGTTCCATGAGCTTGGCGATGATCTCGATCATCTGCGGCACATACTCCGTCGCGCGGGGGTACTCGACGGCCTCTTGGATGTTGATCGCGCGGACATCGTCGAAGAAGACGTCGGTGTAGTACGCGGCGATCTCCATACGGGTCTTCCCCTCGAGGCCGGCCGACACGAGCATCTTGTCCTCGCCGGTGTCGAACTCGTCGTCGGTCATGTGGCCGACGTCGGTGATGTTCTGGATCTGGCGGACGGGGATGCCCTGGTACTCGAACGCGCGTCGGATCAGGTCGGCCATCATGAAGGTTCGCAGGTTGCCGATGTGCGCGTACCGATAGACCGTGGGGCCGCACGAGTACATCGTGAGGCCTCCGTCGCTGCCGGGGGAGACCTCGACGACGGATCGTGCGAGCGTGTCGTAGAGACGGACCATCGCGGTCATCTTAGAACGCCGGGTTGCGCGGGTTCCTTCCGGGTGCAGCTCAGCGAGCCGGGGCGGGCGGGACCACCTTGGCCGCAACGACCGCAGCCCAGTCGACGGTGTGAAGGATCCCGTTGCGATCGCGCACGCCGAACGTCTCCTCGTCGCAGCGCTCGAGGATCCCGACCACGTCCGTGTAGCCGCCTTCGGCGAGGCGCCGGCGGACGGTCACGCGCCGCCCGACGTCCGAGCAGTCGACGAGGACGCGGCCTACGAATCGCACGTTCAGATCTCGTCGACGAAGCCGGTCACGATCGCGGTGAGCTCGTCCGTGTGGTCGGAGAAGAAGTGGTCGGCTCCTTCGACGACGCGGACGTCCGCCGAGGGCAGCTGCCCCGCGAGCGCCCGCAGATCGTCGGGCCGGCAGAACGGGTCGGTCGTGCCGCCGACGAGCAGCGCCCGCGCTTTCCATGCGTCCAGGGCCGAGACCTGCGGCAGGATGAAGGTTCCCTCGAACGCTGCCCGGACCGGCGGGGCGACGCCGACGTATGCGGCTACGCCGGGGTCGTCGGCGACGGCATTCAAGGCGACGAGAGCCCCGAAGGACCAACCCACCACCGCGGCCGGCTCGGCGACCGCCTCGCGGACCCGCGCGAGCGCGCCGCGGACGTCGGCGACCTCACCGACGCCGTCGTCGAACGAGCCCTCGCTTCGGCCGACGCCGCGGAAGTTGAACCGGAGCGCGGCCCAGCCCGCGGCGAGTAGGGCCCGCTGCAGCGCGGGGATCAGCTTCGAGCTCATCGAGCCGCCGTACTGTGGGTGCGGATGGCACAAGACCACGCCGCCCTTCAGCGGCGGCCCCTCGGGCGTCGCCAGCCGGCCCTCGAGCGTGAGCCCGTCGGCGCTTGTGAAAAAGATCGTCTCCGTCGCCAGGAAGTCCTCCAACGTTGCTTTGGTCGCGCAACGGTTTGACCTGGGAAGGGTAGAATGCTAATCAGGCTGCGCTCCAACCCGACCGTACCCGAGTAGGGGGGTCAAGAAGTGACCTATATCATCGCCGAGACCTGCATCGACGTGAAGGACAAGGCATGCGTCGAGGAGTGTCCCGTCGATTGCATCTACGAGGGGCCTCGGATGCTCTACATCCACCCCGACGAGTGCGTCGACTGCGGGGCGTGCGAACCGGTGTGTCCCGTGGAGGCGATCTTCTACGAGGACGACACGCCGGATAACTGGAAAGAGTTCATCCCGATCAACAAGGACTGGTTCAACGACATCGGCTCCCCTGGTGGAGCCGCGAAGCTTGGTCCCGTCGACCACGATCATCCGAAGGTCGCGGCCTGGCAGACCACCACCTAGTCGAGCCGATCGTCACACGAAACCGGAGGCCGGGGCGGGACGCCCGGCCTCCCTCCATATGGGGAACGGGTCCCTAAACTCTCGCGTTGCAGCGCGAGACGGCAAATTCAGTATTTCTGACGTTCCCGAGTGCGATGTTCGCCCGTTAGAGTGGCGACCCAGCTTCGAAAGGCGGTCATGGCGAAGGAGATCTGCCCCAACTGCGACGCCAAGTTGACCCAGCGCGTCTCGTTCTGCCCGAACTGCTCCCGCCCGACGCAGCACGCATCCGAGGCGGAGCACCTGGACTGGGACCTTCGCCAGTGGCGCAGCCACGTCGAGAAGGGCGTCGTCGCAGGCTCCCCCGCACGCCCGCCGGTCGTTCTCGGCTCGGTCGCCGTTGACCAGGCGAGGACGAGGCCCGATCCGGACCTGCACGTCGTGGTCCGTCCGGACCCGGTCGTCGAGCCGAAGAGGTCCGAGAAGGGGCGCAAGCTCCGCATGCCCGCGATCCCGAAGCCCGATCTCCGGATGCCCGCGCGCCGCCGTCCGGAGCACGAAGAGGACCGCGTGATCGTGCTCGACGCCGACCACTCGTTCGTTTACACGGCTTGCACCTCGTGCGAGCGTGCCGACTGGGTCGTGCGCACGAGGCGCAACGAGGACGACACCTACAACTACTGGTGCGTTCGCTGCAGCCGCAGCTTCAAGACCGACGCGAAGATCCGGCAGGCGATAAAGCCGTTCCTCACGGCCGGTTCGATCATCGGAGCGCTCGCGACGCTGTCGCTCGTGATGCGCTGATCGCTAGCCGCCCAAGAACTCCTGTATCGCTTCATTCGTCGCCGTAGCGTTCTCCATCGGCGCCATGTGGCCGCCGGCGGGGACCGCGGCGAACTTCGCTCCCGGGATCTTCTCCGCGGTTGCGCGCGCACCATCGACCGGCATGAGCTGGTCTTCCTCACCGTGCACCCAGAGAACCGGCACCGTGATGCCCGAGAGATCCGGGGAGGAGTCCGGGCGGTCCCGCATCGCGAGCGCATCGGCGGCGATGACCGCCGGATCCTGCGCGAGGAACATCTCCTTCAGGCGCGCGACGTCCTCTTCCTTCGGGTTCGAGGCGAGGAGCTTCGCCCCGAGCCCTTCCCAGAGCGCCTCCATCCCTTGCTCGCGCACCATCGCCGCGGTCTTCTCGCGACCTGTTTTGGCCTCGTCCGAGTCGGCCTCGGCCTTGGTGTCGGCGAGGATCAGCGAGCGGACGCGACCTGGATGCCGGCGCAGGAACGCGAACGCCACGTACCCGCCCATCGAAAGGCCGCAGATGTCGGCTTGATCGGCGCCGATCTCGTCCATCGTCTTGGCCACGTCGTCGGCGAACAGATCCATCGAGAAGGTCGGGTCGGCATCGTCGATCTTCGAGAGCCCGTGACCGCGCAGATCCAGGGCCACGCACCGACGGAACTTCGCGAGCCCAGACAGCTGACCGATCCACATCCGGCGGTCGAGCGGGAAGCCGTGGATGAACACGGCGACGGGACCGGAACCTCGTTCCTCGTACGCGAGCTCCATGGGTTCGGGCATGGCGATTCTCCTTCACATGGGGGACGGCCGTGGAGTCTAGTCCAACGGCCGAGGACGGCGTCCGGCGCTAGGCGGAGCCGGCGTAACGCCCTTTCTTCGTGGAGGTTCCGTTGCAGCTCGACGTGCAGTACGAATACGGGTCGTCCAGCGTGACGAGGATGTCTCGCGCGCCGACCGGCCCGCCGTTCACCTGTCCGAAGCAGTGGTAGGTGAGCGTCGGCGGGTAGGGCGGGAGCGGCTGGCCCAGCCAAGAAACGGTGCACGTCCCGGTCACCGTGGCCAGCGGATTGCGGCCGTTGATCGGTCCGGTAACCGTCGAGGTCGTGCCGTCCCAGGTGCCGATCGGCTCGAACTGCGCGGAGCCCACGGTCCAGGTTCCGACGAATGCCTTCCCGGCGAACACGACGGTGCCCGAGAAGGATCCGCGGAAGACGAACGGCGAGGCGTATGGGCCGCCCGCGAACTGCGAGTACGTCCCGCGCGTCAAGATCGCGCCGGCCGGCGGGACGGCGCGAGCTCCGACGCTCGAGCAGCCGAGGACGGCGATCGAGAGCGCAGCCAGCCTGATAGACAATCGTGATGAATCGGGCATCGCTCGAGCGAGGCTAAGGCCGCGGAGGCCGGGTGTCAACGCGCGCTCAGGCCGGATCTGCCGGAAGGAGACCGGGCCCGGCGTGGTCGCCCGGGAGCTCGCCGGGCCAGCGCTTCCGCTGCTTCGCCGAAAGCTTGCCCATGAGCGCGACGGCGGCGGGATCCTCGGATCCCGGTCGCACGGTCACCCAGCCTGCGTCCACGAGCTCCTTGAGCCATTCGGATCCGCGCTCGGTGCGCACGATCGTCAGCGTCCAGCCGTCCGACTGACCGAGACCGCCCGTCGAGATGTCGGCGTGCTCGGCGGCGAAGTCCGGGCAGAGCTTGCAGCCCTCGCGTGTGAACGCGTGCATCTCCTTGAGCGGGATGTCCACCTGCTCACCCGTGCTCTTCCGCCACAGGATGAACTTGCCTTTCACGTTCACCTTGGCGACGTCGGTGAGCGGGATGCCGAGCTCGTTCTGGATCTTGCCGACCATCGCGCCTTCGTAGGTGAAAGACTTCGAGCACAGCAAGCCGATCGTAAGCCCGATGCGGCGGCGATACTTCGCGACGTTGCGCGCGGACAGCGTTCCGTTGATCGAGGCTTGGCAGGACATGCCGACG
The DNA here is from genome assembly GCA_035249485.1 of Actinomycetota bacterium. GTDB lineage: Bacteria > Actinomycetota > AC-67 > AC-67 > AC-67 > DATFGK01. The sequence goes on along the minus strand of DATFGK010000081.1, from coordinate 17,902 downwards.
AGCGCGAGGTTCCGCAGGCCGCGCTTCTCGGCGTCCTTCATCGCGAGCGGGTTCGCCGCGTACGTGTAGCGCGAGCCCGCCGTCGCGAGCACCTCCTCGCGAGTCGTCACCACACAGGGCTCCGCGTCCCAGATCCGCTCTTCGGAAACCTTCGAGACCAGCGCACCGTCGATCTTCCCTTGCTCGAGCCCCCAGATCAGAAGCGCGGAGACCAAGCCTCCATCTTGGCCGGCTTCGTGGATCTTCTCATCGTTCGCCTTGACGAGCAGGATGTCACGGTAGATCCCGTAGAGCTCGTCGGGACGGCGCGCGCGGCCGAACAGAGCCTCGTCGCACTCGACCTCCCACACACGGAACCGCGGGCAGGCTTTCGTGCAGATGTCGCAGCCCCGCTGTCCGTGGATGCAGTCGTCGAACGGCGTCGTGTCTTCGACGTTGAAGGGATGATAGGACGCGAGCTCGTACTCGAGGACGTCGCGCGGGCAGGCCATGATGCAGGCGGCGCAACCCGTGCACAGGTTCGTCGACACGACCTCGTGGTAGAGCTCGTTCCACTGGCCGTAAGCGCGCTCGCCGTCGTCTGGGGTCATGGCGAGCCTTATCCTACGGGCATGCAAAGGACTGCTCGAATCCCGCGGCCTCTATGAGGTTCGGGCTCCACACGGGCCAGCACCAGGTTGCGTTCGATGAGCTGCGCGCGCTCTGGGCCGACGCGGCCGCGTGGGGGTTCGACACGTGCTATCTGTTCGACCACGTCGTCCCGCTCCACTCCGACGTCGAGGGGTTCCTTCCCGAGGAGGCGGCGAGCCCTGAGGGCCCGTGCATGGAGGGCTTCACGGCACTCGGCGCGCTCGCTCGCGCGGTGCCGACGATCAACGTCGGGCTCATGGTCGCCGGGGTCGGGTATCGCTCGGCGGCGTATCTGGCTCACGTCGCGTCGACGCTGACGCGGGCTGCGCCGGGGCGTCTCGAGATCGGGGTCGGAGCGGGGTGGTTCGAGCCCGACTACCGGATCCTCGGACTCCCCTTCGCCCGTGCGCGTGAACGACTGGACGCGCTCGAGCGCGCCGTGGAGCTGCTCCGCTCGGCCGCGGACCCGCCGAGATTGTGGATCGCGGGGACCGGCGAGCGGCGCACGATCCCGATGGCGGCGCGACTCGCCGATTCCTGGAACGCGATGTATCTCACGCCGGTGGAGTTCGGCCGCAAGGTTTCGATCCTCGAAGAGGCGTGCGCGGCGGCCGGGCGGGATCCCGGCTCGATCGAGCGATCGATCGCGCTCCGAGCGTTCTGCGCAGCGTCGCGCAAAGACGCCGTCCGGGCGCTGGAGGATTGGGCGCGCTCGCGGGGCCGCGAGGCGGACCGGCCGGCGGAACGCTCGCTCGTCGGCACCCCCGCGGAGTGCGCCGAACAGCTGGCGCGATACATCGCTGCGGGAGCGACCCACGTCGCGGTGATGGCGCACTCGCCCTACGACCGGGCCGGGCTCGAGCTTCTTGGAACGGAGTGCTTCCCGCTCGTCCGCGGAGGCGCCGGCAGATAAACGCGCGATGGCCGTCGTCGCCCTCGGCTACCCTGACGACCGATGGCGGGGGAGTCTCGGGTCGGGGCGGCGGGGGCACGCACGCAGGTGCCGTTGGTGTGGGCGGCGCTGGCCGTCGTCTACATCGTGTGGGGATCCACCTACCTTGCGATCCGCGTCACGATCGAAACCATCCCACCGATGATCAGCGCGTCGCTCCGGTTCCTGATCGCCGGGTCCATCCTGTACGCCTTCGCGATCCGTCGCGGCGACCGCGCGGACCGTCCCGGCTTCGCGCAGTGGCGTTCGTCCGCCATCGTCGGGGCACTGCTCTTCCTCGGCGGAAACGGCGGCGTCGTCTGGGCCGAGCAGCGGATCCCATCGGGGATCGCAGCCCTGCTCGTCGCCACGGTCCCCTTGTGGATGGCATTGATCGGCTACGTGGCTCTGCGTGAGCGGCTTTCGGCGATCGCGGTCGCGGGATTGCTCGTCGGCTTCGCCGGCACGGCATTGCTCATCCGGCCGAGCGGAGAGGGTGCGGTGGACACCCTCGGTGCGCTCGTCGTCGTCTTCGCATCGCTTTCGTGGGCGATCGGCTCGCTGTATTCGCGACGCGCTCCGCTGCCGAAACGGCCGCTCGTCTCCGCGTCCATGCAGATGATCTGCGGCGGCGTTGCGCTGGGCATCGCCGGGATCGTCGGCGGCGAGCTGGGGAGGTTCGAGCCGGCGAGCTTCTCACGCTCTTCGATACTCGCGTTCTTCTATCTGATCTTCTTCGGCGCGATCGCTGCGTTCTCGTGTTACGCGTGGCTGCTGCGTGTGGCACCGACGTCGCTGGTCTCGACGTACGCGTACGTCAATCCGGTCGTCGCCGTCGCGCTCGGTTGGGCGATCGTCGACGAACGCGTCGAGCCGTTGACCTTCGTGGCCGGCGCGATCATCGTCGCGGCCGTCGCGATGATCGTCACCGGCCGCCGGATCGAGGAGCCCGGCGAGCTCGCCGCCGGCGTCCCGCCTGTGGACGAACTCGATCCGGACGCACCCGGGCCGCCGCCCGGTATGTCGCCTTCACGACCACGATGACCCTATCGGACTACCGAGTTTGAATATTCCGGGCCTCCCGGCACGACCCCTTCATCCCGATAATCGCTGACGAGCAGACCAAGGAGATCGATTGCCGCGAGCTTTGAGCCCGCGCCGGGAACGTCGCCGCGTTCGTCGCTTGGCGAGCGCGCTCGAGCCGGCGGGTCAGCGGATACGGGAACACCTCGATACCGAGCGCGTCCTCCGCGCTGCGGTCGGGTCGTTGCATCGCGATCTCGAATGCCGCCGGACGACCGCGTGGCTGTGTGATCGCGGTGAACTTCCGAGGCTCACCGCGATCCTCGGCGATCCGGTCGCGGGACTTCTGCATCCTCCGCCGTCCGTGGCCGACGCAGCCGCGCGAGGACGGGCCGTCTCGAACCAGCTCATCGGCGACCTCGCGGTGCCGATGGTGGCTCCGACGGGTGTCATGGGCGTCCTGTACCTGGAACGCAGCACACATCCGGGCCTCGAGGGATGGGAGTCCGAAGAGTGGCGCTTCGCCGAGCAGATCGCACATGAGGCGGCGCTCGCGCTGCAGGCGGCGCACCTCTACGAGCGAGCGCTGTCCGAGAAAGAGAAGTCGAAGGCGATCCTCGACCGCGTCGCCGACGCCGTCGTCGTCACCGATGCGTCCGGCACGATCCTGCAATGGAACCCGGCAGCGGAGCGCACGTTCGGAAGGCCAGCCGGCGGCGCGCTCGGCGGGCGATGCGGCGCCGTGCTCGACCTCCGCACCGACGACCGCGAGCTGGTGTGCACCGGAGGCTGTCCGTTGCTCGAGCTCGCCGGCACCGATCCGGGGCTCGGAACCGAGCTCTGGCGACAGCGCGGGGCGGGCGACCGCCAGCCGCTGATCGGAACGGCTCAGGCCGTCCGCGACTCCGAGGGCAAGATCTCTGAGGTCGTCCATTCGTTCCGCGATATCACCCGCCTCAAGGAAGCCGACGAGGCGAAGGCGTTGTTCCTCGCGACCGCGTCCCACGAGCTCAAGACCCCGCTGACCGTGATCCAAGGGTTCGCGCAGACGCTCCTGCGTTCGGCTGCACCCGACGGACTGCGCGATGAAGCGCTCCGAGCGATCGAGCGACGAGCGATCGAGCTCGACGGCATCGTGAATCGCCTGCTCCTGTCGAGCCGGATCGAAGCCGGCCGGATGATCCTCGAGCTCTCCCAAGTCGAGATCGATCCGATCGTGTCCGAACGGGTGGCCGCGTTCTCGCAAGCGACCGGCCGCGCGGTGGGATACCGGATGCCCGGCGAGGCGCCGCGTGCGCTGGCCGACCCGTCCGGCATCTCGATCGTCGTCGACCATCTCCTCGACAACGCGATCAAGTACTCGCCCGGCGGCGAGCCGGTCATCGTCACCGTACGGGTTCACGGCGAGGCGGTCGAGATCGTCGTGACGGACCAAGGGATCGGCATGGACGCCGAACAGGTGCTCCACTGCTTCGACAAGTTCTGGCAGGCGGAATCGAGGAACGATCGCCGTTTCGGCGGCACCGGGATCGGACTGTTCATCGTCCGGTCGCTCGTCGACTCGATGCGCGGATCCATCCGCGTCCGCAGTGAACCGGGAGAAGGCTCGGAGTTCACGATCTCGCTCAAGCCTGCGGACGGCCGCGAGGCGCCTGCCGCGACGGAGCAGCCGGCCGAACCGGCGCCGAGACGCGGGGTCGGCGAAGCCTCGGTGATCAGGGAGTTCATGCGTCAGATCGGGGTTCCCGTCAGGAGGGAGCAATGAGGTACGCGGTCGGCGTGACGAACCTGATCCTGGGCGTCGTCTACACGAGCTACGGCGTCATGACGATCGAGGACATGCGGCGTGGATGGAAGACCATGGGCTTCTCGCACTTCGGCGCAGCCTGGATCGCCATGGCCTTCACCTGTGGACCACACCACCTCTTCCACGGCATCCATGCCCTGTTCGAAGGACGACCCGGTGGGTCGCTGGATCTGGCCGCCGTCCTCGTAGGGTTCCCGGCGGGCGTCACCTGGTTCCTCCTCCGGATCGAGGCGTTCCGCGGCGGACGCGGCGACCGCTTCGTGAGCGGCTCGCCGGCATGGATCCTGGCGATCCCGTCGCTCGCCGGCGTCTACGTCACCGGCCTCATCGCGGCCTCGATCGCGATCGCCGGCCCAGGCTTCGCGTTCAGGGCGACGATCGTGCCGAACACGCTTCTCGTGGTCCTGTACTGCGCGATCGGCTACTTCCTGACGCGCACGCAGCTGCGGAACCGCGAGCCGCTCGGTGGGTGGTCGGTGTCGGGACTCTCGCTGGCCGTGATCTTCCCCACGTGCGCGTTCATGCACGGAGTCTTCTTCCTCTACTCGGGGACCGGGCAGTACGCACACGACGTCCACGGCTTCACGATCGACTGGCTCGCCGTCCCTGCGGCCGCGTACTTCCTCTGGGTCGTCCGGGGGCTCTACGTCGATGCACTGCGAGACTGGAACAAGGCGGGGCCGCCCGAACGCGAGGAGGTGCCGGCCCTCGCGCGCTAGAGCGTCGGAGGCGCCTGCTTCGCAGCGCGTTGCGAGCGCTCGAAGTCGTCTTCGGTCAGCGTCAAGAATTCGACCGGGCGTCCCGCGACGAGGTGTTCGTCGATGATCGTCTCGACGTCGTCGAGCGTGACGCCGCCGTACCAGACGTTGTCCGGGTAGACGACGATCGTCGGTCCGGCGAGGCACGGCTCGAGGCAACCGGTCGCGACGACCTTGAACGTCACGAGGCCCTTCTCGCCTTGCAGGTCGCGGAAGTGGCCGAGCAACTCGGCGGATCCGCGTCCGATGCAGGAACCCTTCGGATGATCATCGGGCCGCTCGTTCGTGCAGACGAACACGAACTTCTCAGGTTTGGCCATGCGTCGCATCCTAGTCCGGCGTAGTAGCATCGCGCTCCGTGGAACTCGGACTGAAGGGCCGTGTCGCGCTCGTGGCCGCATCGAGCCGTGGGCTCGGCCGTGCGTGCGCGGTCGCGTTCGCCCGCGAAGGCGCCGACGTCGCGATCTGCGCGCGCGGTCGCGACGACCTTCGCAGCGCGGAGGCGGAGCTGGTCGAGCTCGGCGTGCGCGTTCACGCGACGGTCGCCGACATCTCGATCTCGGACGATTGCCGGCGGTTCGTTCAGGGCGCCTCGGACGCGCTCGGTCGCGTCGACATCCTCGTCAACAACAACGGCGGGCCTCCGTCGGGCGCCTTCGATTCGTTCACCGAGGACGACTACCGCAGCGCGGTCGAGCTGAACCTGCTCTCGACCATCCGTTGCACGATGGGCGCCGTCCCCCTCATGCGGCGCGGGGGATGGGGAAGGGTCGTCAACATCACGAGCATCGCCGCGAAGCAGCCGCTCGAGGGTCTTGTGCTGTCGAACACGACGCGCGTCGGCGTGATCGGCTTCTCCAAGACGCTCGCGACGGCGCTCGCCCGCGAGGGGATCACGGTCAACACCGTCTGTCCGGGGCCCACGCTCACCGACCGGATCCGCGACCTGGCACAGCAGCGCGCCGATCGCGAGCGGATCTCGGTCCAGGAGGCGCTCGGCGCCTACGTCCCCGACATCCCGATGGGCCGCCTCGGGAAGCCGGAGGAGCTCGCCGCGCTGGTGGTCTTCCTCGCCAGCGAGCCGGCCGCGTTCATCACGGGAACCACGATCCAGGTCGACGGAGGGATGCTCCGCGCGTTGATGTAGCCGTTACTCGGCTCGCTTCAGCTCGGCCGTGAGGTGCGACGTGAGTGGCACGCCGACCGCCGCCATCCTGACCTCGTAGCGGAGGACGTCGCCGTCCACCGTGAACGTCCGCTCGAGCGTGGAGACCTCCTTGGCGGTCGTGGTCTTTCCGATGTGCGTCGTCGCCACTTCGATCGTGGTGCCGTCGATCGTTCCTTCCTCGATCTCCACGATGCCGGTCGGGTGCGCGAGCACGAGCTCGATCCGTCCGCCCTCCTGCGGGCGCCAATAGCCGAGCTCGGCGTGCATCGGGAAGCCCTTGACCGGATGCGTCGTTCGCTGCGTGTAGATCAGGAACGGTTTGCCTATGTGACGGAAGCTGATCTCTTCGAGATAGGAGAAGTCCTGCGCGGTCGGGTACGTGCCCTTCCCTTCCCCTCGCCAGGTTCCGAGGAGGAACGCGACCGGTTCGAGGGCGGGATCGAGCGCCGGTTCCATCGCGCCGGACGCTAGCACGGCTCCGGTACAGTGTCGCACCGTGGACGATGCGACGGAACGCCTTCGAGGCTTTCTCGGAGCGGCGATGGAGAAGCGTCCGCATCGCGAATACGAGCTCCCGCCGGGACGTCAGGCAGCGGTCCTGTTGATGTTCTTCGAGCGCGACGGCGAGCCGTGGCTCGTGTTCACCAAACGCACCGACTCGGTGAAGCACCACAAGGGAGAGATCTCGTTCCCCGGCGGCGCGCGCGACGACGAGGACCCGGACATCGCCGCGACGGCGATCCGCGAGACCGTCGAGGAGCTCGGCGTCGATCCGAACGACATCACGATCGTCGGCCGGCTCGACGAGCTTCCGACGTTCGTCACCGGTTACAACGTGACGCCATTCGTCGCCGTCGTTCCGGAGCAACATTCGTACCGGCCGAGCGACGCCGAGATCGACGAGATCATCGAGCTCCCGGTCGGCGAGCTGGCTCGGATCGGACGGCGGGAGATCATCGAGCGCCGCGGCTTCGAGATCGAGACCAACGTGTTCGAGACCGGCGGACACTACATCTGGGGCTTCACCGGGGCGGTCCTGCGACTGTTCCTCGATGAGGTCTGGCCGCTCGTGGCCGCCGATCTCGATCTGACCTCCTGAGCGACCGTGAGCCTGGGCGCGCGCCTCCTGTCCTTGGAAGCTCGCCGCGCTGCTAGAACCAGAGATTCTTCGCCGCGATCCGTCGCGTGAGATCGCCGGAGCCCCGCCCCGGGTCGCGCAGGAGCTCGATCAGGTCCGGGACCGGCTCGAGGCCGGCTTCCCGCAGGACCCTGGCTGGATCCGCTTTCGCTTTCGCCTGCAACGACGGGTCGCCGGCCAGCCGGTCGATGAGCGCCTCCAGGTTCCGGCGGCGCCGGTAGAAGTCGGTCGCGGCCTCGATGAGCCGTTCCGGCGGATGCGGGAGCGCCCGCAGCTGTTCGAGCAGGCCCCGGAAGGCGGCGAGGCCCTCCGAGCAGGTTGCGCACCCGGCGACGTGGGGGTCAACCCCGTCGCTCATGGCAAGCAGGGCGAGGTCTTCATCGGAGCGGTGAGCGGAGGCCATCGTCACTCTCTTGACGCCGGATCGAGGCCGGACTCTTGCAGGGAACCCCGAAGGCGCTTCAGGCACCTGCTCAAACGAGCCGCGACGGTCCCTGCAGGCACGCGGAGCCGCTTCGCGACCTGCGCCTGGGTGAGGCCTCGGAAGAAGTACAGGCCGATCGTCATCCGGCACGGGTCGCCCAGTGCGTCAACCGCGGCGCGCACGTCGAGGGCGATCTCGAGATCGTCGAGCTCGGCCGCGGGCTCTTGGTCCGGCGGCGACCCGGCCCGCTCGGCCTGGCGCGCCTCGCGTCGTAGGTACTCGCGGCAAGCACTGACGGACACGGCGCGGAGCCACGGCCGGAACTCCGAGCGGCCGGCGTAGCCGGCGAGCCCGTCGTACAGCCTCACGCAGACGTCTTGGAAGACCTCGTCCGCGGCGGAGGGGCCGAGGCCGAACGCTCGGGACGCCACGGCATGGATGTACCCCGCGTACCTCACGATCAGGGCAGCCCATGCTCGCTCGTCGCCGGCGAGGCAGCCCGCCACGAGCACTTCGTCCGTCGCCGCGGCATCGAGTCCCGCCGGCAGGTTCCGGGGTTTGGCCATGCGCGTAGCGTACGGGGGGCCACCCGTCGACTCAACGACGGCGAACCTTCCCTCGGGCCGGGCACGACCGTAGAGTGCGGGCCGATGGCAGGGGCCAACGCGAGGGAGCCAAGCGAGCGAACGCCGCCGCGCCTCGGCGGCGTGCACGCCGAGATCCGTACGCGGGTTCGTCGCCGGCGCCGGCATGCCGCCTCCACCGACGCCTGGAGCGAGATCGACCGCGCGATCAATCCAGCGTTCTTCCGTCCGGCCCTGCGCGAGGACGTGGAGATCTCCGACTTCGTACGCCGGAACGGCGAGCGGTACTCGATCGCGAAGACGCAGGTCGGTCCCGGTTACATGCGGCTCACCGGCGAGGAGCGTGAGCTCCTGCGGCTCATGGACGGTTCTCGCACGGTCAAGGAGCTCGTCGTCGGACGGTTCCGGACCTCCGGCGACTTCTCGCTCTCGGTCGTCACCGACCTCGTCGACGGGCTCTACCGCGAGGGCTTCCTGAAGCAACGGTACGACCCGATCGTTGAGCGGGCCGTCCAGGCAAGGCGGCGTCGCCGGGTCCCGCTCCCGCGGTGGCTGCAGAGCTTCGTCGCGACGCGCCGGCTCGATATCCCGGGATCGCATCGATTCTTCAATGCGATGTATCGATACGGGGGCCGGTTCTTCTTCACCAAGCCGGTCGCTGTGGTGATGGGCATCACCGCCGTCGTGGGCGCCGTATCGTTCTTCGTCCTCGTCGGACGCGGGAAGTACCAGATCCTCGGGGCCTCGGCCGTCGCAAGCATCGGACTGCTGTACCTCGCCGACTACACCTCGACGTTCATCCACGAGGCCGGACACGCGCTGGCGACCATCCATGCGAAGCGTCGGGTGAATAGCGCCGGGTTCATGCTGTACCTCGGCTTCCCGGCGTTCTTCATCGAGACCACCGACACCTGGATGTCGCCGCGGCGCAACCGGATGATCGCCTCGGGCGCCGGCCCCTTCGTCGAGCTGTTCACCGCCGGGACGGCCGCGATCATCGCGCTGGCGCTTCCGGTCGGGGCCGCGACGGCGTTCCTCTATCGCTATGCCGTGATCTCGTTCATGACGATCGCCCAGAACCTGATCCCGTTCCTGCGGCTCGACGGCTACTACGTGCTGATGGACGCGATGGAGGAGGTGAACCTCCGCGAGCGGTCCTTCGAGTTCGTCCGAGCGGATCTGTCCGGCAAGCTGCGGCGGCGGGAGAAGCTGACTCGGATGGAGCGGATCCTCACAGCCTACGGCGTCATGGCCGTTGTCTTCACCGTGCTCGCGGTGCTCCTCTCGGCGCTGTTCTGGTCGCGGATCTTCCGGCAGGCGCTCAAGGGCGCCGGCGGCAGCGGCGTCATCCCGCTTGCGCTGATCACGCTCCTGCTTTTCCTGATCCTCGCCCCGGTCATCCGCGGGGTCATCCGGCTGGTTCGCGCCGGCATCCGGCGGGTCCGTCCGGCGATGCGCCTCATCCGGCGAGCGACGGAGCGATCGTGGCGGGCCGACGCGCTCGGGCTCTACCGCCAGCTTCCGCTCGCCGGCGCACTCGAAGACGAGGAACTGGGCGAGATCGCGGCGCACGTCCGCCTCGTCGGGGTTCCGCAGGGACAAGCCATCGTCCGCCAAGGAGAGCGCGGCGAGGACTTCTTCGTCGTGCGGTCGGGCATGTTCGAGGTCTCGCGGGTCGAGGAGGACGGCACCGAGCGCGTGATCCGACGCATCGAGCGCGGGCGCTCCTTCGGCGAGATCGCCCTATTGGAGAGTGCGCCCCGAACCGCCACGGTGCGCGCGCTCGAGCAAGCGGAAGTCTTCGCCCTCGACAAGGGAACCTTCGATCGGGTCTTAGCGGCTCGCCTCGACGTCGCCGAGGACGTGCGAGCCGAACTACTCTCGGCTGCGGAGATCCGAGGGCTGAGTCCGTTCAAAGGGCTGGACGACGCGGATGCCGGCAGGCTGCTCCGAGGGGCGAGCTGGCGCACGTTCCGGGCGGGAGAGCGGATCGTCAAGCAAGGCGAGGAGGGAGACACGTTCTACGTGATCTCCTCGGGTCAGGTCGACGTGATCGAGAACCGACGTAAGACGAATCGGCTCGGGGCGGGCGATTACTTCGGCGAGATCGCGCTCCTCACCGATGAGCCGCGGACGGCGACGATCCGTGCCGCCACGCCTGTGCGCGTCCTCGAGCTGGAGCGCAAGGCCTTCGATCGGGTCCTGGCCAAGTCGTTCCGCAAAGGTAAACTCCGTCCGAGTCGGAGCCTCGCACGAGCGTGGGAGCACTAAGAGTGGATTGTTGGCACTGCCGGAAGAGCGCATTGGGCGTGTGCCGATTCTGCGGGCGAGGGTTGTGCGAGGACCACGCTCAGGAGCATCCGTACATCCTGGATCTCTACCGGTCGAAGGGTGACGACGCGATGAAGGTCTTGGTCGTCGAGGACGCACTCTTCTGCGGCATCTGCACGCCGCGGCCCGATCCCGTCGACATCCCGGAGCTCGATTGAGGCAAGAAAGTCGGCGGGAGCCGCCGTCTGGGTGGTAGACGATCCGTGTGAAGACAGGCCAGTCGAGGGGGTGAACTAGATGGCAGCGAAGAAGGCCAAGCGGGCACCTGCGAAGAAGGCACCTGCGAAGAAGACCATTTCCAAGCGGGCGAGCAAGCGTGTCTCGGCGAAGGTCACGCCCAAGTTCACGGCGAAGACGAGCGCCTAACCGATCCACCAAACCACCGAACGCAGCTGCGTACGGGCTCGGGAGGATTCCCGGGCCCGTGCCGTTTCCGAGGTCCGTTCTCCTTCGGCTCCTGTGTAACGACCGTTACGTTCCGAGCGTCGCCCTCGCGAACGACCGCAGCTTCTCCGGCTGAGACACTGCGCGTGTCAGGTAGGCAGTCGGAGGAGGGAGGAGCCATGACACCGTCGATCCAGCAGCAGATGGCAGAGCTGCGGATCCAGCAACTCCACGCCGAGGCGGCGCACGCTCGTCTCGTCAAGGAGGCTCGTGCAGCCCGGCGGACGCAGCGAGGTCCGTCCCGGTTCGCGAAGCTCGCCGCGTCGTTCCGCAGCGCCGGCACCGAGACGCGTCCGGCGGGGGCCGTCGTCACCCCGCGTGTCGCGACGCGACGCGCGTCCACCAAGCCCGTCGAGTGCTGACGATCGGGGGTGGCAGCGATGTCGGCGAAGTGGATGACGTTCCGTCGAGCGTGGTACCAGGCCCGAGCCGCGTACCGCCGCTGGTACGGGAAGGGGCAGTTGACCCCGAAGCAGTACTCGTGGTGACACTGCCGCCATGGACTGGCCGCTGCTGGACGGGATACCGGAGGAGCCGCGCCGCCGCGTGCTCGCGGCGGGGCGGCTCCGGCGTTTCGCCCGCGGCGAGGTGATCTTCCACGAAGACGACCCCGGCGACAGCCTTCATCTCATCGCGAAGGGGCGCGTCGCGGTCCGCGTGACGACGCCCCTGGGCGAGGTGGCCACCCTCGCCGTTCTCGGGCCCGGCGACTTCTTCGGCGAGCTCGCGCTGCTCGGTCCGGTCGCGTCTCGGACTGCCACGGTCACGGCTTTGGAGAAGACCGAGACGATCTCGATCCACCGCGACGTCTTCGACGACCTCAAGCGGGAGCATCCCTCCGTGGAGACGTTCCTGACCGGCGTCCTCGGGGCGCAGGTCAGGCGCCTGTCGGACCAGGTGCTCGAGGCGCTCTTCGTGCCCGCCGACAAGCGGGTCCTTCGCCGGCTGGCGGAGCTGGCCCGCACCTACGGTGAGGGAGCCTCGGGCACGGTGATCCCGCTCACACAGGAGGACCTCGCCAGCGTGGCCGGGACGTCCCGGGCGACCGTGAACCGCGTGCTCGGTCAGGCGACCGACGCAGGCATCGTCGAGGTTTCCCGCGGCCGGATCAGTGTTGTCGATCCGGCAACCCTCGAGAAACGCGCGCGATAGAGGTTCCGTCGCTTGCCCCGATACACTCTCGGCCCGATATGAAGAGCTCGAACCTCACCCGCGAGGAGGCCGGCCGGCGTGCCGCGCTGATCTCGGATGTCCGCTACGACGTGACGCTGGACCTCGATGCCGGCCCGGAGCGGTTCGGGGTCGATGCCGAGATCCGATTCCGCGGCACGGAGCCCGGTGCGTCGACGTTCATGGAGTTCCTCGCGCCCGACGTCGCCACGCTCGAGCTCAACGGCGAAGCGCTCGATCCCGCGAAGCATTTCGACGGCGTGCGGATAGCACTGCCGGCGATCGCCGCCGAGAACCGGCTGCACGTCGTCGGGAGCGGGTCGTATCAACGGGATGGGATCGGGCTTCACCGAGCCGTGGACCCGGTGGACGGGGAGGCGTATGTCTACTCCGACGCCGAGCCCTACGACATCCACCGCGTCTACCCGTGCTTCGACCAGCCCGATCTGAAGGCGACGTTCACGTTCACCGTGAAGGCGCCGGCCGGATGGCAGGTCGCTTCGAACACGGCGCCGTCGGAGCGGCCGCCCGAGGGAGCGGCCGGAACGTGGCGCTTCCCGCCGACACCGCTGATGTCGACGTACATCACCTGCATCGCGGCCGGCCCGTTCCACGTCGTGCGCGACCGGCACGGAGACATCGACCTCGGGATATGGGTCCGCAAGACGCTGGCTCCGTTCCTGGACGCCGACGAGATCTTCGAGGTCACCAAGCAAGGCTTCGACTTCTTCGCCGACGCGTTCGACTACCCGTATCCGTTCGGCAAGTACGACCAGCTGTTCGTCCCCGAGTTCAATTCGGGTGCGATGGAGAACATCGCCTGCGTCACGTTCAACGAGGACTACATCTATCGTTCGAAGGTCACCGACGCGGCACGCGAGCGGCGCGCCGAGACGATCCTGCACGAGATGGCGCACATGTGGTTCGGCGATCTCGTGACGATGCGGTGGTGGGACGACCTCTGGCTGAACGAGTCGTTCGCGTCGTGGGCCGCGATCTACGCGCAGGCGAAGGCCACGCGCTGGACCAACGCGTGGGTCACCTTCGCCGACGCCGAGAAGACCTGGGCGTACCGTCAGGACCAGCTCGCGTCGACGCACCCGATCGTCGCCGACATCCCCGACATCGCTTCGACGAAGGTGAACTTCGACGGGATCACCTACGCGAAGGGCGCCTCGGTGCTCAAGCAGCTGGTCGCATGGGTGGGCGAGGAGGACTTCCTCAAGGGGCTGCGGACCTACTTCCGCCGCCACGAGTACGCCAACACGGAACTCTCCGATTTCCTCACGGCGCTGGAGGAATCCTCCGGCCGCGATCTCCATGCCTGGGCGAAGGAGTGGCTGCAGACCGCCGGGGTGAACACGCTCCGGCCGCGACTCGCATCGTCCGCGGACCGGCTCTCCTCCGTCGAAGTGATCCAGGAGGCGATCGAGGAGCATCCGACGCTGCGGCCGCATCGGATCGCGATCGGCTTGTACGACGCAGACGGCGAGTCGTTCGCCCGGCGCATCCGGGTCGAGCTCGACGTCGTCGGCGCGCGGACCGAGGTCCCCGAGATCGCCGGCGAGGCACTGCCGGATCTGCTCTTGCTCAACGACGACGACCTGACGTTCGCGAAGGTCCGGCTCGACGCGCGTTCGTTCGACACGCTCGTCGGCGGGCTGCGCAGGATCGGCGATCCGCTGCCTCGGGCACTGTGCTGGGGCGCGGCCTGGGACATGACACGCGACGCCGAGATCGCCGCGCGGAGCTACCTGGACCTCGTCCTCGGCAACGTCGGCGGGGAGACCGAGATCGGTGTCGTCCAGTCGCTGCTCGGCCAGGCGGCGTCCGCGATCAACCTCTACGGTCGGCCGGACAACCGGGTGCCGGCGCTCCACCGGCTCGCGAGCGCGGCCCTCGAGGGTGCGGAAGGTTCCCCGGCGGGAAGCGATCATCAGCTCGTGTGGGCGCGATGCTTCATCGCCGCGGCGCAATCCGCCGAGCATCACGCATTCGTTCGCAAGCTCCTCGACGGAGCGAGCGCGATCGAAGGGCTCGCCGTCGATACGGATCTCCGCTGGCTCATCGTGCGTTCGCTCGCCGCTGCCGGGCTCGCCGATGCCGCACTGATCGACTCCGAGCTCGGTCGCGACCCCAGCGACAAAGGGAGACGTGAGGCGGCCGCGGCGCGTTCACTGCGGCCGACACCCGAGGCCAAAGAGGAGGCCTGGACGGCGATCGTGGAGGACGCAGAGCTGCCGTACTCGGTGATGCGCGCGATGATGGCCGGCTTCTCACACCCGGCGCAGACGGCGGTGCTGGAGCCGTACCGCTCCCGCTATTTCGACGTCGTGGGATCGTTCTGGTCCGAGCGTGCGACCGAGATCGCGATCGGCTTCACCTCGTGGGTGTACCCGAGGGTTCTGATCGAGCAGCGAACGGTCGACGAGACCGACCGTTTCCTCGCGGAGGCCGCACCGATCGCTCCGTGCCGGCGGCTCGTGAGCGAAGGTCGCGACGACGTGGTGCGCGCGCTACGGGCGCGCGAGAGGGACGCGCAGATCTAGCGTGCCGCGAGATGCCGGTTAGCCGACGGTGACCTGCTCGAGCCCGAGGCCCTGCGCCAGCCGCATGATGTCGCTCTCGCGGTAGCGTCGGTGCCCCCCGATCGTCGAGCCGGATTGGAGCTTCCCCTCTTCGGCCCAGCGGCGGAGCGTGCTCGTCGCGACACCGAGGAGACGCGCGGCTTCGGCCGGGAGGAGGAAGCGCTCCCGTTCGTCGATGTTCAGGATGATGGTCTCTGCGCTGGCGCTCATAGCTCTCCCTCCACCCGCTCATAGGTGGCCGATCGCAACCCCCCGCGGCGACCGGCCACCTCGCTCGATGATGGATACGGCCGGGAAGAGTGGTTCTTACGGTTCGGGCGAACCGAGCGGTAAGCAGGTCAGGCGAGCAGGTCGGGAGTGATCTCGGCGATCGACCGGCAGCCGGCCAGGGCCATGGCCAGGGAAAGCTCGTCCCGGAGCATCTCGAGGACCCTCCGGACCCCCGCCGAGCCGTCGGCCGCAAGCCCCCAGAGCTGGGGCCGTCCGACCGCCACGGCGTCGGCCCCCATCGCGATGGCCTTCAGTACGTCGGTACCGCGCCGGACCCCGCCGTCCAGGATGATCGCCGCTCGCCCGGCGACCGCGGAGGCGATCTCCGGCAGGGCGTCCAGGGAGGCGATCGAGGTGTCGAGCTGCCGCCCGCCGTGGTTCGACACCCAGATCCCTTCGACGCCCAGATCGACCGCCCGCAGGGCGTCGTCGGCGCGCACGATCCCCTTGAGGAGCATCGGCATCGGCGCCAGCGAGCGGAGCCACGCGAGGTCGTCCCAGTTCAGTGTCGGGGTCTGGAGCGTCGCCACCCAGTTCGACAGCGCGCTGCCTTGGCCGCCTGGATCGTTCTGCATCGTCTCGAAATTGGCGAACCGCACGCCGTCGGGGAGCGTGAACGTGTTCCGGAAGTCGCGCTCGCGGCGTCCGAGGAGCGGAACGTCGACGGTCACGACGAGCGCCGTGTAGCCGGCCTCGTACGCGCGCTTCACGAGCATCTCGGTGACCGCCCGGTCCGAATAGCAATAGAGCTGGAACCACCGCGGCGAGCCGGGAACCGCCGCGGCCACGTCCTCCATCGTCTGGGTCGAGATGCTCGACAAGGTCATCAACGCACCGACCTCGGCCGCGCCGCGCGCGGTCGCCAGCTCGCCCTCCGGGTGCGCGAGCATGTGCATCGACGTCGGCGCGAGGATCACCGGGAACGGCAGCTGCTGGCCGATCACGCTCGTCGAGGTGTCGCGCTCGGCGACGTCGACGAGCACGCGGTAGCGGAGCATCCGCCGGCGGAACGCTTCCCGGTTCTCACGAAGCGTGATCTCGTCCTCGGCGCCGCCCGCGTAGTATTCGTACGCCATCTGGGTCAGCTGCTCGCGCGCGAGCGCCTCAAAATCCTCGACGTTCCACGGGGTCGCCATCGGCGCGCGAGCATAGCGAATCGCCCTTCCCGGCCGCGCGCCGCGGGCGGGTTAGCCTTTCGACGTGGACGACGTCCTGTCGCATGCCCGCATCGGTCTGGTCGGCTCGGGCGAGTTCACGCCGGCGATGACCGAGATCGACCGGGAGATCCTCGCGACGCTTCCGCCCCACCCGCGCGTCGTGATCCTGCCGACCGCCGCCGGGGGAGAGGATCCCGACGACTGGGCCTATCGCGGCGTCGAGCACTTCACGCGACTCGGCGCGCGGACCGTCGCGCTCATGGTCCTCAACTGGTCGCACGCCGAGGACCCCGACCACGTCGCCGAGGTCTCCTCGGCCGATCTCGTCTACCTCTCGGGCGGGAAACCCGCGCGTCTGCTGGCGGCGCTCGAGGGGTCGCCGCTGTGGCGCGGGGTGCTGCTCGCGCGGCGGAACGGCGGGTGGATCGTCGGCGCGAGCGCGGGTGCGATGGTGCTGGGCGACTGGACGCTCGTCCACACCGCCCGGGACCCCGATGGGACGCCGACCGAGTGGACGATCGGCCTCGGGATCCTGCAGGGGATCGCGGTCGTGCCGCACTACGACCGGTGGGAGGAAGCCGAGCGGCTCGCCGGCGAGATCGCGCGGTCGTGCACGGTTTTCGGGATCGCCGAGGACTCTGCCGTCTTGCTCGACGAGGGTCACGGCCGGGCGCTCGGCCGGAGCGAAGGGCTCATCCACGCCGGCGACGAGACCATGATGTTGCTGCCGGGCGAGCGGTTCGAGATGCCGGGCGCGGCTAAGTGATCCAAGCCGCGATCGTGTGGACGATCTCTGTGTAAACGTCGGCCATCGTGCGGCCGCGAACCTTGAGGCTGTGGTCTCCGCCCTCGATCGGATGGAGCGTCGCCGTCGGGAGCTTCGCCATCGTCGCCTTCATCAGGTCGGCGGTCCCGAACGGGTCCTTCGTACCCCAGAGGAACAGCATCGGCACGCCGATCCGCTCCAGATGCGCGTCGCGCATCCGTTCGGGCTTGCCGGGCGGATGGAGCGGATAGCTCTGGAGGATGAGCCCGGCCGCCGGGAACCCGTCCGCAACGATGTGGGTCGCGATCCGGCCGCCCATCGAGCCGCCGCCGAGGTACAGCCGGTCGGTTCCTTCGGCGACCTCCTTGGCGACGGCCCAGTAACAGGCCTCGAGCTTCTCCTGGCGGTCGGGCGCCTTCTTCCCGGCTTCGGTGTACGGGAAGTTGAAGCGGACGACCGTGACTCCTGTCGCGGCGAGCCCCTCGGCCAGCGCGACGAGCGTTGGATGGTTCATCGTGCCGCCGGCGCCGTGCGCGAGCACGAGGGTCACGCGAGGGTCGGCGGCCGAGATCCGAGCGCCGGAAACCTCGCCGTCCCGCCACGCGAACGTGAGCGGCTCGGCCGCAGCGCTCATCGCAGGACGGCCTGGACCGTGTGGCGCCAGGAGGAGGGGAAGATGCGGTCGGCGACCGAGCGGTCGAATAGCGCGGCCG
>DATFGK010000080.1:0-20965 GCA_035249485.1 Actinomycetota bacterium | reverse complement strand
CGAGCTCGACGTGACCGACGCCGGCTCGGTCAAGGATTTCGTCGCAGAGGCGGAGCGAGCGCTCGGCGGGATCGAGGTGCTCGTTTCCAACGCCGGACAATCG
This sequence comes from Actinomycetota bacterium, assembly GCA_035249485.1. GTDB lineage: Bacteria > Actinomycetota > AC-67 > AC-67 > AC-67 > DATFGK01. Next base: position 20,862 of record DATFGK010000080.1, on the reverse strand, counting down.
TGGCCGGTGCTCGCCGTCGACGCCACTGCAGAGGACTTCGCGCGAGCGGTCGAGGTCAACCTGCTCGGCGCGCAGCGGCTCGTGAGCCTGCTCGCGCCGAAGATGGTCGAGCGTCGGCGCGGCGACATCGTGTTCGTCACGTCCGAATCCGTTCACGATCCCTGGCCCGGCATCGCGCCTTACGTCTCGTCGAAATGGGGCCTCGAGGGGCTCGCTCGTGCGATGCAGAGGGAGCTCGAGGGCACCGGCGTGCGGACGTCGATCGTTCGGCCCGGCCCGACGTTGACCGAGATGGGTACGCGGTGGGAACTCGACAACATCGGCGAGATCGTCGACCGGTTCCACCACTGGGGCGTGTTCCGCCACGGAAATCTGATGACCGGCGCCGATGTCGCCGCCGTCATCGCGCACATCGTCGCCACGCCGCGCGGCGCGCACGTGACGCTGGTCGACCTGCAACCCGAGGCTCCGATCAAGACCGAAGGAGGCGAAACCGATTGAGCACGGCAACCGGGGTCCGGCAGCCGCCGCGGGTGTCCGGCGGCGAAACCCAGAACGGCCACCTCGAGGAGCTGCGCACCGACCCCATCGGGCTCATGCGTCGCGTCCGCGAGGAGTGCGGACCGGTCGGCGAGTTCGTGCTCGGCGATCGCCGGGTCGCGCTGCTGAGCGGCGCGGAGGCGAGCGAGCCGTTCTTCCGCGCGTCCGAGGAAGAGCTCAACCAGGCCGAGGCCTATCCGTTCATGACGCCGATCTTCGGCAAAGGCGTCGTGTTCGACGCGCCGCCCGAACGCCGCGCGGAGATGCTCCACAACCAGTCGCTCAAAGACCGCTACATGCGAGGCCACGCGCAGAAGATCGCCACCGAGGTCGAGGACATGGTCGGACGCTGGGACGCGGCCGGCGAGATCGACCTCCTCGACTTCTTCGCGGAGCTCACGATCTACACGTCGTCGTCGTGCCTGATCGGCAAGAAGTTCCGCGACCAGCTCGACCGGCGGTTCGCCGACCTCTATCACGACCTCGAGCGAGGCACCGACGCCCTCGCGTACGTCGACGCGTACGCCGACATCGAGTCGTTCCGCCGACGCGACACCGCGCGCGCCGGACTCGTCCAGCTCGTCGAAGCGATCATGGCCGCCCGCAGACAAGGGACGCCGCCGACCGACGAGGACCGGGATCTGCTCGACGTGCTGATCTCGGTTCCCGGCGAGGGCGAGAAGCCCCGGTTCACCGCCGACGAGATCACCGGGATCTTCATCTCGATGATGTTCGCCGGGCATCACACGACCAGCGGCACCGCTGCTTGGACGCTGATCGAGCTTCTCAAGCACCCGGATGAGATGAAAGCCGTCGTGGCCGAGCTCGACGACCTCTACGCCGACAACCCGGAGGTCAGCTACCAGGCGCTCCGCGAGATGCCGCGGCTCGAGTCGGCGATCAAGGAAGCCCTCCGGCTCCACCCGCCGCTGATCTTGCTCTTGCGCGTCGCGAAACAGCCGATGGATGTCGGAGGGTTCCGGATCGACGAGGGCAACCTCGTCGCCGTCTCGCCGGCCGTCTCGAACCGCATCCCCGAGGACTTCCCGAACGCCGACGCCTTCGTTCCTGAGCGCTACCTCGACCCGCGGCGCGAGGACCTCGCGAACCCGTGGACGTGGATCCCGTTCGGCGCCGGCAAGCATCGCTGCGTCGGCGCGGCGTTCGCGGTGATGCAGCTGAAGGCGATCTTCTCGGTGCTGTTCCGCGGCTGGGAGTTCGAGCTCGCGCAGCCGCACGACACCTACCGCAACGATCACTCGAAGATGGTGGTGCAGCTCGAGCAACCGTGCCGCGCCGGCTACCGGGAGCGCTCCGCGTGAGGATCGTCGTCGATCGCGACCTGTGCCAAGGGCACAGCGTCTGCCAATCCGAGGCGCCCGAGGTCTTCGCCGTGCCGAAGGACGGACAGGTCGACGTGCGCAACGAAACCCCTCCGGACGAGCTTCGAGCCAAGGTCGAACTCGCCGTGAAGTACTGCCCGACGCACGCCCTCAAGATCGTGGAGGATTAGATGGCCGGATACCCGCGTGAAGAGCTCGAGAAGATGGTCCAGCGCTGGATCGACACCAATAGACACTGCGAACAGATCGGCGACTGGCGCCCGCTCGCCGAACTGTTCACCGAGGACGCGACCTACGGCTGGAACCTCGGACCGCGCGGCGAGTTCATGGCCGTCGGACGCGATGAGATCCGTGACGTCGCGCTCGGCATCGAGATGGGCGGGCTCGACGGCTGGACCTACCCGTACCAGGAGATCCTGATCGACGAGGGCAAGGGTCAGGTGATCGGCCTCTGGAAGCAGATCGCCGACGCGAAGCGCGCGGACGGCTCTGGCTACGAGGTCGCCGGGATCGGTGGCAGCTGGTTCCGCTACGGCGGCAACGGGCAGTGGCGCTGGCAGCGCGACTTCTTCGACTTCGGCAACGCGGCTCACCTGTTCGTCGAGATGATCAAGGATGGAACGCTTTCCGAGGGGATGACCAAGCGGATGGAACGCGTCGCGGCCGGGGACCTCAAGTGCCACTACAAGATCGGCGAGGCGCCGGTGGGGCTCTGGGACGTGCCGTGACCGCGATCGGGTTCATCGGGCTCGGCCAGATCGGCGCGCCGATGGCGCAACGCTTGCTCGGCCATCCCGGCGGGCTCGTGGTGTTCGACGTCCGGCCCGAGGCGACCGAGCCGTTCGCCGAACGGGGCGCGCAGGTCGCCGCCGACGCAGCCGAAGTGGGGGCGCGGGCCGGCGTCGTCTCGGTCATGGTCCGCGACGACGAGCAGGTCACGGACGTCGTCCACTCCGTGATCGCCCCTGCCCGCCGAGGAACGGTCGTCGCGATCCACTCCACGATCGCGCCGGTCACCGCGGAGCGGCTGGCCGCCGAGGGTTCCCCCTACGGTGTCGACGTCATCGACGCTCCGGTTGCGGGTGGGTTCATGGGAGCCACGAACGGAACGCTCGCTGTGATGGCCGGCGGCCCGGCGGAGGCCGTCGACCGCTGTCGCGAGGCGTTCGGGTCCTGGGCGAAGCTCGTGCTCCATGTGGGTCCCGTCGGAGCGGCAACACGCGCGAAGCTCGCGCGGAACCTCCTCCAGTTCGCCGCATACTCCGCAGCGGCAGAGGCACAACGCCTCGCGGAAGCGGCCGGCATCGATCTGTCGGCCTTGGGGCAAGTCGTTCGACATTCGGACGCCGTGACCGGCGGCCCCGGCGCGATCATGGTTCGTCAGAGCACCGAGCCGCTGGATCCCGGCGACCCGCTCCATCCGATCTTCTCCCACACCCGCGACCTCGGCGAGAAAGACCTGCGTCTCGCCCTCGAGCTCGGCCGCGAGCTCGGCGTCGACCTTCCGTTCGCGGAGCTCGCGCTCGCACGGTTCGCGCGCGGGCTCGGACTGGAGCCGGGCGCGTGAGCTACCGAGACCTGCCGCGCAAGCAGCTCGCCGCGCTGGCGTACGAGTTCCTGCTCGCCGGGCATCTGATCGACCGCGCGGGGATGGCGTACGTGATCAAGGACTTCGGCCGCGAGGTCATGCGCGACGTTGCGATCGACGAGTGGATGGCCGCGAGTCCCGTCTACACGCGCCGGATGCGCCGCGCCCTCGGATTCGAAGGCAACGACGTCGGAACGATCTTCAAGGCGATGCAGTTCGATGTCGGCGCGCCCCATCGGTTCATGGACTTCCGGTTCGTCGTCCACGACGCGAACCACGGCGAGTTCACGCTCGCATCGTGCGGCGCGTTGATGGACGTCGAGCCGCTCGGCGAGGAGTACGTGGTCACGATGTGCCACGACATCGAAGACCCGACCTTCGACGCGACCGCCTCCGCGACCAATCCGCGTGCGCGGATGCGGCCGGTGCACCGGCCGCCGCGCGTGCCGGCCGACCGCCTGCCTCATTGCAAGTGGACCGTGACGATCGAACCGGACGCCGAACCACTCGCCGAACCGGAGGGCGCGACGTGGCTCGCGACGTCCCATGCGGCGCAGCTCGAACTGACCACACCGGAAGAGAACCCGGACCCCGGAGGCGCCACCGACTACGCGGGCCCGATGGACCCCGATCTACAACTCGGCCGGTTCTCGCAACCGACGCTGGTTCGCATCCTCGACGAGCTCGCGCTGCAGGGCCATCTCATCGCGCGCTCCTACATGCACGCCGTCCAGCAACGCTCCGACACCGAGACCGCGCTCCGGCTGGGCCGGCATCAAGCGACCGGCATCGCCGGTCTCACGGCGAAACGCCTCGTACGGCATCTCGGCACGAACGATCTCGCTGCGGTGCTTGAGCTGCATCCGATGTTCCACCCTCGCGCGTACGTCGACGTTCGCGCGTGGGGCGGAGAGGAGACAACGATCGCGCTGTCGTCGTGCCCGGCGCTCGATGAAGGCGACGAGCTGACGTGGCCGGCGCTGCTCGCGCGCGGCGACGCGGGGCCGATCGAGGCGGCGGTTCGCGCGATCGATCCACGAGCGACGATCGACCGGGTCGATCCGCCGCCCGGCGCGCTGCTCGCTTGGCGGACGCGCACGGATCCCGCGATCGAGCCGTTCGCTGAAGCGAACGAGGTCGGGGTTGCTTCCTTCAGCACGGGAGCGGAGTTCCGTTTCGAACCCCGCGGAACCTGAGAAAAACGTCACGAACCGAACCTTCGACAGGCAGGTCATGGGGCGGAGCCCGGCGAAGAGGCGTTAACTCAGGGTGAGGACCAAACCAGGGCGATGATCGGCGCGACGCGTCTCCGTACGGCGGCTTTGTTGTCGCTGTTGCTTCTGCTCGCGACCGCCTGCGGCGCACGGCTGAACGATCAGGAACGGCTGGCCGGCATCCAGGCGCTGGGTCGCGGCGGCGGAGGCCAGGTCATCCCCGGCGCGACCACCGGACCCGGCGCGACGGTCGCTCCGGGCGCGACGACCGGACCGGGTGCGACCACCGGACCGGGCGGGACGACCGGACCGGGCGGCAGCGCCCCGATCCCCGCCGGCGGGAACGGCGGCGCGACCGACGTCGGCGTTACCGCGAACTCGATCACGCTCACAGCCGCATCGGACATCAGCGGCGTGCAGCCGGGGTTGTTCAAGTCGACGCATCAGGCGATGTCGGCGTGGGCCGCGATGGTCAACAGCCAGGGCGGATTGTTCGGCCGGCGGATCAACCTCAAGCTCGTCGACACGCAGGCGCGCGACACCGAGAACCAGGCCGCGGTTTCGGATGCATGCAAAGGATCTTTCGCGCTCGTCGGCTCGATGTCGGCGTTCGACGGCGGAGGCGCGAACGTCGGCGAGTCGTGCGGGATCCCGGACGTGAGCGCGATCACCGTCAACGCCGCACGGCAGTTGGCGAACAACGTCTATCCGGCATTCCCACAGCGGCCCGACAAGCTGGCGATCGGAACCGCCAACTACATCAAGAAGAACTACCCGGAGGTCCTGGACCGCGCCGCGATGGTCTACCTCAATGCCGGCGTGACGAAGGCGAACGCACAGCAGCGCGCGAGGGGCTACGCGAGCGTCGGCTTCAAGTTCAAGTTCTACGAAGTGCAGGTGCTCGAGGCGAACTACGGGCCGATCGTCCAGCGGCTGAAGGACGACGGGATCGAGTACGTGAACATGGTCGCGAACTACCAGAGCGTTCAGAAGCTGCTCGAAGCGATGGACCAGGCCAACTGGTTCCCGAAGGTCCGGGATTTCGACTCCGTCGTCTACAGCCCGAACTTCCCGAAGATCGGGCCGGCGGCGGACGGCACCCTCCTCTTCCTCACGACGGCGATCACCGAGGAAGCCTCGTCCAACCCGGAGATGCAGCTCTACATGCAGTGGCTGAACCGGGTGGCTCCGGGATCGAGGCCGGACTTCTTTGGATTTTACGCCTGGTCGGCCGGTCAGCTGTTCGCCAAGGTCCACAAGGACGTCGGGGCGAAGATCACGCGGAAAACCTTCCTCGCAGCGATCAAGAACGTGCACTCTTGGTCCGGCAACGGTCTGCACGTCAATAACGACATCGGCAACAAGACCATCTCGCCGTGTTTCCTCTACCTCGAGGTCAAGAGCGCCTCCTTCGTCCGCAAGCACCCGTCCAGCGGCTTCGAGTGCGGCATGGGCGGGCTGGTCAACACGTAAGAGGACCGTCTCAATGATCAAGGGCGGCCGAAGGCCGCCCTTGCTGTTTGCATATGTCGGGCCGAAGGTACCCGGCCCGTTGATCCGACGCTTATCCGCGCCGCTGCGGTGCTACGCCTTCCAGGAGGCTCATGACCTCGGACTCCCGGTAACGGCGGTGGCCGCCCAGCGTCCGGATCGAGGAGAGCTTCCCGGCTTTCGCCCACCGAGTGACCGTCTTCGGGTCCACTCGGAAGAGCGCAGCAACCTCGGCGGGGGTAAGCAGCGTCTCGCCCGACGACTGATCCCGCTTCATCCCTACCTCCTTACAGTGGAGCTCGCCCCGTGGCTGGCCCCAGATGTCCCTTTTCGTTACCTGCGACCCTGATTGTCGTACCTGCTCCCCACGGTCGCTATAGTCTTTTCGGAGCATTTCCAGTGGTACTTGAGGGCGAAACCCAACTCGGTTGCTATGGGCTTAACGCCCCTCTCACCCGGTTTTCAACTGCCTTAACCTTAAACGACGTCCCGTCCTTTTTGTCACGGGTGTCGTTCCCCGAGCTCCTCTCGATGAAGCCTCGGCACACGTTTCCGCTGGTCAGAAGATCGAGTGGCTCGCTCTAATTCCATGTCTCTCGCCGGCGGACGGCCGACCAGCGCTCGGCGGCCGTCATGTAATAGGCCGACGCCCGCTCGCCGTCGCCCTCGCTGAGTGCTCGGACGGACGCCCAGATGTCACGACACGTCCGGTCCGCCTCCAGCGTCTCCGGCGACATCAGGCGAGCGACGTCGGCATAGTCGAGGGCCAGCAACCCGACATCGTTGAACTCCTCGAGCCACCGGACGAGCCCGGCGAGCGGCGCGATCACGCCGGGGTTCGGCAGGGAGTCCCGGACGATCGCCAGGACCCGCGCGACCCGCTCCCGGGCGGCTCGGAGCAACGTCTCGTAGCGGAGGCCCAGCGACCCGTCGGCGTTCTGGATCAGCTGCCGCTCGGCGTCGTCGAACGCGGCGAACCAATGGAGCGGGACCTCCCAGGCGCTCTCGAGGATGTGGTTCCGCCAGTCGGGATGGGTGTTGCGGAGGGACTCGATCTCCTCCTCGGCCCGCTCGACCTCGTCCTCGGGCATGAAGGCCCGGACGACCTCGGCGGGGATCGATCGGCGGAACGCCAAGATCGATGCGAGCAGACGGAGCTTGGTGCGATGCGGACACACGAACGTCACGCCGCGACGCTCGACGAGCTCCGCGTGTTCGCGCTCGGCGACCAGGGTCGCGGTCGCGCCTTCGAGACCGGTCTCGCGATCGAGGAGGACCGTGCGCGGGGGTAGGGGCTCGCCGCCGGCGGCGTACGCTTCCCAATACGCGCGCTCGTCACCGTCGAACGCGCTTAGCGGCTCGAACACCTTGAGCGTGGCCGCCGGGACCATCTCGAAGCCGATTATAGACCGGGCAACCACCGAAGACCCGGACGGGTACACTCGATCCCATGCCTCCCCAGAAGCGTCGTCGCGCCTATTCCACCGGGAACCCGGACGTCGACGAACGGATCCGCGCGATCATCGCCGAGTACGGCGCGAAGGATCCCGACCTCGCCTTCGAGATCGTCGCGACCGCGCTGCGGCTGTCCCGCGACGAGGTCGGCCGGCTGGACCGCAAGATCGTGAACTCGGCGCTCAAGGAGATGCGCTACGCGTTCCGCGTCTTCGCGCCGTACCGGCACGAACGCAAGGTGACGATCTTCGGCTCCGCGCGCTCCGCGCCGACCGATCCCGACTACATCGCCGCCCGGGATTTCGCGAAGGAGATCGTTTCCCGCGGCTGGATGGTCGTGACCGGCGCCGGGCCCGGCGTGATGGAGGGCGCGCAAGAAGGCGCCGGCGGCGAGCGCTCGTTCGGCGTCAACATCCGTCTGCCGTTCGAGGCGCAGCCGAACCAGTTCATCGCCGAGGATCCGAAGCTCATCAACTTCAAGTACTTCTTCACGCGCAAGCTCATGTTCATCAAGGAAGCCGACGCGTTCGTGCTCTGTCCGGGCGGGTTCGGCACGCTCGACGAGACATTCGAGCTCCTCACGTTGATCCAGACCGGCAAGAGCGACCTCCACCCGATCGTGCTGCTCGACCCGCCGGGCGGGAAGTTCTGGACGGCCTTCGACACGTGGGTGCACGACGTGCTTATCGCAGGCGGCTACGTATCGCCTGAGGACGAGCAGCTCTACATGCGGACCGACGACATCAACGAAGCGGTCGCGGAGATCGAACGCTTCTACCGCGTGTATCACTCACAGCGATTCGTCGCCGGCCGGCTCGTCTTGCGCTTGAAGGTGATGCCCGACGCCGCGACGCTGCAGCGCCTGTCCGACGAATTCGCCGACGTCATCACGCGCGGTGCCATCGAGCCCGTGGAACCCTCGCCCGAAGAGATCAAGGACGACGATACGGTCGATCTGCCGCGTATCGCGTTGTGGTTCGACCGGATGCGCTTCGGCCGGCTACGGATCTTGATCGATCGGCTCAACGAGCTGGACGTGCCGCCCGAGGCGGAGCTACCCGCCGGTAAGGCTACTGCGCGGTAACTGCTCGCCTGCGCGTTCTCAAGCGCATCGCAACTTACTCCGAAGTAACGATGGAAAACCCCTTCACATGGCTGTGTGGACCTGTATCGTGACTCGCTGGGAGATCCGGGGAGGCTACATGAAGATCGAAAAGATGAATCCCGACGCAGCGGCGATCTGGCTACAGATGGCGTTCTTCGCTGCGAATCCGGGGATCGAGGCGGAGGACGACTGGGGCATCGAGCTTCCTACGGAGGAGACTCCGGACGAGGAAGCGCTGATGCTGCGAACCGTCTCGTTCTGACGTGCTAGGGAGCCGCGGCCGCCCTCATGGGGCGGCCGTTCGCTTTCTCGGACGCAGGTAGAATCCGCTTCTCATGGACGTTTTCGAGCTCCTGGCCGGCGAGTACGAGACCGTCAACTACGCACACGACCCGGAGTCGGGGCTGCGCTGCATCATCGCGGTGTACTCGACGGCCCTCGGGCCGGCTCTCGGTGGGACGCGCTTCTATCCGTTCCCGTCCGAGGAGGCGGCGCTGCGCGATGTCCTGCGTCTCGCGAGGGCGATGGCGTTCAAAGCGTCTGCGGCGGAGCTCGATCTCGGCGGCGGGAAGGCGGTCGTGATCGGCGACCCGCGCACCGACAAGACGCCCGAGCTGCTGCAGGCGTACGGTCGCGCGGTCGAACGCCTGGGCGGCGCGTACATCACGACCGCCGACGTCGGCACGACGAGCGCCGACATGGACGTGATCGCGACGGCGACGCGCTTCGTCACCGGTACGTCGTCACGGTCGGGCGACCCATCCCGCGTCACGGCCTACGGCGTCTGGCACGGGATGAAAGCGGTCGCGCAGGAGCTCTGGGGCGATCCGTCGCTCGCCGGCAAGCACGTCGCCGTACAGGGCCTCGGCAAGGTCGGCTCCGGCGTCGCCAGACACCTTGCGTCCGAAGGGGCACAGCTCACGATCGCCGATGTCGATCTCGATCGCGTACGCGACCTGGCTTCGGAGCTCGGCGGCGCCGAGGTCGTCGCTGCCGACGAGATCCTCGGCGTCCCGTGCGACATCCTCGCGCCCTGCGCGCTCGGCGCCGTCGTCAACGACGCGTCGCTGCCGGCGCTGAAAACGCGTGCGATCGCCGGCGCCGCGAACAATCAGCTCGAGCGCCCCGAACACGGGGACGCGCTGACCGAGGCGGGGATCCTCTACGCGCCGGACTACGTCATCAACGCCGGCGGGTTGATCAACGTCGAGGACGAGCTCCACGGGTACGACGAGCAGCGCGCGCTCGCGAAGGCCGCCGCCATCGGCGACCGTTTGCGGAACGTTTTCGCTCGTGCGCGTGCCGACGGGATCTCGACGGCCGCCGCGGCCGATCGCATCGCCGGCGATCGGATCCGCGCCGGACGCTGAGACGCCACTCGCATCGCATCCCTTGGGCCTCGCCCGCGGCTCCGGTACAGTGAAGCCGTGGAGCCCGAGCTGATCACCAAGCGCGCCAAATCGGTCCTGAAGCAGTCGAGCATCAAGGAAGCACCGGTCGATCTGGAGCGCGTGCTCGCAGCTCTGCGTCTCCATCACGAACGCCCGTGGCATCTCTCGACGGATGTCTGGGATGCGCTGACGCGGCCCGGCCGCGGCCGCACCCGGCTCAAGCGGCAGGAGCGTGCGCCGACGGCGCGGGAGCGCTGGCGGCTTGCCCACGAGATCGGCCACCACGTGCTTCACGGCGGCGAGCCGATGCCCCGTCAGGTCCAGTGGGAGAAGAACGAGCTCGAGCACGAAGCCGACCAGTTCGCGGCCGAGATCCTCATGCCCGACACCCTCGTCGAGAAAGCCGTGAAGGAGCAGAACGGGCACATCGACATCGAGGAAACCGCTCGAGGTTTCCGGGTCGGACGCCAGGAGATGGAGAAACGCCTCCGGCAGCTCGGACTGTTGCGCGGCGAGGTTCTGGGCAGGATGTAGGGGCGACAACTGGCGTTGACGGGGCTCGCGGCGGTCGGTGAGCATTGGGCCCCGCGGCGACCCCGCGGGAACGGCAAGACCGGGCCGGCGGAGACCCCGCCGGGAGGAGGGCAGTGATGGAGGAGCGCCGGGGGTTCGTCGACCCCTCGAACGTTCCGACGGCCACCATCCAGCTCCTCAAGCCCGACGGGACGCTCATCCCCGACACGGGCTACGAGCCCGACCTCAAGAAGGACGACCTCCTCGAGATCTACCGCTACATGGTTCTGGCGCGTCGCGCCGACCTCGAGGGGACGAACCTCCAGCGCCAGGGCGAGCTCGGCGTGTATACCCCGCTGATCGGCCAGGAGGCGGCGCAGGTCGGGACCGGCTACGCGCTCGACGAGGGCGACTGGATCTTTCCGTCCTACCGCGAGCTCGCGCTCGCGATGATGCGCAAGATCGATCCGGTCGACATCCTCCACCTCTTCCGCGGGACGTGGCACGGCGGCATGTGGGACCCGAAGGAGCATCGGTTCGCGATGTACTCGGTCCCGATCGCGACGCAAACCCTGCACGCCGCGGGGTTCGGGATCGCGGCCAAGCTCGACGGCGCGAAGACGGTGGCGCTCGCGTGCTTCGGTGACGGTGCAACCTCGGAGGGCGACGCGCACGAGAGCATGAACTTCGCCGGCGTCTGGAGAGCGCCGGTCGTTTTCTTCTGCCAGAACAACCAGTACGCGATCTCGGTTCCGCTCTCGAAGCAGACGGCCGCGCCGACGATCGCGGTGAAAGCGCTCGGCTACGGGTTCCCCGGCGTGCGCGTCGACGGCAACGACGTGCTCGCGTGCTACGTCGTCGCGCAGGAAGCCGTGCGCCGCGCGCGCGAAGGGCTCGGCCCGACGCTGATCGAAGCCGTCACGTTCCGGCGCGGCCCGCACTCGACCGCCGACGACCCGACGCGCTACCGCACCGACGAAGAGCTCAAGAAGTGGGAGGCGCTCGATCCGATCGTGCGCTTCACGAGATACCTGGAAGCCGAGGGGATCATCACCGACGAGTTCAAGCAGAAGGTCGAGGACGAGAGCAAGGAGATCGCGGCGCACATCCGCGCCGAGATCGTCGGCGCCGGGCCTCGGCCCGCGCACGAGCTGTTCGAGTTCGTCTACAGCGAGCCGTCCGACATCCTCCGCCGCGAAGAGTGGCTGCTCTACGAGGAGCTCGCCGGACGAGAGGACGAGTCCTAGATGCCGGCGATGACGATGGCCGCCGCGCTCAACGAAGCGCTGCGCCACAGCATGAAGGCGGACCAGCACGTCGTCGTGCTCGGCGAGGACGTCGGAAAGCTGGGCGGCGTGTTCCGCATCACCGACAAGCTCCAGCAGGAGTTCGGCGAAGACCGCGTGCTCGACACGCCGCTCGCCGAGTCGGGGATCGTCGGCACCGCGATCGGGATGGCGATGTATGGGCTGCGACCGGTCGCCGAGATGCAGTTCGACGGCTTCACCTACCCCGCGTTCGAGCAGATCGTTTCGCACCTCGCGAAGTACGGTTCGCGCTCGCGCGGACGGATGCGGCTCCCGATCGTCGTCCGCATCCCATACGGGGGCGGGATCGGCGCGGTCGAGCATCACTCGGAGTCGTTGGAGGCGTACTTCACGCATACGGCCGGGCTGAAGGTCGTCACGCCGTCGACCCCGTCGGACGCGTACTCGCTGCTGATCCGCTCGATCGAGGACCCCGACCCGGTGATGTTCCTCGAACCGAAGCGCCGCTACTGGATCCGCGAGGACTTCGAGCTCGAGCCGAACGGGTTGCCGATCGGCAAGGCAGCGATACGCAACGAAGGGACCGACGTCACGCTGATCACGTACGGGCCGTCGGTCCGCACGTGTCAGGAAGCCGTCGAGGAGGCGGCCGCCGATGGCGTGTCGATCGAGCTGATCGACCTGCGATCGCTGATCCCCCTCGATCTCGAGACGATCATGGAGAGCGTGAAGAAGACCGGCCGGGCCGTCGTCGTCCACGAGGCACAGGTGACCGGCGGGTTCGGCGGAGAGATCGCCGCGCGCATCATGGAGGACGACTTCCTGTCGCTGCACGCGCCGGTCGTGCGCGTCGGCGGCTTCGACATCCCGTATCCGCCGGCGAAGCTCGAGGACGTGCACCTGCCCGACCTCGACCGCGTGCTCGACGCCGTCGATAAGGTGCTCAACTACTGATGGCCGGCGAGGTACGCGAGTTCAAGCTCCCCGACCTGGGCGAGGGTCTGGAGGAAGCCGAGATCGTCTCCTGGCTCGTGAAAGAGGGCGAGGAGGTCGAGCTCAACCAGCCGCTCGTCGAGGTGGAGACCGAGAAGGCGCTCGTCCAGATCCCCTCGCCGTACGCCGGCGTCATCGAGAAGCTCCACGGCGACGTCGGCGAGCGCGTGAAGGTCGGCGCCCCGCTCGTGTCGTTCAAGACCTCGGGCGACGCGCCGGAGGCCGGGAAGCGCCGCGAGGTGCTCGTGGGCTACGGCCCCGAGGAGGAAGGGTCTCGCCGGCGGCGTCGCAAGAAGATCGGCCGTGCCGATCAGGCCGCCCCCGAACCGGAGCCCGAACCGGAGCCGGAGCCGGTTCCCGAAGCGCCCGCGAAGGCGCTGGCGACGCCGCCGGTCCGCAAGCTCGCCAAGGAGCTCGGCGTCGACATCGACGGCATCGAAGGGTCGGGCAAGGACGGCCGCGTGACTCGGGAGGATGTGGTGGCTGCCTCAGAAGGAGGCGCCGTCAAGCCTGCCGCCGCGGTCGCGAGCGTCACGTCCATCCAGCCGGCGCAGCGACGCGCGGCGGCCGCGCAAGGTCCGCTCGAGGAGCGGATCCCGGTGCGCGCGATCCGCCGCACGATCGCCGAGCGACTGGTCCGGTCCTACTCGGAGATACCCCACGTCACCGAGTGGCTCCAGGTGGATGCGACCGAACTGATGCGCCTGCGCGCCGATCTGACCGTGTCGCCGGAAGCGGGTGGCAGCAAGATCTCGCCGCTGCCCGTGATCGTCAAGGCGCTCGTCGCGGCGCTGCGGAAGCACCCGCTGGTGAACTCGTCGTGGGATGCCGAGCGCACTGAGATCGTCGTCAAGCACGCGTACCACATCGGGATCGCGACCGATACCGAGCGCGGCTTGCTCGTTCCCGTGATCCGCGACGCCGATCAGTTGTCCGTGTTCGACATCGCTCGCGAGATCTCGCGTCTCGCGGAGGGAGCGCGCGACGGGACGATCACAGCGGCCGAGCTTTCCGGCTCGACGATCACGATCACCAACGTCGGATCGTTCGGGATGGAATCGGGTACTCCGCTCATCAACTACCCGGAGGCGGCGATCCTCGCGACCGGCGCGATCGCGAAACGACCGTGGGTCGTCGGGGATCAGATCGTGGCACGCGATGTGATGACGCTCGCGCTTTCCTTCGACCACCGCATCATCGACGGCGCCGAGGCGGGACGGTTCCTACGGTACCTCGGTGACCTGATCGAGAAGCCGGCCCGTCTGTTCGGCGTCCTGTAGCGACACCGCCGGATCCGACCCGTTCGCTTCGCGCCGCGGCAGCGCGACCGTGAAGGTCGTTCCCTGGCCGACCTTCGAGTCCGCCCAGACGCGGCCGCCGTGCGCGTTGACGAGGCTCCGAACGATGTAAAGGCCGAGGCCCACGGAATTGCGTGTCTTGCCGGTTCCGGTGTTCGTCTGACGGAAGCGCTCGAAGATGAACGGCAGGTCCTCGGGCTCGATGCCCTGACCCTGGTCGGCGATCTTGATGTGGATCTCGTTGCCCTGCTCCTCGACGGAGAGGCGGATCGTCGAGTCGGGGCCGGAGTACTTGATCGCGTTCTCGAGCAGGTTGGTGAGCACATGCTCGAGCGCGGTAGCGTCGCCGAAGAGGCCGAGGTCATGGTCGGGCACGTCGAACGCGAAGCCGTGGCTGCGCGACATGCTCGACAGGTCCTTCTCGAGCTGGCCGGTGATCGCGCGCAGGTCGAGCGGCTCGCGACGCAGCTTCGTCCCACCGGCTTCGATGCGGCTCGACTGCAGCAGCTCTTCGATCAGGCGGAGGATGCGCTCGCCCTGACGGGCCATGATCTCGAAGAACTCGTCGCGCTGCTCGGGCTTCAGCTCCACCGCGCGCTTGCGGAGGATCTGCGCGTAGCCGAGCAGGGACGTGAGCGGCGTCTTGAGCTCGTGGGTGATCGTCGCGACGAAGTCGGTCTTCAGCCGGTCGAGGTCGGCGAGCCGCGAGACGCTCTCACGCTCGCGCTTGTAGGCCTGCGCGTTGGAGATCGCGACCGCGGCTTGCTCGGCAAAGAGCATCAGCAACCGCAGGTCGTACTCGCCGAACCGCCGGTCGCCCTTCGCGGAGAGGATCAGCGTACCGATGAGCTCGCCGCCGGCGACCAGCGGAGCGCACATACTCGTCGCGATCGCGCGGCCGGCGACCCACGGGAAGCTCGCGACCTGCTCGGGACCTTCGGCGAGCGTCGCGAGGCGCGTCCGCGCGACGGTGCCGGGGAGGTCCTCGCCGATCGCGAACTCGCCGGTGAGCCCCTCGGGGATCGCCGACGCGATGGTCTGGACGCCGCGCTCCTTATCGACCAGGAGCACGGCGCCTTCGGTCGCGCTGACGAGCCGCGACGACTGGCGGAGGATGATCTCGAGCACCTGCTCCATCTCGAGCGACGAGTTGAGCGCGACGAGCACCTGCTGGAGCGCGGATACGTCGCGAAGGCGGTCCTCGAGTGCGAGCGAACGCGCGCGGGCGTCGATCAGCGCGTGCGTCACCTGCTTGAAGCGGCGCTCTCGGTCGATCACGTGGAGCACGAACGCGAGCGAGAGCGCGAGGAACACGAACCGGACGACGCCGTAGTCGAGCATCTCGGCGATCGACGGCGGGAGGCTGTCGCGCCAGTACGAGGCGATGACCGTGACGATCGAGAGCCCGAACAGGAGAACGAAGGTGACGGACCAGAGATGCCAGCGTCCACGCTCGACGTCTTCGAGGCTGGTGAGCCGCTCGTTGGGAAGGACGGCGCGGAGGTGCGAGGTACGACGGGGTTCGGTATCGATCAGGGTTTGGGCAGCTTTGGACGTTCCCGCTGCGGGCGGCGCCTCGCTCTCACGTCGAGCGTTCCTCACGTGCAACCCCTCGCTCTCCCCGACCGACATGACCGACGAGGTACGCCGCGAGCCCGCGCTCCCCGAGCGCTTCAACGGCCCGACCGGCGTCCCCCTCGGCTATTACCATCGTCATGCCGAGACCGAGATTGAAGGCCCTGCGCATGTCTTGTTCCGCTATCCGTCCCGTTTCGGCCAGGAATGTGAAGATCGCCGGCACCGGCCAGGTCACGGGGTCGATGACGGCCTCGAGACCGTTGGGTAGTACGCGCGCAAGGTTCCCCTCGATGCCGCCGCCGGTGACATGCGCGGCCGCGCGCACCGCGAGCCCGTGCTCGCGGTCGAGCGCGAGCATCGCCGGCGCGTAGATCCGCGTCGGCTCGAGGAGCTCGTCGCCGAGCGCACGGCGGTCCAGACCCGGAACCGGCGCGTCGAGCGCGAGGTCGTGCTCGAGCATGATGCGGCGCACGAGCGAGTAGCCGTTCGAATGCAGGCCGCTCGATGCGAGACCGATCACGGCGTCGCCTTCCTGCACGCGGTCGGGTCCCCACATCGACGCGCGATCCGCGACGCCGACCGCGAACGCCGCGAGGTCGTAGGCGTCGGGCTCCATCACACCGGGATGCTCGGCCGTCTCACCGCCGAGCAACGCGCAGCCCGCCTGGCGGCATCCTTCGGCGATCCCGGCGACGATGCGCTCGATGCGTTCGGGCACGACCCTGCCGCACGCGATGTAGTCGAGGAGGAACAGCGGCTCCCCGCCGTGGCAGACGAGATCGTCGACGACCATCGCGACGAGATCGATCCCGATGGTGTCGTGACGGTCGAGCGCCTGCGCGATGAGCAGCTTCGTGCCCACGCCGTCGGCTGCGCCGAGCAGGACCGGGTCTTTGCGGTTTGCGAACGACGCCGAGAACGCGCCGGCGAAGCCGCCGAGATCGCCGATCACCTCGGGGCGGTGAGTGGAGGCGACGTGGCCACGCATCATCTCGACGGCGCGGTCGCCGGCTTCGATGTCGACGCCGGCCCCGCGGTAGGAGGCGTTGGGGGTCACGGGTGGGATGCTACTCGCGCGGGGCGGCCGGCTCTTCGAGGAGGAACTTCGACTGTTCGTCCTCGGAGATCGGGACCGGGTAGATGCCGTCGAAGCACGCGCGGCAGAAGCGATCCGACGGATTGCCCGTCGCGCGGACCAACCCGGCGAGCGACAGATACGCCAGCGAGTCCGCGCCGATGTAGGAACGGATCTCCTCGACCGCGAGGTCGGTCGCGACGAGCTCGGCCTTTGTGGCCATGTCGATGCCGTAGAAGCAGGGCCAGCGGATCGGCGGGCTCGTGATGCGCAGGTGCACCTCGCGCGCGCCGGCCTCGCGGAGCATCCGCACGATCTGGCGCGTCGTGTTCCCGCGCACGATCGAGTCGTCGACGACGACGAGCCGCTTGTCCTTGATGGCCGACGGGAGCGGATTGAGCTTGAGCTTGATGCCGAGCTGCCGGATCGTCTGCGTCGGCTGGATGAACGTCCGGCCGACGTAGCGGTTCTTGACGATGCCCTCGCCGTAGGGGATGCCCGTCGCCTCGGCGAAGCCGGCGGCGGCGACCGGTCCGGTGTCGGGCACGCCGATCACCAGATCCGCGTCGGCCGACGATTCCTGCGCGAGCGTGCGGCCGAGCTCGCGGCGCACCTCGTGCACGCTGCGGTCGTACATCACGCTGTCGGGCCGGGCGAGGTAGACGTACTCGAAGATGCAGAGCTTCGGGGTGGGCTTCGCGTAGACGCGGCTGCGAAGCCCGCGCTCGTCGATCGCGACGATCTCGCCGGGCTCGACGTCGCGGACGTAGGACGCGCCGACGATGTCGAGCGCGCACGTCTCGCTCGTGATGACCCAGCCGCCGGACGGGAGCCGGCCGACGACGAGCGGCCGGACGCCGTAGGGGTCGCGCACTCCGTAGACGGTCTTCTCGTCCATGATCACGAACGAGAACGCCCCTTGCAGGAGCGGCATCGTCTCGGCGATCGCGTCCTCCATGTCGCCGGTCAGCCGGTCGGCGAGGAGCTGAGCGACGATGTCGGAGTCGGTGGTCGACTTCGGGCCGCCGTTGGTCTTCTTGACCATCGCGGCGAGATCACGCGTGTTGGTCAGGTTGCCGTTGTGGCCCAGGGCCACACCGCCGGACGCGGTCGGCTTGAAGGCCGGCTGGGCGTTCTCCCAACGGCTCGAGCCGGTGGTCGAGTAGCGCGTGTGCCCGATGCCGAGCTGGCCCTGGAGCGTCGCGAGGGTCGCCTCGCTGAAGACCTGAGCGACCAGGCCCATGTCCTTGTAGACGAGGATCCCGGTGCCGTCGGAGACGGCGATGCCGGCGGATTCCTGGCCGCGGTGCTGGAGGGAGTAGAGGCCGAAGAAGGTGAGCTTCGCTACTTCCTCATCCGGCGCCCAGACGCCGAAAAGGCCGCAAGCTTCCTTCGGAGATTCGCCCCCCATCCGAGCGACAGTTTAGCAGCGGCGGTCACCGGTCCCCTCAGCGATGATGGGACCCTTGACCCCTTCCGAGCGCGTCCCGTAAGAAGCAGCCGTGCCGCTGGCCACGACCCCTCCCGTCGGTACCGTGACGATGCTGTTCACGGACGTGGAGGGCTCGACCCGCTTGGCGCAGGAGCTCGGCGCAGCGTGGCCCGAGGTGCTCACCGAGCATCGCCGGATCCTCCGAGACGCGATCGCCGCCGGCGGCGGCTACATCGAAGGCACCGAGGGCGACTCGTTCTTCGCGACCTTCGCCGAACCGGGAGCCGCTCTCGAGGCGGCGACGAGCGCCCAACGATCATTGCGCGCCAACTCCTGGCCAGCCGCTGTCGGCGAGCTTCGCGTCCGCATGGGGTTACACACCGGCTTCGTGGAGCGCGCCGACGGCCACTACGTCGGACTCGAGGTCCACCGGGGTGCTCGGGTCGGCGCCGTATCGAGCGGCGGTCAGATCCTGCTCACCGACGCGGCTCGCTCGGCAGTCGGCCGGGCTCCGATCGAAGACCTCGGCTGGCACCGCCTGAAGGACTTCCCGGACCCGATCCGCCTGTTCCACCTCGTCGTCGACGAGGACCGGCGAGCGGACGCTTTCCCGCCGCCGCGCACGCTCGACGTCCGGCCGACCAACCTCCCGCCGACCGACCGCGCGATCGTCGGCCGCACCGCCGAGCTCGCCGCGGTCGTGTCGGCGTTCCTCGAGCAGGACGCGCGTTTGGTCACGCTGACCGGGCTGGGCGGGGTCGGCAAGACGACGGTCGCGATGGCGGTGGCCCGAACGCTGCTCGACACGTTCACGGACGGGGTTTGGCTGGTACGTGCGGAGGCGTTGCGATCGTCGCAGGAACTGCTCCAGGCCGTCGCCACCGCGATGCACGTACGCGACGCGCCGGGGATCGATCTCCTCGACGCGATCGCCGAGCGCGTCGAGAGCAAGCGCCATCTGATCGTGCTCGACAATCTCGAGCATCTCGCCGACGCGGCCGTGATGGTCGCGCGGATCCTGGGCTGCGCGCCGGGGATCGCGGTCCTCGCGACGAGCCGCGCACCGCTGCGGCTCGAGTCCGAGCGCGCGATCACGCTCGGCCCGATGGCGGCCGACGAAGCGCTCAGCATGTTCATGAGCCGCGCGAATGCCGTCGATCCGACGCTGTCGCTCGCCGATCGCGAGACCCGTGAGGCCGTCGAGCAGCTCTGCGTCAAGCTCGGGGCGCTGCCGCTGGCGCTCGAGCTCGCCGCCGCGCGGCTCCGGTTGATGACACCGCGGCAGCTGCTCGACCGGCTCGGGTCGGCGCTCGATCTGCGCAGCGCCGAGGCCGACCGACCCGACCGCCATCGCTCGGTTCGCGCCACGATCGAGTGGACCCTGGATCTGCTGACGCCCGACGCCGCGACGCTGTTCACGCGGCTCGGCATCTTCAAGGGCATCCCGACGCTCGACGTGATCGAGGTCGTGTGCGGCTCGGGCATCGACGTGCTCGAGGCGGCCGCCGTGCTCGTCGACTACTCGCTGCTCCGGCGGAACGGCTCCGGGCTCGAGCTCGTCGAGTCGCTACGCGAGGTCGCGGCCGAGCGGCTCGCCGCGTCCGAGGAGCGCGATGAGCTCCGCCAGCGCCACACCGAGGCGATGATCTTGCTCAGCCGGACCGTGCGGTCGTCCTCGAGCGCGCCGCCGCACGTCATCGAGATCGTCGAACGGCTGCTCCCCGACACGTGGGCCGCGGCGCGGTGGGCGCGCGAGCACGAGCCGATGATGCAGGCGGCGCTCGCGTCGAACCTGTCGGGGTTCTGGGCCATGAAGGGGAACCTGCGCGCCACGATCGACCAGGTCGACATCGCGCTCGCCCGCCCCGAGCTGAGCGTGGCCGCGCGCGGCGAGCTGCTCCTGAGCAAGGCGCACGTCCTGATCCTCGCCGGACGCGGCGACGAGGGCCTCGGGGCGGCCGAGCGCGGCCTGGCTTTGTTGACCGGGCGGTCGGACCTCGACCGCGGGGGCGACCTTCTGTCGCTCGCGCAGGCGCAGATGGTCGGCGGCCTCGCGGAACAGGCGGTCGCCACCGCCCAGGAATCGCTCGAGCTCCATCGGAAGGCGGGATCCGACGAGCGGACGATGATCAGCCTGCTGACGCTCGCGCAAGCGCTGATGATGAGCAGCGATCCGGGGACTGCCGGGCCGCTGCTCGACGAGGCCGAGGAGCTCGCCGCCGGCATGGACACGCTCGCGTCGCGCGGCATCCCCAACGTGCGCGGCGACTGGTCGCTGATGATGAACGAACCCGGGCGTGCGCTCGAGCTGTTCGTTCAGAGCCTGGGATCCACGATGGCCGACTTCGGGCAGTACGCGCTGTACGACGTGTCGGGTCTCGCGATCGCGCTCGAGCAGCTCGGCGAGAGCGAGGCCGCGATCGAGGTCGGCGCGCTCGTGGTGGCCGCCGCGGCCGACTGGGGAACCAAGGCCGAGACGTTCAGCTTCTTCTCGGGCGGAGTGCCGGCGGCTATGGAGCGCGCTCGCGCCGCGCTCGCGCCGGATGTCGCTCGCGCGGCGGAGGGGCGGGGTCGGGCC
>DATFGK010000079.1:0-11843 GCA_035249485.1 Actinomycetota bacterium | reverse complement strand
TTCTTCGAGCGCGTGCTCGAAGCGTTCGCCGTCCACATCCATCACCGTCTTGCCGAACATCTGGCAGAGGCGGCGGTACGAGTCCCACGCGAAACGGTCGTCGCTCGTCTGCTTCGCAAGGCCCTCGACGCTCTCATCGTTGAGCCCGACGTTGAGGACGGTGTCCATCATCCCCGGCATCGAGAACTTCGCGCCGGAGCGTACCGACACCAGCAGCGGATCGTGCGGGTCGCCGAGACCGCGCCCCATCGTCTCTTCGAGCTTTCGCAGGCGTTTCGCGACCTGATCGGTCAGGCCGGTCGGGAACTTCCGGCCGCCCTTGCGGTAGGCGTTACACGCTTCGGTGGTGATCGTGAAGCCGGGCGGCACCGGCAGCCCGAGCCGCGTCATCTCGGCGAGGTTGGCTCCCTTCCCGCCGAGCAGATCCTTCTTGTCTTTGTTGCCTTCGGAGAAGTCGTAGACCCACTTCCGCGCCTTGGGCGCGGACTTGACGGCTTGCTTCTTGCCGGCGGACCTCTTCTTGGTCCCGGTCTTCTTGGTTTTGGCAGGCACGCGCGATCACCCTTCCGTAGCCCTGGAACCGGCAGTTTCGCACAGTGCGCAGGCCTTGCGTACAGTCCCCGCCGTGACCTCGGGGGATGCGCAGCGCAAGCAACGTTTGGTGACTCCTGCGTTCGCCTTGGTCGTCCTGTCGACCTTCGCGTATTTCCTGTGCGTCGGGATGCTCCTGCCGACGTTCCCTCGCTTCATCGAGGGACCACTCGGCGGCAGCGACGTCGCCGTCGGCCTTTCGGGAGGGGCGTTCAGCCTCACTGCGGTCGTGTTGCGTCCGATCGCCGGGCGTATGGGCGACAAGCACGGCAGGCGTCCGTTGCTCGTGATCGGCTCGACGATCGTCGCGGTGTCCGTCCTCGCGAACACGATCGTCGAGACGCTCCCGCTCTTGATGGTGCTCCGGCTCCTGTCTGGGGTCGGCGAGGGGCTGTTCTTCGTCGGTGCAGCGGCTGCGATCAACGACCTCGCTCCCGAGGAGCGCCGCGGGGAGGCGGTCTCGCTCTTCTCGCTCTCGCTCTACGGCGGCATCTCCATGGGACCGATCCTCGGCGAGTCGTTGCTCGATGCCACCGACTTCACGACGTTGTGGTGGGTGGCCGCCGCGATAGGTGCGGTTGCCACGGTGCTCGCCATTCGGGTGCGCGACGCACGCCCGGAGCGCGGCACCGGCGGTCCGAGCCGGCTCGTTCATCCGGCGGCCGTGCTGCCGGGCCTCGTGCTCATGTGCACGGTGTGGGGCTTCGCGGCCTTCAGCTCGTTCGTCTCGCTCTACGCGCTCGAGCTCGGGATGAGCGGCTCGCGCTTCGTGTTCTTCACCTACTCGTTCACCGTCTTGCTCATCCGTCTGTTCGGTGCGCGGATCCCGGACGTGCTCGGACCGCGGCGCTCGGCAACGATCGCGGCGTCGACCTGCTCGGCCGGGCTGCTCGTGATGGCTGCGTGGCAGCAACCGATCGGCTTGTATGTAGGCGCGTTCATCTTCGGCTTCGGGCAGGCGTTCGCGTTCCCGGCGCTGATGCTCCTGGCGATCCGCGGTGCGCCGGCGTTCGAGCGCGGCGCCGTGGTCGGGACCTACTCCGCGTTCGTCGATCTCGCGTTCGGGATCGGCGCGCTGTCGCTCGGGCCGGTCGCGCACGCCCTCGGATACCCGGCGACGTTCGCGGTTTCGACGGCCATCGCTATGGCGGGGTTGATCCTGCTGCGCACGCGCGTCCGCGAGCCGCGAGGCGGCGAGCCCACCCCAGAGATCGTCGCCCCGGGCGCCTGAACCGCAGGAGTCGCCCGACCGGTCGTCGAACACCCACCCATGCGAAGGACGCTCGTGGTTCCGCTCGCGCTCGTCGCGACGATGCTCGCCGTGTCGCCGCCGGCGAGCACGGCTGCTGACTCGCTGACCGTCCAGAGCGGGTCGCTCGAGGTCGTCGTGGAACCCGATCCGTTCCGGGTTTCGTTCCGTCAGCCGGGCGTCGGTGCGTTGGAGGACGCGTCGCCGTCGCCGCTCGACCTAACCGCACGATACGGAACGCTGGCGTTCGCGGTCGACGTCCGCGTGCAGCTCCAGCCGCCGGAGATCGGCTACGGCGTGTTCCTGAACGTACCGGTTCGCTGGTTCCACGCGACGCGCATCGTGAGTCATCACACCGAGGGCGGCGCGCTCGTTCTGGACGTCGAGACCGACGACCCGCTCGGGCGGATGTTCCGGGTGATCTTCGCGCCGACCGGTGAGGGGGTCGTCTCCGTCGACGCGACGCTCGACAACACGGCCGGGGTGACGGCGACGGGCTGGTCGTTCGCATCGCAGCCCGGCGAGCGCTTCGTTGGATTCGGCGAGCGCTCGGACGCTGCCGACCAGACCGGCCGCGAGGTCGAGAGCTGGAACGAGGAGGGTCCGTTCTCAGCCGGCGCATTCAAGCCGCAGCTCGACCCGATCGTCGGCGACCGCTGGCAAGGACCGCCGCCGATCCCCGGCACGAACTACTCGATGCCCTGGCTCCTCTCGAGCCGCGGGTACGGGTTCCTCGCCGACTCGAGCTACCCGAACCGGTTCCGGCTCAACACCGATCGAAGCGACGCGTGGAACGTCGAGATCCAGGAGCCTGCGTTCCGAGCCCGCGTGTTCGCGGGACCGACGCCGGCGGACGTCGTGCGGCGACTCGGAGAGGCGACCGGACGCCAGCCCGATCCGGCGCCGTGGTTCTTCGGACCGTGGTACCAGCCTGCCGGCCCGAACGATTTCCGCGTGCAGCTCACGTCGCTCTGGCGCGAGTGGGACGTGCCGGTGACGGTGGCCCAGACGTACACCCACTACCTGCCGTGCGGGTCGCATCTCGCGAACCGCCAGGCGGAGCGCGATCGCGTGAAGCTGTACCACGACAACGGCTACATGGTGACGACGTACGTCAACTCGTTCATGTGCAACGCGCACCCGCGGTTCCAGGAGGGCAATCGGAACGGCTACTTCGTCAAGACCGCGCTCGGAACGACCTACCCGGTCCCCTACCTTGCCGCGAACCTGCCCCCCGACCCGCCGTACTCGGCCGTCGTCGACTTCACGAACCCGGACGCGACGGCGTGGTGGCAAGGCCTCATCACGGAGGCCCTCGACGACGGATACGACGGTTGGATGGAGGACTTCGGCGAGTACGTCCCGCCGGACGCCGTCATGCACGACGGCCGCTCCGGCCTGGCGGCGCACAACGAGTACTGCACGATGTATCACCGCGCGAGCCAGGAGCTGACCGCTCCGTTGCGCGGCCTCGACTTCGCGCAGTTCGTGCGCTGCGGCTACACGGGGACGGCGCCGTACGCGCGGATCGTGTGGGGCGGGGATCCGACGACCGACTGGTCGAAGGCCGACGGCCTCGCCGCCGCGGTGAGCCAGGGGTTGTCGATGGGGCTGAGCGGGATCGGGTTCTGGGGCACCGACATCGGCGGCTTCCACGCGCTGTTCACCGAGGGGCAGACCGACGCCGAGTTGCTCATCCGGTGGCTCGAGTTCGGCACGTTCAACGGGATCATGCGGACGCAGGCCGACGGCTACCCGCGGCCGGGCGACGACTCGGTCCGTTCCGAGGTCTGGGACGACGACGTCCGTCCGGTCTGGCGCAAGTACGCGAAGCTGCGGACCCAGCTCTTCCCCTACATCTCCGCTGCGGCGGACGAGTACGTCGCGACCGGCATGCCGATCATGCGGCACCTCGCGCTCGCCTACCCCTCGGACCCGATGGTGTGGACGCCGGAAGCCGAGTACGAGTTCCTCTTCGGACCGGATCTCCTCGTCGCGCCGGTCGTCGAGGAAGGAGCCACCACGCGCACGCTTTACCTCCCGCCGGGCGAGTGGCTCGACTTCTGGTCCGCGACCACGTACGACGAACAGACGGGACGGTTCGACGCGGTGCCCGGCGGGCCGATCCTGAGCGGCGGCCGCGTCATCACCGTCGAAGCGCCGCTCGACCGGATCCCGCTCTTCGTACGTGCCGGGACCTGTTTACGCTTGCTACCGCCCGAGGTCGACACGCTCGCCGAGCACGGCGAGCTCCCAGGGCTCGTGCATCTGGGCGACGTCGCCGGGCAGGAGCGGACGCTCGGATTCGGCGCGGGCTGCTAGAGCCGCTCGCGCAGGTAGTCCGTCAGCTCGTCGATCTTGATGCGGTCCTGCATCATCGAATCGCGGTCGCGGATCGTCACCGAATGGTCCTCGAGCGAATCGAAGTCCACCGTCACGCAGTACGGCGTACCGATCTCGTCCTGGCGGCGGTAGCGGCGCCCGATCGACCCGGCGTCGTCGTAGTCGATCATCCAGTGCTCGCGCAGCGGCCCGGCGACCTCGCGCGCGGTCGGCACCAGCTTCTCGTTCCGCGACAGCGGCAGCACGGCCACCTTGATGGGCGCGAGATCCTTGTGCAGGCGGAGCACGGTTCGCTTCTCGGTCTTGCCGCTGGCCGCAGGCGCTTCCTCTTCGGCGTACGCGTCGATCAAGAACGCGAGCGTCGCGCGGTCGGCGCCGGCTGCCGGCTCGATGACGTACGGCACGTAGCGCTCGTTCGCCTCCTGATCGAAGAACGTCAGGTCTTGGCCGGAGAACTCCGCGTGACGCTTCAGATCGAAGTCCGTCCGGTTCGCGATCCCCTCGAGCTCGCCCCAGTCCGTGAACGGGAACGCGTACTCGATATCGACCGTCCGCTTGGAGTAGTGCGAGAGCTCGTCCTTCTCGTGATCGCGCAGACGGAGATTCTCCTCGCGCATCCCGTATCGCGTGTACCAGGAGAAGCGCTCCTTGATCCAGACGTCGTGCCACTCCTCGTCGGTGCCCGGCTTGCAGAAGAACTCCATCTCCATCTGCTCGAACTCGCGGGTCCGGTAGACGAAGTTGCCCGGAGTGATCTCGTTACGGAACGACTTTCCGATCTGCGCGATCCCGAACGGGATCTTCTTGCGCGTCGTCGTCTGCACGTTGGTGAAGTTCACGAAGATGCCCTGCGCGGTCTCGGGACGGAGCCATACCGCCGCGGTGTCGTCCTCCACCGGACCCATGTACGTCTTGAA
This sequence comes from Actinomycetota bacterium, assembly GCA_035249485.1. Lineage (GTDB taxonomy): Bacteria > Actinomycetota > AC-67 > AC-67 > AC-67 > DATFGK01. The sequence goes on along the minus strand of DATFGK010000079.1, from coordinate 6,743 downwards.
CATCAAGTTGAAGTTGCGCGGGTCGGTGAACTTGTCCTTCCCGCAGTTCGGGCAGCGCGGGGCTTTCGCCATGTCGACCGTCTGCGCCTCGGCGCCCTCCTCGTGACCCGACTGCGGCGCGTGGAAGCCGGGGAGATGGTCGGCGCGGAACCGCTGATGGCAGTTGAGGCACTCGACGAGCGGATCGCTGAAGGTCTCGACGTGGCCGGAAGCTTCCCACGTCCGGGGAGCCATCAGGATGGCCGCGTCGAGACCGACGACGTCGTCGCGCAGCTGCACCATGTGCTTCCACCACGCGTTCTTGACGTTGCGCTTGAGCTCGACGCCGACCGGGCCGTAGTCCCAGGTGGAACGCAGGCCGCCGTAGATCTCCGACGACGGGAAGATGAAACCCCTGCGCTTGCAGAGGTTGACGATCGTTTCCATCGAGACGCCCACGGTCCGCGGAATCATAGCGGAGGCGGGTTCTGCATCACGGCACGCACGATCTCCGCGTCGCGTTGGTGCGTTAGCAGTCGCGCCGCTTCCTCGACGGGGAGCCAACGAAGCTCGTCGACCTCGTCGTTGGGCGTGAATCCTCCGCCGATTGGCGTCATGTAGAAATAGTCGACCGACTTCGGGCGGCCGTGACGGTCGCGGTACTCCGTCTGAACGGCCACCGGCCCGCGTCGCACCTCGAGGCCCGTCTCTTCTTCCACTTCCCGGACCGCGGCGTCCTCGATCGTTTCGCGCTTCTCGAGCTTCCCCTTCGGCAACGTCCAGTCGTCGTAGCGCGGCCGGTGGACCACGGCGACCTCGAGCTCGCCATCGGGGCGGCGGCGATACAAGATCCCGCCGGCGGCGCGCACGATGCGCTCGCTCATGACATCAGCCTACTGTCGGCGTCGTAGACTTCGGCTAAAGGGGTTCCTATGAAGACGGACCAAGCGCTCGAGTTCGCGCGCGAGAACAAGCGAGGGATCCTCGGCACGATCAACGCCGACGGCACGCCTCACCTCGTTCCGGTGTTCGCCGCGGTCAAAGACGGCCGACTCCTCGTATCGACGCCGAGCACCACCGTGAAGGCACGCAACATCGCCCGCGACCCGCGCGTCACGATGGCGTTCGGCATCCGCCCCTGGCTCGCGATCGCCGGCACCGCGCGCATCCTGGGCCCGGAGACGGACGATCTCCCCGCCCGGCTCCGCGAGTACTACAAGCTCGCCAGCGGCGAGCACCCGGACTGGGACGACTACGATCGGGCGATGATCGCGGAGAAGCGCGTGCTCCTCGAGATCACCCCCGAGCGCGTCTACCCGGCCTGATCACTGCGCGCGGAACATGTCCTTCATCGTCAGGTCGAACGCCTCGTTCACGAGCGTCACGAACAGGTCCTCGGGATCGACCGCGAGCCCGCGGCGAACGAACCACGCCGAGACGTTGTGCACGTCACGGTGCAGGAAGTCCATCGCCTCCGAGTTCTCGAGCAGGGTGACGGCCTGCGGCATGTCGATCACCCAGACGCGGCCTTCCCACACGAGCATGTTGTACGGCGAGAGGTCCGCGTGGACGACGCCCGCCCGGACGAAGCCCCGGAGCGCCTCGGTCGTCTGTTCGTAGAGGTCGGCGAGATCCTCGCGTGACGGACGTACGTCGACCAGCCGCGGGGCGGCGGTCTCGTGGTCGCCGACGTACTCCATCAGGATGCCGTCGGAGAGCCGCTCGACCGGGTAGGGCACCGGCGCCCCGGCTTCCCACGCCATCGTGAGCGTGTCGAACTCCGCCTGGATCCAGCGTTCGTGGAGCTTCTCCCGCCCGTACGACGTCTTCTTGTCCATCGCGAGCTGGAGGCTGCGTCCTTGTTTGCGGCGGCGCATGCCGTCCGTGTCGCGCACGAACCCGTCGATGCGGCGGTGCGACCGGTACGCGGCGTCGTTCTTGAACGACCGATGCTCGGCGGGACGGTACCGCTTCGCGGCGAGTAGGCACGTTCGATCGGCGCCGTGTCGTTCCACCACGAACACGTCGGCTTCCTTGCCCGATTTCAGACGGCCGAGGACGACGTCCTCGGTGTAGTCCTCGGTGATGATGCCGGGCGGTAACGCCCGCCCGGACGGATAGTCGTAGCGCATGATGAGATCTCCTCGATAGACGGGGTTGATCGTGGCTCCGCGAGGAGACGCGCTACAGGAAAGGCGGTTCGGCTTAGAGAGTGGCCGGCTCGCGGAGTGCGACGTCGAAGACAGTCTCTGCCATCAACGACACCTCCTCCGCTCTGGCCCGCGGGCGCGGGCACGCCAACCGATCGCTGACACTATGCCTGCGGCGGCAGGTCAACGCAAGGGATTACAGAGATATCGCGGGATCAGCCCGGACCGCCGGGCACGACGTCGAACGGGGTCGAGCTGTCCGTGATCGTCGGCGCGTTGTAGAGCAAGATCGTTCCCGCGAACACGGTCGCCGGGTTCACGATCTTGATGTGAACCACCGGCAGCGTAGAACTGGACCCGCCGACGAACTGCGTGACCGACAGAACCTCGAATGCGGCCAGCCCCAGATAGTCCCCCTGAAGGCTCCCGTTGATCGGGCCGTAGTTCATGCTGATGTCGCTGTCGTGCACCAGGACGGCGCAGGTCAACCCCACCAACCCCAGCAGACCCTCTGCACGAAGCGGCGTCACGTCGGGTACCCCGGCGAGCACCGACTGGCTCAGCGTTCCGGCGATGAAGTCCTCGAGCCCGTTGGCTCCCCATGAGGCCGGGATGGTTTCGAGCGCGAACCAGCCCTCGCCCCCGACCTCGCCGCTGTACAGATCGATCTCGGTGTCGAAGTTGCCGGGGTCGTTGAAGAAGGCCAGGAAGCTTCGCTGCGACTGCGAAGCTAGAGCATCGTTGACATCGCTGGCGCCGAAGAAGTTCGGTGGGCTGCCGTTGTCGATCGCCTCTTCGTCCAAGATCAAGAAGACGGATTCGATGTCCGTCGGCGGTGGCGGGCTCCCGACCTGGGCGCGCGCCGCCCTCATGTTGATCGTCTGGACGACCGGAGCCGCCCACACCAACGCGGTGCCTACCGTGGCGCCACGACGCAGGAGTTGCCGCCGTGAGATCCCCCGGCCCGATGGCTCGTCCGACGAAGTGCCGCGATCGTCCTCTGAAGTAGACATCCCCGACCTCCCCGGCCGGGCCCCCCGGCCCGCCGAGCCCAGGATGACCTTCAGCCGGCCCCTGCGCCCGGTTCGTTTGCCGTAGCTCCCCTATGCATAACGGGTCATATTTCGCGTTCCCTAGTGCCGATTCAGGTGGTTTTGGCCGTTTCTGGTCCTGGCTCGGCACCCGCTACTCGAAGAGCTTCCACGAGATGAGAGCGGCGGCTCCCGTCATGAGCGAGGTCGCGAGCATCACGAAGAGCGGGCGCGGGCCAGGGTGTTCACCTTGCCGGGCGCGCCGGCGCCCGTAGAAGTCTCCCTTAGGAGTGTCGGGTCCCTGGCTGTAATGCGACTGCACGTGCTCGCTGATCGCCAGGTCGTCTACGGCCATGCCGCCGAAACCCTCAGGAGCCCCGATGACCCGACCCGGTCCGATCGCGTCGGTCATCGCGCCGCCGCTCACGTTCGACATGGGCCCGCTGCTCCCGAGCGCCGCTGCGGTCGCGAAGAACGCGATCCCGCAGACGACGAGCAGCGCCAGCGTGTAGTCGCCGGCGTTCCAGTCCGACGACCATCCGATCAAGCCGATGGCCAGCGCGACGATCGCGTTGATGAGAAGCAGCCAACCGACGAAGCGCTTCATCACTTTCCCTTCGCGGCCCCGTTCCCGTCGCCCGCGAATGCTTCGCCGGCCATCGCGCCCACACCGCGGAGCAGGTTGGTGAGCTCGAGCGGCAGGATGAACTTCGTCGCCGGCGAGGAACCCAGCGCCTTCAGCGTCTCGAGGTACTGGATCCCCATCGTCTTCGCGTCCACGCCGCTGGCCGCTCGGAACACGGTCGTGAGCGCCTCCGCGAACCCTTCGGCGCGAAGGATCGCCGCTTGACGCTCTCCCTCGGCCTGGAGGATGTTCGACTGCCGCTGTCCTTCGGCCTGGAGGATCGCCGACTGCTTGTTTCCTTCGGCGACGGTGATCGCCGCCGACTTGGTGCCGTCCGCTTCGAGCACGATCGCACGCCGCGTTCGCTCGGCGGACATCTGACGGGTCATCGCTTCTTGGACACCGGGAGGCGGGATGATCTCGCGCACCTCGACGTTGGTGACCTTGACGCCCCATCGCTCCGTGGTCTCGTCGAGCTTCGCGCGCAACAGATGGTTGATCTCGTCGCGTTTGGCGAGCACGTCGTCGAGAGCCATGTCGCCGACGACCGCGCGCAAGGTAGTCGCCGCGAGGTTCGTGGCCGCCCCCTCGAAGTTCTGGACCTGAACGACGGAGGAGGTCGGGTCGATCACCTTGTAGAAGGTGATGAAGTCGATCGAGATCGGCGCGTTGTCCTTGGTGATCGAGTCCTGCCGCGGGATCTCGAGGAAGAACTCGCGCAGGTCGACCCACACCGGACGGTCGATGATCGGGATGAGGAACACGAGCCCCGGACCGCGGATCCCGATGGCGCGGCCGAGCCGGAACACGACCAGCCGCTGGTATTCGCGGACGATCTTGACCGACAACGGCAGGAATATGAACAACACGAAGAACGCGATCGCTGCGAGCGCGATGTACGTTGCGGTCAACGAACTCCCTCCTCAGTGGGGTGCGACTCGGAGCCGGCCTCGACCGGCTCGACCACGAGCGTCAGCCCCTCGATAGCGGTGACGCGAACAGATGTCCCGGCGCGGATCTCACCGACGCTCGACCGCGCGGTCCATTCCTCCCCTTGCGCGTGAACGATCCCGTGGGGGTCGAGCGCCCTTCGTACCGTCCCCACCATGCCCACGAGCGACTCCTGCCCGGCGACCGGCGTTTGCCTGCGCGTCTTCAGGGCGGCCCGCACGATGAAGAAGAAGAACGCTCCCAATGCGACCGAGATCCCGACGAGGAATCCCTTCGATACGCTCGCGTTCGGGACGCTGGCGTCGAACAGGAACAGCCCGCCGAGCACAAGCGACAGGATGCCGGCAACCGTCGGTAACCCGTGGCCGACGACGAGGGCATCGAGGATGAAGAAGCCGATCGCGGCGGCGATCAGGATCAGACCCGCGACGTTCACCGGCAGCATGCCGAGGATCACGAACGAGGCGATGAGCATGATCAGGCCGACGACGCCGGCGAGGTTCAGGCCGGGGTTCAGGATCTCGTAGACGATGCCGGCGACCCCGAACGCGAAGAACAAGAACGCGATGTCGGGGGCGATGAACAGGTGGAGCAACGCCTCGCCCGGGCTCAGCTTCGCCTTCTCGAGCAGCGCACCGGTCGCGTTGAGCGTCGCGGTGCCGCCCTCGCCGACCGGGATCGTCAGACCGTTCGCCTGACGGAGCAGCTCGGGGATCGTCGGCACAACGAGATCGATCACCTCGAGCCTGTGCGCCTCCTCCGCGCTCGCGCTGATCGAGTCGCGCACCGCCCGCTCGGCCCAGTCCGCGTTACGTCCGCGCGATTGCGCCAGCGAGCGGATGTACGCGGCGGCGTCGTTGGTCACCTTCTCGCTCAGGATGTCGCCGGTGATGCCGACCGGGTGCGCGGCCCCGACGTTCGTTCCGGGGGCCATCGCCGCGAAGGGACACGAGATCAAGATGAAGGCTCCGGCGGAGGCGGCGCGCGCACCCGGCGGCCCGACCCAGCACAGGACGGGAACCTTCGACGCCTGGATGGCTTTGATGATGCGCCGCATCGCGGAGTCGAGCCCGCCCGGCGTGTCGAGGCGCACGACCACGGCCACGGCGTTATCGCGCTCGGCGGCGGCGATCGAACGCTCGACGTACTTGGCGGTGAGCGGGTCGACCGTGCCGGTCTGCTCGATCAGCCGGACGACGGCGCCGCCTTGGGCTGTCGGTGCGCCGAGGGCGTGCGGGATGGACAGGAACACGGCGGCGACCGCCAGTGCCGTCAAACCCAACCTGCGGGTTATCGTCATCCCCTTACCATCGAGTCTACGACGCCCCGCCCGGCCTGCACCGAATTAGCCGGTGATACCCTCAGACCGTGCCCAGCCGACCACTGATCCCTCGCCCCGCGCGCGACCTGGCCGTTCGGATCTACGGGCGCCGGCTCGAGCAATGGATCCGAGGCGGCCCGCTCCCCCATCACGTGGGTGTGATCCTCGACGGGAACCGCCGCTGGGCACGAGCCATGGGGTACACCGACACGGCCGAAGGGCACCGGCGCGGCGCCGCCAAGATCGACGAGCTGCTCGCCTGGTGCGTCGAGCTCGACATCCCGATCGTGACACTGTGGCTGCTCTCGACCGAGAACCTGTCCCGCGACGAGCAGGAGGTCGGAGACCTCCTCGAGATCATCGAGGACAAGGTCAGGGCGCTCGCGAAGGACAACGACTGGCGGATCCGGGCGCTCGGCGCGCTCGACCTGCTGCCGGAGCGAACGCGCGAGGTGCTCGAGCGCGCGCAGGCCGATTCGGCCGGGCACACGGGACGGATCCTCAACGTCGCCGTCGGGTACGGCGGCCGTCAGGAGATCTCGGATGCGATCGCACGGCTGATGGAGTCGTACGCGGCCGAGGGCATGGAGCTCGACGAAGCGGCGAAGAAGGTCACGCCCGACGAGATCGCGCGGTTCCTTTACACCGCGGGATTGCCCGACCCCGATCTCATCATCCGAACGTCG
>DATFGK010000078.1:0-2414 GCA_035249485.1 Actinomycetota bacterium | reverse complement strand
GCCAGCGGCGCGAACCTGAGCGAATCGACGTGTGGCGCGTGCATCGGCGTCGGGCACGTGCCCGCGCCCGGGCAGAATAGCCTACGCTCGTTCAACCGCAACTTCCCCGCGCGCAGCGGGCTCAAGGGCGACCAGGTATATCTGGCGAGCCCCGAGGTGTGCGCGGTGGCGGCGCTCGCGGGCGAGCTCGTCGACCCACGCGACTGGAACGGCGCGGCGCCGTCGAAGACGCTACCGGAGAAGTTCGTCGGCACGCGCGCGGGGCTCGTTCCGCCCGCCGAGGATCCCGCTGCGGCTGCGATCGCTCGCGCGGACCACATCACCGACATCCCGCTCGCCGATCCCCCGGCCGACTCGATGTCCGGCGAGGTCCTGATCGTGACCGGCGACGACATCACGACCGACGACATCGTGCCGGCCACCGCCGAGATGCTGTCCAACTGGGCCAACATCGACGCAGTCGCGAGCTTCATCTTCAAGCGGCTGGACCCCGAGTTCCCCGGCCGCGCGATGGCCAAGGGCGGCGGCTGGATCGTGGGCGGCGACAACTACGGCCAGGGCTCCTCGCGCGAGCACGCCGCTATGGGGCCCATGTACATGGGGATCAAGGGCGTGATCGCCAAGTCCTTCGCGCGGATCCACAAGGCGAACCTCGTAAACTTCGGCCTCCTGCCGCTCACCTTCGCCGACCCTTCGGTCTACGACGCGATCGCCGAGGGCGACGTGTTGGCCGCCGAGAGCATCCATGTCGGCATCGATCGTGGCCGCTTCACGATGCGGAACGAGACCAAAGGCACGTCGTTCGAGGTCGAGATCGACCTCACCGAGCGCGAGCGCACGCTCCTCAAGGCCGGCGGCGTACTTCCCTACACGAGGGACCACGGCCTGGCCGCATAGGATGAGGACGACTGCGCTCGGACTATGTGCTCTGTTTTCCCTGGCTTCGCCACCAACGGCCAGCAGCCAAGACGATGTTCCGATCGTGCGTGCCATCGTGGTCGAGCTTCACGCGATGCAATCGCGCGAGGGCTTCCCCGACCGGTTCGTGTTCCGGGAAGGGTTCTTTCGGCTCAGCCGCGACGACATCAGGAGGACGCTGAAGGAGCCTACCCGGGAATGGACGGAGGCCGAACGGCAGGCAGTGGTTGCTGTCGCTGAGGAAGTGAACGTCGCGGTCCGGTTTTGCCGGTCGGATTGTGAGCGAACGGAAACGGAGTGGCTGGTGGATCTGGGTGTCCCCGAACACACTTCCCAGCAAATCGTCGTCGTCCCCGTTCAAGTTGCCGCCAGCAACGATCCGAACAGCTCCTGGCACACCGCGTATGCGTTCACGCTGGCCCGACGCCCGCGAGATACCTGGTCGGTGATCGACGTGTGGCCTGGGATGAGTTCGCATGCCGAGCGTTGCGTCGAGACGGCCGACAGAGAATGCTGAGGGCGGGAATGCGTCGAGCTGGAAGCTGAGCGGGTCAGCCGGGCGAGAGGACCTTGCCTGGTAGCTCGCCGGTCGGGGAACCGTCTCGAACCGCCAGCCGTCCTCCGACGATCACGTGGGAAATGCCGACGGGATAGGCGTGCGGGGCTTCGAAGGTGGCGGTGTCGGCGACTGTCGCCGGATCGAACACAACCAGGTCCGCCGCCTTACCCTCCCCGATCGTTCCGCGATCGGTGAGGTGCAGGATCTCGGCCGGCAATCCGCTCATCTTCCGGACCGCCTCCTCCAGCGACATCGCCTTCTCCTCGCGCACGTACTTGCCCAGGACGCGCGGATACGAGCCGTAGGCCCGCGGGTGCGGCGACCCCTCCGATAGCCGACCGGTCGAGCGCCGCGCGCCGGCGTCCGAGCAGATCGCGCCCAGCGGATGCGCCAGCGTCCGGCGCGTGTTCTCCTCGCTCATGCCGTGGCCGACGATGCTCGACCGATTTCGCGACGCGGTCAGGATCTCGACCGTGACGACGTACGGGTCCGCGCCCTTCTCCTCGGCGTAGGAGCCGAGCCGACGGCCGATCGCGTCCTTCGGGCCGTCGGCGCCCACGTCGACGATCTGGATCGCGTCCCACTCGCCCATCATCGCGATCTTCTCGTCCACCGCCGCGCGGATGCGCGCCTCCTCGGCGGGATCGGCGAGTCGCGCGAGGAACGCCTCGGTCCCGCCGTCCCGCGACCAGGCCGGGAAGAGTGAGGAGAGGCCGGTCGAGTAAGCGGTGTAGGGATAGCGGTCGAAGCGGACACGCCGCTCCGCGGCCGCGCGCTCGATCGTCGCCAGGAGCCGCTCGGCCTTGGGCCAGTTGCGCTGTCCCTGGGCCTTGAGATGCGACACCTGGAGCGGCGTGCCCGCTCGCTCGGATACCTCGAGCGCCTCGGCCAGCGCCTCCTCGACCGTGTCGGCCTCGTTCCGCATGTGGGTCGCGTA
>DATFGK010000077.1:0-12599 GCA_035249485.1 Actinomycetota bacterium | reverse complement strand
CGATGGTGTTCACGCATCTGCCGTCGAACCTGCTCCTCGCCGCGATCCCGCTGGCGCCGAACGAAGGCAGCGCCATCGCGTTCCTGCTCGCGAGGCACGCGCTGAGCCAGATGGACGTGCCGGCACGGCAGTCGTACGTCGTGGCGGTCGTCGATCCGGAAGAACGCACCGCGGCGGCGATGTTCACCAACACCTCGCGATCGGTCGCGCAGGCGGTGAGCCCGTCGGTCTCCGGACCGGCGATGACCGCCGCCGGCGCCGGCTTCCCGTTCTTCATCGGCGCCGGGTTGAAGATCGTCTACGACATCCTGCTCTATCGCTCGTTCCGCAGCGTGCGCGCGCCGGAAGAGGTGCCCGGATGAGCAGCATCCGCACGGTCCTGTTCGACTTCGGCCACACGCTCGTGGACTTCGCGCGCACCGAGGAGGCGCTGCGGGACGCGTACGGCGTGATCCGCGACCGGCTCGCCGGCTGGGTCGAGGACCGCGCCCCGCCCGAGGTCGACGAGCTCGTGGAACGGATCGCCGGCGCCGTCGACGAGATGGTCGGCCGCTCCTACGCGGAGCGCCGGCTCGAGGAGCTCGACCAGGTGTCGCTGTTCGCCGACGCGTTCGCCGCGCTCGGCTACGAGCTTCCCGACGAGCTGCTGCGCGAAGTGGCCGAGCTCGATCACGACTCGTTCTCGAACTCCTTGACGACACCGGGGTCCACGGTGAGGGCGTTGCGGTCGCTGAAGGACGCCGGGATGCGGCTCGGGCTCGTGTCGAACCTCTCGCTGTTCCCGCACAAGATCCGCGCGGACCTCGAGAGCCTGGGGCTCGCGGAGCTGCTCGACGGCGCGGTCTTCTCGAGCGAGATCGGCGTGCGCAAACCCGACCCACGGATCTTCGTGCACGCGTTGCGGGCCGTCGGCGGGGACGCGACGACGACCGTCTTCGTCGGCGACCGGCTCAACGACGACATCGTCGGCGCACGGGCGCTGGGGATGCGAACGATCCTCACGCGGGAGTTCCGCAGCGAAGAACCGGGCGACGTCGTTCCGGATGCGGTGGTCGAGTCGCTGGTCGAGGTGCCGGACGTGGTCGCCGGCTGGTGAACGCTACGGCGCCGCGCGACCTGAGAGCGCCGAGCCGAGCAGGCCCACGACCAAGAGCACGCTGAGCCCGGCCGCGACCCAGGTGAGCGCCTTGGCCGGGATCACCGGACGCGGATCGCCTTCGACGAGCCGCATCGTCTCCATCATCGACAAGATCCACACGCCGGCCGCGGCGATCAGGAACACGACGGCGACCAGCCGCACGACCCCCCCGCCGGAAGCCGGCGGGCGGATCAGAAGCAGGAGCGAAAGGCCGAGCGTCCACACGTAGAGGAGGGCGCGCGCCGCCGCGAGCCCCGCATGACCGAGGGTCAGGTGGCCGAGGCCCGGCAGGATCGCGGACAGCACGACGGCTCTTCCCGGCTGCGCCGCCGGCGCGGGGCGCTCCTGGTTGCGGGCCAGGAACGAATTGAACGAGGAGCCGCACCGCGAGCAGGACTCGGCCTCGATCGGGTTGGGCGTCTCGCAGGCGGGACACGTCCACGTCGGATGGCCGTTGGACCGCGCGATCTCCGGAAGCTCCACCGGCGGACCGGCCTTGGCGTCGGCGGACGATCCGGCCGGCGCGTCGAAGCGCGTGAGGCACTGCCCGCACCATTCGGCATCGAGCGGATTGCCCGCGCCGCAGCGCGGACAGCGAAGGAGACCCGGCATCGCCTCGGGCATACCTATCGAATCGGCACGACCGGGACGGGACTGGAGCGGCGGGCTATCCCCTGCCTTCGAGCCGGTCTTTCAGCGCGTTGAGGCCCCGCCGTACGGCCCAGCGATGCCGGCGAACCGCCGACGAGATCCGCCGGGCCCTGCCGCGTTTCCCGCGCTCGACGTCGAGGTAGTAGTGAACGATCGTCCCGGCCTTGAACGCTTCGAACCACCATTCCGCGCGGCCGGACAGCTCGCCGCGGTCCAGCCACCACGTGACGCCTTCGCCGGGCCGATGGCCGTCGAGCCGCGCCTCGAACGAAACCGAGCTTGCGCGCCGGCGGAAGCCCGGCGCTCGGATCGCGATCCTGTCGGTGTCGCCGCGAGCCCGGACGCCCGGCCACCATTCCGCGATGCGTTTCCCGTCGGTGAGCGCCTCGTAAACGCGGTGCGGCGGCGCGTCGATGAAGAACTCGTCGGTCGTGTTCGTCCTGGTCACGGGCGCGAGTATACGGCGGGGTCACGGGGAGCATCCGCGCAGCCCAGGTAGTAGGCTCAGCGTCGAGCAACGATGCGTAAGGAGGCGGTCGTGGTCGTTACCGAAGAGCGGCTCACTCAGACCCGTCGGATCGACGCTCAGCGCACGTGGACGCGGCGCCTGGCGATCTCATGGGTGGCATCCATCGCGGCGCTCATCCTCTTCGAGCCCGTGCCGACGGACGCGAACGCGGCCGAGCCTGCATGGGCGTACGTCACCGCGTACACGTTCCTCGGGGCGCTGGCGGCGATGGCGATCGGGATGCGCATGCAACGCCGCTGGGCGTACGGGGTTTCGGCCGGCGCGGGCGTTCTCGGGATGCTCCTCGCCTACGCGTGTCTCGCCAGCGGTCACCACCTCGGCGCCTGGTGGATGATCGAGATGGTCACCTTCGGAGCCCTCACGGCCCTCAGCATCACCGCGGCCGAACGGACCTCGTCGTAGCCGGCATGCCCGCAGAACGCGACCGCGATACCGGCGGCCGGCCGAAGAACGCCCGGCCGCGCGACGAGCTCGGTCGCCCGCTCCCGCGCGACGCATCGAACCGCATGCCGGAAGAGACGCCGGCCGCGACCCCCGACGAGGCGCTCGCGCGCGGGATCGAGCACTTCAACGCCGGCCGGTACTTCCAGGCGCACGAGGCCTGGGAGGAAGGCTGGCATCCCTCGCCCGAGCCCGAGCGTGATTTCTGGCAGGGACTGACCCAGCTCGCGGTCGGGCTGACCCACCGGCAGCGCGGCAACGCGCACGGCGCAACGACGCTCCTACGGCGCGGAGCCAAGAAGCTGCGCAACTACGGCGACGAGTACATGGGCGTATCGGTGAAGCCGCTGGTCGCGTTCGCCGACGACGCGGCCGAGCGCATCGAACGCGAGGGCATCGGAGCGCCCGTGGACGTGCCGGCGGTCGAACGGACAGCTTGATGACCGAACCCGTGCGCGAGACCTACGGCGACTTCACCTCGATCGTCGGCGAGAAGCCCGCGTGGGTGATCGGCGGCTTCCAGCTCCCCGACGGTTCGTTCTGGGAGTACCGCGAGCCCGACGCGATCGCGGTGGTTCAGAACGGCCGGCTGCGGGTTCCGGTGCGCCGGCTCACCCGGTCCCACGACAAGATCCAGATCCTCGACAACGCGAAGCACATGTTCTTCTCGTCCCGGGTGTTCGACGTCCCCCCGGAGGGCGGGATCGCTTTCGAGCTCGACATCCGCTCGCAGTGCAACCACACCGAGCCCGGAAACCTGTACGACGGGTTCGTGTCCTTCAACCTCCTCGACTTCACGCAGGGAGGCGCACTCGATTGGTTCGTCGGCCACGATCGGATCGCGCCGGTCTACGCCCGGCTGCCGTTCCCCGGCGTCGAGGCCGAGGACGCGAAACCCATGAAGTACTTCGCGATGTTCGAGGAGCACGAACACGAACCGGCGACGCGACGCCGAGTCCGCATCGCGTACGACCGCGGGACCGACGACTGCCGCTGGTGGCTCGACGGCGAGCAGACCTGGCGGTACACGCCGCCGGTGAAATTCAACGGCTTCATCGCGGCGCTCGGGATCATGACCGAGATCGACCTCAGCCTGGAGAAGGGGTCGACGTCGTGCCATGGGCAGGGCGTCCTCGGCGAGTGGTCGCCGATCGAGGTCACGACGTGGGAGTCGGGCGCCTCGCGTCCGGCCGAGCTGTTCGGCTAGACCGCTACTCCCGCCAGACGCCGTCCCTCGCGCGCTCGCGCATATCGAACCTGCCGAAATAGCCGGCGTCGGCGAGCGCGAGCATCTCTGCGTGCGGCTCCTCGAACTGATCCGGCGACTTCGCGAGCGCCAGGCTCGCCGTCGATGGGACCGGCAACACCGGGGGCGGCAGCGGGATGTCCGGGATGACCTCGAGCGGGTTCTCGCCGTCGGTCGCCTCGATGGTCTGGCTCTGCGCGCACCACAGGCTCGCGAGGTGGAGCGGGATGAACGGCGGCGGACCGAACGAGGTGTCGCCGAGCTCCACGCGCGGCGCCTGCGAGAAGTCGAGCACCTCGGCGAGGTTGTTCGCTGCGGCGTCGCGCGGCGTCAGCGGCGGCAGGTTGAAGTTCCACTCGATCATCTTCAGGATCGACGTGTGGTCGTAGACGTTCGTCCCGACCAGGTTCTGCTTCGAGAACGGTGACGCGAGGATCGTCGGGACGCGGAAGCCGAGCTGACCCCAGTCGTCGCAGTGGTTCGCGTTCGCGTTCAGGTCCGGCTGGGTCGGCGGGACGACGTGGTCGTAGAAGCCGCCCCACTCGTCGTAGGTCATGACGAACGCGGCACCCTTTCCCGACGCGGCGTCGTACCACTGCGGACCCTCGGCGACGGCCATGAACGCGTCCTGGATGAAACGCTGCCCGAATCTGATGTCGCGCGCGGGATGATCATCGTTCCCGTAGGTGAAGAATGCGGGGTCGATGAACGCGACGCGCGGCAGGAGGCCCAGCGCGGCGTCGATGTAGAAGTCGACGATGTGGCGGACCTTGCCGGGGTTCTCGTAGATCTCGTGGAAGAACAGCGCGATCGTCGGAACGTCGCTGCCGTAGAACGCCCAGTCCACGCCGGCGGCGTCGAGCCGGTCCCAGATCGTCGGCCAGCGATGCCCGAGCGGGAGCAGATCCGCGGGGTTCGAGAGGTCGGGAACCGGGATGTAGTTGTCACGGTGCCCGCCGCCTTGCGCCGAGTGAAGGTACAGGCGATTCGGGAACGTCGGACCGAGCACGGAGCAGAAGTAGTTCGAGAACGTCGAGTAGTTGCGCACGAGCCATGCGCTGAACGGGATGTCCTCGGGCTGGAAGTACCCCATCGCGACCCGCCCGGAGCGGTCGTGGAACCCGTTCATCGCCCCGTGATTGAGCTCGACGCGCCCGCCGTTCCATCCGTGGTCGGGGTCGGGTACCTGGCAGTGCTGCTCGAGATGGAACGTATCAACGACCGTTGCGTCGTCGACCGCGAGCTCGGCCTCCGGAGAGCATCCGTCGGGCGGCGGCGCGAGGCTCGTCGGGTTGGAGAACCCTTCCTGAACGCCGCCCAGCTCCGGTCCGAGCCAGCCGAAGTAGTGGTCGTACGACCGGTTCTCCATCATCCCGACGACGATCGTCGTGAAGTTGTCGAGCGTTCCCGGCAGCGCCGCGGCCGTTGCCTTGGGCAGGAGCGCGCGGGCGAGCCCGGTCCCGCCGGCGAGTGCCAGTCCGGAGATCCCGAGCACACCCTTGAGGAACTTCCGGCGTTCGACCTGCTTCGCCGCGAGCTCGCGGCCGTACTCGTCCCAATCGCTCATCTGGTCTCCCCCTGGAGTCGCGCTCCGTGAAGGTTTCGACGGATCGGTCGGAAAAACCTACCGAGGCCAGATGAACGGGCGGAGAACCCGGCCCTAACGCACGACGACGCGGACGATCAGGCTCATGAGCAGCACCGTTTGGGTCAAGATCGAGGATCCGAGCGTCGCACCCAGGAGCTGCAGGTAGTTCGGCAGGATCGGGTCCCGCTTGGCCCGGGCAACGGCCGCGGCGACCGGAACGGCCCCGAGGACGGCGACCGCGGCGCCGGGCGGCCAGAGGCCGGCGACGCATTGGCCGATCAAGATCCCGTACGCGGCCACGATAGCGACGCGCGAGACGACCAGCGCGCGGTCCGGGCCGAGGACCGCGACGGGCGTCATCTTCCCGGCGCGAGCGTCGGCCTGCCAGTGCAAGAAATGGTGATGGAAGAGGACGAGCGTCGTGAGGATCCCCGGCACCAGCGAGGCCCACGCCGCGTCGGGCGTGATGTCTCCCGTCTGCACGTAATACGACCCGACGAGCGGCAGGTAGCCGAACGCCATGAAGATGCCGGCCTCGCCCAGACCGCGTCCCCGGTACCCGTAGCGGATCGGCGGAGCCACGTACGTCACGGCGAGGACGAACCCCGTCGCGCCGAGCAGGAGCACGAGCCATCCGCGCGCGGCCGCGAGGACGATGCCGCACGCGAGACCGATCGCGAACAATCCGGCCGCAAGTCGCATCGTCGCGCCGCGGCTCAACACGCCGGACGCGATCAAACCCGTTCCGGTGGCGAGGCTCGCGGGATCCTGCCGCGCCGCCTCGTCGGCGCCAGACTCCTCGTCGAAGAAGTCGTTCACCACGTTCGCGCCGAGGTGCATCGCAGCCGCGCCGAGCAGCGTCACCAGGAACCAGCCCCAGCTGAGGCGTTCGGTGTGAGACCACGCCAGCGTCGCGCCCACCGCGACGGGGGCGAGCATGACCGGAAGGACCTTCGCGCGGGTGGCCTGCGCGAGCAGCGCCGCCCCGCCGGGCGCGTCAGGCAAAGGTGAATTCCGTGACCGGAGGACGAGTCGTGATGTCGGTGAGCTTCATCCGGTCGACGTGGATACGAACCGCGGTCCACGGAACCATCCGCAAGAACGGTCCGGCCGCGGGCGATTTCCCCTCGAGCCTCTTCATGATCGCATCGCCGTCGGCGTCGTCCTCGACGAGCTCGGCGGTGCCGGTCCCCTGAGCCCAGCGG
Source organism: Actinomycetota bacterium (assembly GCA_035249485.1). Taxonomy (GTDB): domain Bacteria; phylum Actinomycetota; class AC-67; order AC-67; family AC-67; genus DATFGK01. The sequence continues at coordinate 5,801 of DATFGK010000077.1, read as the reverse complement.
TCGGGATGATCGCCGGCGACGACGAACGCCACGCGCCGGCTCTCCCGGATCATCGCGAGCTTGCGTGAGGTCTGGATCAAGGCACAGCAGAGATCGAGCCGGCCCGCATCGGGCTCGTCCTCGACGAAGAAGACCTTCGCGATCCAGGGTTCGCCCTGCGACGCCGCCGCGATCGACATCGTGTGGTAGCGGTCGAACAGGTCCTTGATCGCGTCGACGCGTTCGCCGGCCTCGCCGGCGGTCGGGGCACGATCCTCCATCGTTCCCTCGGCTTTCATCGGCCGCCAGGCTACGAGCCTCTCGGCGGCGCTCGCAACCGCGCTGTTCGACCTCCGTCTCTTTGACGCGCCGCTACCATGGCCCCCGTGGACACCGAGCCCCGCCCGATGCCGCCTCCCGACGCCGCGACGCGCTCGTCCGGGAGCACCTTCGGCCTCCTCCGTCGGAACCCCGACTTCCGGAAGCTGTACTCGGCGGTGCTCATCTCGTTCGGCGGCGACTGGTTCACGAGCGTCGCGCTGCTCTCGCTCGTCCTCGAAACGACGGGGAGCGCCACGCTCGCCGGCCTCGTGCTCGCAGCGCAGACCCTGCCGTTCGCGATCGTGTCACCGTTCGCCGGCGTGATCGTCGATCGGATCGATCGCAGGACGGTGATGATCGCGGCCGACGTGATCCGAGCCGTGCTCGCGCTGGGCCTGCTAGCCGCGCGATCGGAGGAGACGATCTGGATCGCGTTCGTGATCCTCACGCTCCTGTCGGGCGTGTCCGCTTTCTTCGAGCCGGCATCGTCGGCCGCGCTGCCGAACGTGGTAGCGAAGGAGGACCTCGCGCGCGCGAACGTCCTGATGGGTTCCGCGTGGGGGACGATGCTCGTCGTCGGAGCCGCGCTCGGCGGGCTCGTCTCCTCGACGTTAGGGAACGACGCGGCGTTCATCGGCGACTCGGCCTCGTTCGTGGTTTCCGCGATGCTGCTGCTGCGGGTGCGGGCGAGCTTCCACGAGCGCGCGCCGAGCCGCGATCATTCGATCACGATCGTCGACGACGTACGCGAGACGATCCGCTTCGCCAGGCGAGAACGCCACGTGCTCGCGCTCCTCACGGTCAAGGCGGGGTTCGGACTGTCGGCCGGCGTCATCGGTCTGATCGCCGTGTTCGCGGTGAAGGTGTTCGACGGGGGCGACGCCACGATCGGTTTCCTGATGAGCGCCCGCGGGGCCGGTGCGCTCATCGGTCCGTTCATCTTCCGCCGATGGGCACGCGAGCGCGACGAGCGGCTGTTCCTCGGGCTCACGATCGCGGGGCTGATCTTCGGGGCCGGCTACATGCTGTTCGCCGTCGCGCCGAACGCGGGGATCGCGGCGATCGGCGCCGCGATCGCGCACGTCGGAGGCGGGTCGACCTGGACGCTGTCGACGTACGGGTTGCAGCGGTGGACGCCCGACGCGATCCGCGGGCGAGTGTTCTCCTTCGACTACGGCCTCGTCACGCTCACGATCGCGGCCTCGGTCTTCATCGCCGGGCTGGTCGCCGACAGCGTCGACCCGCGCATCGTTGCGTTCGGCATCGCGTGCGTGGCGATCGGGTGGGTGCTCGGCTGGACGGTGTGGCGGCGGAAGTTGCTGCGGATCAAGGCTTGAGCGTGATCGGGTTGGTCATCGCCTCGAACCCCGAGCCGCGCATCAGCTGGAGCCGGTAGTCGCCCGGCTGCGACGCGGTGAACGTGAACGTCTGATCGGCGCGCAGGACCGGGAACGCGCGGTAGATCAGCCCGTTCCGGAGCACGAGCAACACGCGCGGCTGGATGCTCGTCGCGACGTTGAAGACGCGAGCCGTGAACCGTGCGCTCGGCGCTGCGAGCTCGTCGCCCATCATGACGGAGGGGCCGCCGGCGACCGGCGCGGCGTCGAACCGGACGTCGGGTCCCGACGGCGAGAAGAACTTCACGTAGGCGTGGCCGGCCCGGATGCCGTCGCGGATCCCGCGCTCGGAGAGCTCCGGCGCGAACACCACCGTGGTCCCCTCGCCGATCGGCGACCGCAAGATCGAGCCGGGATCCGTCAGCGAGGACGGCGCGCCGGCCTTGTGCGAATCGCTGGCGCCGACCGCGGTGATGTCGTACCCCAAGCTGCGCAGGTGGTCGTACCAGGCGAGCGCGAGCACGGTGAACGGATTCGGTCCGACCTCGCCGCCCTCCGGCTGCGGGAGCCCGGCCGGCCCGGTGTGCACCTCGAACGCGTCGACCTTCGTCCAGTCGGTTTCCGCGTCGGAGTACGACCACGAGCACCCGCGGCAGAAGTTCGCGAACGTCGGCACCCGTCCCGGGAAGATCGTCGGATGGTTCACCTGCGTCCAGCCGCGCGGCGAGGCGTCCGGCCCGAGCGGCGCGTGGATGTCGTCGAAGATGCGGCTCGCCGGCTGCGCGTCTCGAACCGGCGCCAGGGATCCGTCCTCGCGACGCTCGTAGATCGGGCCGGTCCGGTAGTCGACGTAGCGTTGGCTCGCGTGGTTGTTGATGTGTCCGCGATAGGTGATCACCTCGGCCGACCGCACGATCAGCTTGCCGGGATGCTGCGGCTGGAACCGGCCGATCTCGTCCCAGTGCCGGTCGGTCACGTAATCGGAGAGCGTGATGAAGTCGAGCCCGGCGTCCCCGAACGCGTACGAGAACACGTCGCTCATCGTCGCGTCGTTCGGGTTCGAGTGACGCCCGTGGACGTGGAAGTCGCCCTTGTACCAGCCCGCATTCGGGTTCACGACCGTCTCGTCGTACGGCGCCGGTTCCCACGGGTCGTCGGCGTCGGCCGGGTCGTCGCCGGTGAAGATCTCGAGCCGCCAGTCGACGGCGTCGTTCGTGTCTCCCTCGACCAGGCCGGCGATCGCCGCCACGCCGATCTCCGCGGCCCACTCCCCCGGCGGGATCGGGCCCGGCTTGAAGCCGACCGTCGTCGACTCCTCCGGAGTGATGAGCACGTTCGGGCGGCTCGATCCTCCCCACCCGCGGAACTCGTCCTCGTCGTAGACCCCGTCGTCGCCGCGCGTCTGATAGATGCCGAGATCGAGCGTGTGCTTCACGGAGTAGGGCACGCCCGGCACCGCCATCGGGAGCTCCGGCGTCCCGTAGCAGATCTTGACGCGGACGCTCGTCGAGCCCGCGGCCACGTCGAACGGCACGAGAACGTACGCGCCCTGCAACGACGGATCGAACGTTCCGGTCACGACGCGGTCCGGCGTGCCGTTGTCTCCCGAGCACGGCGGGACCTCGGCGCGGCCGACCGGCGGGACGGCCAGCGCGAAGAGCATCGATGCCATCGCGATTGAGGAACGGCGCATGCTACGGGGTTCGCCGGACGGCCTCAGCCGTCCTCCCGGGCGAGGTCCTCCAGCACGGCCGTAGCGGCATTTCGGCCGGGCGCGCCCATCACGCCGCCGCCGGGGTGAGCCCCCGACCCGCAGAGGTACAGGCCCGGCACCGGCGTCCGGGCGCCGCCGCCCCATCCGGGCACGGGACGCTCACCGAACAAGGCTCCGGGGAGGATCTCACCGTGGAAGATGTTGCCGCCTGTAAGCCCGAACCTCTCCTCGATGTCGGGCGGCCCGAGGACCTCGCGCGCGACGATCGCGCCGGGGACGTTGGGCGCGTAGCGCGCCAGCGTCGCGATGACCGCGTCGCCGGCTGCGTCGCGTTGCTCGTCCCAACGCGAGCGGTCGCCCTGCGGCGCGTACTGCGCGAAGCACGACAGGACCTGGATGCCCGGTGGAGCGAGCGAGTCGTCGACCGACGACGAGCAGAACACCTCCATGAACGGTTCGTCCGAGACATCGCCGGCGTCGGCCTGCGCCCAGGAACGCTGCAGGTAGTCGACCGACGGACAGATCTCGACGGTCCCGCGGTGTTGCGGGCCGACGCCCTCGGCCTCCAGCCCCACGTACCGCGGCAGCTCGCCGAGCGCCAAGTTGACCTTGATGACCGAACCGCGCGTGTCGATCGCCTCGATCGCATCCCGTGCGCTCGACGGAAGCGCGCCGTCGGGCAGCAGCCCGATGAAGGTTCGTTTCGGATCCGCGTTCGAGAGCACGACGCGCGCGCGAACGACCTCGCCGCCGACGAGCCGGACGCCTTCGCCGGGCAGGATCTCCTCGACCGGTGCGTCGGTGCGGATCGACGCTCCGGCCTCGCGTGCGGCATCCGCGATCGCGGCCGTGACCGACCCCATCCCGCCGACGACGTATCCCCAGGTGCCGTCGATCCCCGCGACGCCGCCGAGCAGGTGATGCGCCATGACGTACGCCGTCCCCGGGTGGCGCGGCGAGGCCGCGGTGCCGATGACCCCTTGCGTCACGAAAGCCCCGCGCATGACGTCGGTGGCGAAGAAGCGCTCGACGACCTCAGCCGCGGAAGCTTCCACCGCCAGGCGGAATACATCGCCTTGCCCGGCGCGTTGAGCCTGGGTCCGGAGCGCTGCGAGGGAGGGCGCCTCGCGCAGCAGGAGCGGCCGCAGGAGCGCGATGGCCTCGGCCCAGAAGGCGTTGTAGCGCTCGTATCCGTCGGCTTCGTCGGGAGAGAACCGCTCCAGCTCCTCACGGGTCCGGGCGGCATCGCGCCAGATGAAGAGGTGACCACGGCCGGGGAGGGGTATGAACAGCTGCGGGTCCTTCGGGATCACCGTGAGACCACGACGAGCGAGTTCCAGTTCCTGCCATATCTCGGGCCGGAGCAGGGACAGTGAGTAAGCGCCCGAAGAAGTTCTTATGCCGGGGGCGATCTCCTCGGTGACGCACGCGCCGCCGACGATCCCGCGGCGCTCGAGCACGGTCACGGAGCGCCCCGCTCGGGCCAGATATGCGGCTGCTACCAGGCCGTTATGGCCGGCACCGACGATGACGGCGTCGAGGGGTCCGGGGGTCGGCACGGCCCAACGCTACACGGGAAGCCGCGCGTGCGAACCGCGGGAAAGGGCCGAAGCTGCGGCCCAGCGTGCGTCGAGCGCGCAAAAGTTAGAGAATCGACACGGCAAGGTCCGGTGGGCTTCCGGAATGTCCGGATCAGCCGGTTAACGACGCCCGAGAATGCGGATAAGAGGTGTGATGGCTCAGAGGAACGAGGAAGAGAACCCCCAGGCCAAAGAGGTCGAAGAGGACGACGACGCCGAGGTCGAAGACGCCGAGCTTCTCGCGGAAGTCGCGGAAGATATCGAGGTCGAAGACGAGGCACCCCAGGTCGTTCGCCCGGAAGAGGCGGAACGGCTCGGGGATCTGGACGCGCTGGGGACCTATCTCAGAGAGATCGGCCGGTACCCCTTGCTCAACGCCGCCCAAGAGGTGGAGCTGGCGAAGCGCATCGAGGGTGGGGTCAAGGCGGCAAAGCGGCTTTCGAAGGACGGCTCGATCGCGGCGACCAAGAAGCGGGAGCTGCAGCGGACGGTTCGCGACGGCGAGATGGCCAAGCACGACATGGTCCAGGCAAACCTCCGGCTCGTCGTGTCGATCGCGCGTCGTTACCGCGCGACGGGCATCCCGCTGCTCGACCTCGTTCAGGAAGGCAACATCGGGCTCATGCGCGCCGTCGACAAGTTCGACTGGCGAAAGGGCTTCAAGTTCTCGACGTACGCCACGTGGTGGATTCGCCAGGCGGTGGCGCGCGCGATCGCCGACAAGGGCAGGACGATCCGGATGCCGGTCCACGTCGTCGAGAAGCTGAACAAGATCGTCCGCACCGAGCGGACGCTCCGCGCGAAGCTCGGCCGCGAGCCGACGTCGGCCGAGGTCGGCGAGGAGCTCGACCTGCACGCGGAGGAGGTCGA
>DATFGK010000076.1:0-12082 GCA_035249485.1 Actinomycetota bacterium | reverse complement strand
CGTGATCACCGTGCCGGGCGTGGTGAGCGAGATCACGAAGATGGTCGGCGACATGATGTCGATGCTGTGACGCCGGTCCGCGGGGGGCGACGCTGGGACGCGATCGTCGTCGGCGCGGGATCGGCCGGCGCGATCGTCGCCGCGCGTCTCGCCGAGCGCGGCCGCACGGTTCTCTTGCTCGAGGCCGGCCTGGACTTCGCGGACCCCGCATCGATCCCGTCGATCTACACGACCGAGCACAGCGCCACCGCGGTCCTGCACGACTGGGGCTACGTCAGCGAGGGCGACCGGCAGATCCCGCTTCCACGGGGCCGGCTGGTGGGAGGGTCGTCGGCGGTGAACTCGATCGCCGCGGTCCGGCCGCAGCCGGCGGACCTCGACGGCTGGGGTGTTCCGGAGTGGACGTGGGACGCGTGCTTGCCGGCGCTGTGCCGGTTCGAGACCGATGCCGATTACGGCGCGGAGCCGTACCACGGTTCCGATGGGCCGATCCGCGTCGAGCGCGGCGAGATGGGGCGGATATCCGGCGCGGCGATCGAGGCGTGTGAGACGGCGGGCTACGCGTCGTGTCCGGATCAGAACGCGCCGGGCGCGACCGGCTTCGGCGCACAGCCGGCGAACGTCGCCGGAGGCGTGCGGCAGTCGACCCTCGTGACGTATCTGCGCGAGGCACGCGAGCTCGAAGGGTTCGAGATCCGCGGCGACGTGCTCGTCGAGAAGGTGGCGATCGCGTCTGGGCGCGCGGTCGGTGTGATCGCCGGCGGTGAGGACCTGCGCGCCGACATGGTGGTGGTCGCGGCCGGCGCCTACGGCTCGCCGGCGTTGCTGATGCGGTCGGGCATCGGGCCCGCGTCGCATCTGCGCTCGGTGGGCGTCGAGCCGTTGGTCGACCTGCCGGTCGGGGAAGGGCTGCTGGACCACCCGGCCTTGCCCGGCGTGTTCTGCGTCGCGCGTGACCCGGCCGACGCGCTCGTCCCCCTCACGCAACGGTTCATGCTGCGCGTGTCCTTCGACGGCCGCGAGGGCAAGGAGGACGCGCATATCTTCGGGCCGTTCACGCGCTCCTCCGTGGGCGAGATGATGCCGCCGGAGGGGTTCGTGATCGCGGGATTCGCGGCGAAGCCGTCCTCACGTGGGACGGTACTGCTTCGGTCGGCATCGCCCGAGGACGCGCCGCGGATCACGTTGAACTACTTCACCGGGCCGGGCGATCTCGACGTCATGCTCCGGACCGTGCGCGCGATCCATGAGCTGCTCGCCCAACCGGCGCTACAGAAGGTCACCGAGCAGGTCGTGTTCCCGCAACCCGGGGCGTCCGACGACGAGATCCGTGAGCAGATCCGTGTCGGCTCGCTGACCGACCACCACCCGGTCGGGACGTGTGGGATCGGTCCAGTCGTCGATCCGCACCTCCGTGTGCTCGGCGTGGAAGGCCTCCGCGTGTGCGACGCCTCGGTGATGCCCGACATCCCCCGCGCGAACACGAACTTCCCCACGATGATGGTGGCGGAGCGGTTCGTCGAACTCCTCGACGCCGAAGGCGTCTAGTCGAAGACGCCGTCGGCTTGGAGCCGCTCGTACTCGGCGTCGCTCATGCCGAGGATCCCCTTGTAGACCGCTTCGTTGTCGCGGCCGAGCGTCGGGCCGGGACGTGTGAACGCCGGCGGCGAATCGCTCAAGCGGAAGCCGAGCGTTTCGTGCGCGTGTGTGCCGAGCACGGGATGGTCCATCGGGCGGAAGTGTTCGCGATGGGCGAGCTGCGGATCGTGATAGCAGTCCTCGAGGTCTTGAAGGGGGTTCGCCTCCAGGCCGCGCGCTTGGAGCCGGGCGGCGAGCTCGTCGCGATCCTGGGTGATCGTCCACGCTTCGAGGTGCTTCTCGAGCTCATCGACGTTCGCGAGTCGGTCTGCGGTCGTTGCGAACCGATCGTCTACGAGCTGCTCGTCGCCGGCTTCAGAAACCAGCGTGCGCCACTCGTCGTCGGTCCAAACCGCGATCGCGATCCAGCGATCGTTTCCGGCGCAGCGGAACGCGCCGTGCGGCGCGGCCTCGCGTGAGCGATTCCCGAGCCGGGCCGGCGGCTCGCCGTCGACTGCGTGCTCCACGATCGTCTCGCCGAGCGCGTAGACGGCGCACTCGACCTGCGAGAGATCGAGGTACGCGCCCTCGCCGGTGCGCTTGCGACGCAGCAGCGCGGCGGTCACGGCCGCGGCGGCGAAGCGTGGGGCGAGCGAGTCGGTGATCGTGCCGTATGGGCCGAGCGGCTCGTGGTCCGGCCAGCCGGTGAGATTGTTGAAGCCGGAGAGCGCGGATCCTTGCCCGCCGAAGCCCGGGTAGTCGCGCTCCGGCCCGGTCTGGCCGTGCAGACACGTCGAGATCATCACGAGATCCGGTTTCACCTTCTTGAGATCTTCATAGGCAAGGTTCCAACGTCCCATCGCGCCGGGTGCGAAGTTCTCGGCGACGACGTCGGCCCACTCGACGAGGCGGAGCGCGACCGCGCGCGAGCCCGCGTGCTTCATGTTGAGCGTCACGCCGAGCTTGTTGGCGTTGAACGTCGCGAACATCGGGCTGCCGTCCAGGTTCTTCTGGTCGGCGGTGATCGCGTAGAGCCGGAGGAAGTCCGGGCGCTTGCGTGACTCGATACGCACCACCGTCGCTCCGTGGTCGGCGAAGTATCGGATCGACAACGGCCCGGCCGCGCCGGCGCCGAACTCGAGCACCTTGAGCCGGCCGAAGGCTTCTTGCTCAACCGCGACGTGGGGCTGGCCCGGCTGCTCGTGGTCGAACGTTCCATCGCGCTCGCCGGGCTCGGGAGCCCCACGTTTCGCGCCCGGCGCGCCGTCCGACACGACGAAGCGGCGCGGAATCGGGATGCGACCGAGCTCGGGATCGTCCACCTCGGTGAAGAGTTCGCGCGCGGTGTACTGGCGGCTCGCCAGGATCTCGCGTGCTGTGTTCGCCGGCGCAAGCATCAGACCGCGCGCGAGCGCGGCGTCGTAGAGCTCGGTCATCGTCTTGGTGGCGAAGAACGCGGCGATCGGCTCGGAGATCGCGTCGACGTCGTCCTGGGTCAACGTCGTGTGGGTGTACGAGTCCCAGTCGCGGTCGGTGAGCGCCGGCGTGGCCATGCTCTCCTCGGCCATCCACTGCACGAGACGCTTGAGGCCGGGGATCCGCGCCGGGCCTCCCCGCAGACCGAACGACACGAACCCGTCGTTGCACGGCCAGATCTCGCGCTGGGTCGTCTTTCCGACGCGCATCAACGCACCCGCGCGCGAGCCGCGTGTTCCGCCGAGCCCCACCGCTCCGGCGCGGCCCATGGTTGCCATGACATGAGTCTCTTGCAGCGAGACGTCGACGAGCTGTCCACGGCCGGTCGACGCCCTTTGGTGCAGCGCGGCGAGGATAGCGGCGGCGGCTTCGGCTCCGCCGTGGTACCAGGAGGTCGGGAACGTGCACCGCAGCGGGGCGCGGTCGGGATCGCCGGTCATGTACATCGTGCCGGCTTGCGCAAGCACGCCGAGGTCGGACGCGCGCCACTCGGCCTTCGGGCCGGTGAGGCCGAACGGCGTGATCGCGCACCAGATGAGCGTTGGCGGGAGGGGATCTGCCGGCCTGCGGTTCGCGATGACCACATCGGCTTGGGCCATCAGCTCGGAGGGATCCTCGTTCACCACGCTTCGCTTGCCTGCGTTGAGCATCGCGTGTGCGTAGCGGCGCTTCCGGTCGGGATGACCACCCGGCGGCTCGACCAGGACCACGTCCGCGCCCATGTCCGCCAGGATCCGCCCGCACAGCCAGCCGGGCGGGTCGGACAGATCTGCGACCCGGAGCCCGGCGAGGAACGGCTCGCCCATCAGCCCAGGGCCGCTTCCACGGCGGCGGCCGGGACGACGTCGGCGAGCAGCGGGAGGATGTTGTCTGCGGAGAAGCGATGCCACTCCTCGGGGAACGAGGCACAGCAGTCCTCGACGACGACGACGCGCAGGGCGCGGTTGGCGGCCGCGCGCACGACGCCCTCGACCGCCATCGTGGTCGAGATCCCGGCGATGACGAGCGTCGCGGCGCCGAGATTGCGGAGCACGGCCCAGAGATCGGATCCGTACGACGCGTCGATCGAGGTGTAGCGGGGGAGCACGATGTCGCTTCCCTGCGGCGCGATCTCGTCGACGATCTGGGCGCCCCACGTGCCGGCCACGAGCTTCGACTCCGTGCTCCGCGCGGCACGGTAGATCGCCGGGAACGTCGGCGGCGGGATCGACGGGTGCCGCTCCTTGGTCGCGTACAGAACGGGCACCCCGGCCGTCCGGCACCGGTCGAGCAGCGACGCGAGTCGCGGAAGCACGCCTCGGTTCTGGACGGCCTCTGCGAGCTTGCCGCTCAGCCCCTTCGCCCCGACGAGCGACGGGTGCACGAGATCGTTCTGGAGCTCGACGACGAGCATCGCCGTGGCGCCGCGGGGGAGCGGCTCGAGGCTCACGCTTGGATTGAAGCTTCACCCTCGAGCATCGCGAGGATCTGCTCGCGAACCTCGAGTCGCTTCGGCTTCATGCTGAACGTAAACGGCAGCGCGTCGAGCACGAAGATCCGCCGCGGGCACTTGTACGGTGCGATCTGCTCGCGGGCCCACGAGAGGACGTCGTCCGCGGTCGACGTCGCGCCCGGCCGCAGCACGATCGCGGCCATCGGCTTCTCACCCTTGGTCTCGTCCGGCACGCCGACGGTCGCGACCTGCTCGACATCGGGATGGCCGCGGATGATCTGGTCGACCTCGGCCGCGGCGATCTTGTAGCCGCCGGTCTTGATGATCTCCTTGGAGCGCGCGACGAAGTACAGCATCCGCCACTTGCCCTGCCGCAGGACGTCACCGGTCCGGAGCCAGCCGTTCTCGATCGCCTGTTCGGTGGCTTCGGGATCGTTCCAGTACTCGCGCGTGATGGTCGGACCGCTCAGCAGCAGCTCGCCGGGCTCGCCGCGCTTCACGTCGTTTCCGTCCTCGTCGACGAGCCGGTACTTCACCGGCGGCAGTACCCAGCCGACGCACGCGTCGCCACACTCGAACGGCGGCGTCTGCGTGACGTACGAGTTCGCCTCGGCCATCCCGTAGCCGCGGATGAACATCGGCTTCTTGATCCGGCCCAGCGAGCCGGGCCGGGCGGCGAGTTCGCGGAACTGCTTGATGAGATCGTCGTGGAACAGATCGGCTCCTCCGCCCCAGATCCGGATCGACGACAGGTCGGCTTCGCGGGCACCGGCGTCGAGCAGCATCCGGAACATCGCCGGCGTCCCCGAGAACACCGTGATCCGGTAGCGCGCGATCGTGGAGAGGATCGACGCAGGGTCGAACCGCGACATGAACAGCGCCGGCGAGCCGAGCGCGAGCTGGAGCAGCATCGCCGCATAGCCGCCGGCGTGCGCGACCGGCATCACGAGCAACGACAGCTGCGGCGTGAGCTTCGGGCTCAAGGCGTAGACGCGTCCATGGTTGCGCACGCCCACCATCGCGGCGCGGTGCGTCAGGACGGCGCCCTTCGGGAACCCGGTCGTTCCGGAGGTGAAGAACAGCAGCGCGGTCTCGTCGTCCGACGACGGCTCGACCGGTTCGATCTCGTCCGGGGCATCGCGCATCAGGTCGCGGAACGACACGCACGGCTCGAGCACGTCCTCCTCGCCGATCATGGCCCACGTCTTCACGGCCGGGACCTCGGCGGTGTTGCCGATCGTGTTGTCGAGCACCGTCCGGTCGCAGACCAGCAGCTCTGCCCCGGAGCGCCGCATGATGTAATCGATCTCCGAGGGCCGGAGCATGAAATTCATCGGCACGGGGATCGCGCCGATCTTGCCGGCGGCGAAGTTCACGAACGCCATCTCGATCCTGTTGACCGTGATCATCCCGACGCGGTCGCCCTTCTGAACGCCCAGCGCGCGAAGAGCGTGCGCCATCCGGTTCACGAGCCGGCCGATGTCGCGGTACGACAGCACGTCGCCGGAGAACCCCGGGTAGTCGATCGGCTTGTCGAGCGCGAACGCGGTCCGGTCGCCCCAGAGCGCCACGAGACGATCGAGCCACGTGGCGAAGTTGAGCCGGTTCCGTTCGCGGATGAAGACCCGTCGCCGGTCGGCCCAGCTCGGCTCGGTGTAGTTCAGCCGGAGCGGCCCGCCGGGTCTCACTTCCCTTGCCATACGGGCTTTCTCTTCTCGGCGAAGGCGCGCGGGCCCTCCTTGGCGTCCTCGCTCATGAACACCTGGGCGGCGAGCCCGAGCTCCTGCTCGAAAGCCTCCTTCAGGTTCAGACGCAACCCGGTCAGCACCGACTTCTTGACTGCCTGGATCGCGAGCGGCGCGTTGACGAGGATCCGCTCGGCGTAGGCTCGCGCGGTCTTCATCAGCTCGCCGGGTTCGACGACCGCGTTCACCAGCCCCATACGGAACGCGGTCTCGGGATCGACCTGCTCGGCCGTGAGCAGGATCTCCATGGCCCAGGCGAAGGGGATCTGCCTCGGGAGCCGCACGGTCGTGCCGCCGCCGGGGAACAGGCCGCGCTTCGGCTCGGCGATCCCGAACGTCGCCTCGGTCGAGGCGATCCGCAGATCGGTTCCGAGCAGCATCTCCATGCCGCCGGCGGTGCAGATGCCGTTGACCGCCGCGATCACCGGCTTGTTGAGCTCGAACTCCCGGAGCACCGCGATCAGGCCGGCGTCGGCGGGGATGTCGGACTCGCCCTTCGCAAGAGCTTCGATGTTCTCGGTGACCGTCGGGACGAACGACTTGAGGTCCGCGCCGACGCAGAACGAGTTGCCCACGCCGGTGACGATCGCGACGCGCGCGTCGGGGTCGTCGCGGAAGTCGATCCACGCGCGCGCGAGCAGGCCGAAGTGCTCCATGTCGAGCGCGTTGCGGCGTTCGGGACGGTTGATCGTGATCGTGGTGATGCCGGCGTCGGAGACGACCTCGATGGCCACGGTTCGGTCCTTTCCGGTTTCGGGGTCCGGCGAGGGCGCCGGTATGCTGACACCCGCGTCAGACTACATCTTCAGGAGGGTGCGACATGGTCGACAAATCCATCGTCGGAACCGAGATGGGCGGCTCGTGGATGATGGTCGAGCAGGGGAAGATCCGCGAGTTCGCGAAGGCGATCCTCGACGAGAACCCCGTCTATCAGTCCGAGGATCCGCCGGTTCCACCGACGTACACGATGGCGATCGCGCATTGGCCGGCGCCGCAGGGCGGACAGGGTGCGTCGCTGTCCAAGATCGGTCTCGACCTGCTCCGCGTGCTGCACGGCGGGCAGGAGTACGAGTACCTCGGCGAGATCAAGGCCGGCGACAAGCTGACGACGCGCTCGCGGATCTCGGACGTGTACGAGAAAGAGGGGAAGCGCGGCGGGACGCTCACCTTCGTCACCTCGGAGACGACGTTCACGAACCAGCGCGGCGAGGACGTCCTGATCGCGCGCACGATCCTCGTTCAGACGTCCAAAGCCGCGAGCTAGGAGGCTCCTCGATGGATCCCATAAACGTTCATTTCGAAGACGTGCAGGAAGGCGACGAGATCGTCGACTGGCCGCCGGTCGAGAACGTGTCGCGAACGCACTTCGTGCGTTACGCGGGCGCGTCGGGCGACTTCAACCCGATGCATCACGACGACTCGATCGCGACGAAGGTCGGCTATCCGAGCGTGTTCGGGCACGGCATGTTCACCGCCGGGGTGCTCGGCCACTACCTGACCGACTGGGTCGGGACGGGGAACCTCCGCAAGTACGGCGTGCAGTTCAAAGGCCAGCTCTACCCGGGCCGGACGCTGTCGCTGTCCGCGAAGGTGACGCGCAAGTACAAGGAGAGCGACGAGAACCGCATCGATGCGGAGCTCAAGGTCGTCGACGACCAGGGCTCCGTCATCGTCACCGGCACCGCGACGGCAGCACTCCCCAGCCGGGGCTAGCTCTCGACCGGGATCGTCGCCCGCCGCGACGCGCTCGTCGCCCGCTCTTGTTGCGTCTGGTCGTCATATGCGCGACCGGTCACGACAAGGAGTCGCATGACCGCGATGGCCGCGGGCTTTGAGTCTTCACGACCATCACGCGGTCAGCACGTCCCTTATCTGCCCGACCACCTCGGCCGGACGAGTGGTCAGGTTGGTCCACGTGACGTGGATGATCCGCCATCCCAACAGAGTGAGCCGGTTGAGTCGCGCCCGATCCCGTTCCCACGGGACGCGACCGGAGTGCCACCGGAACCCGTCTGCCTCGATCGCGAGGCGGGCTTCCGGATAGGCGAAGTCGACGATTCCAGCGAGCCGGCCCCTGTCGTCAAGGATCGCGTGATGGAGAATCGGCTCGGGCAATCGTGCGCGTCGGAGCAGCCCGAGCAGCCGCCGCTCGAAGACACTGTCCGGCACCGGCGCCGAAGGATCGCGGTGGTTGAGGAGACGGCGCATCGCGGCGATTCCAGGCCGCCCCGGACGAGCGAGCGCGTCGAGACGCCAGCGCATACGGGAGATCGAAACGATCCGTCTGCGGAGTGCGTCATCGAGCGCCTCCTCCATCATCTCGAACGGGACCACCGAAGCCAGGTCGATCAGCGTGCGCGCCGGCGTCGTAACTGGGATCGAATCCAAGACCGTTACATCGACGGCGGCGAGCACTCCTCGGTGAACGAGGCCGGGGCCCGCGCGATGCCTGTTCCGTGGGACCGTCAGCTCGACCGGTCCGGGATCGAAGCCGGCGATCCTCCACAGGGGTGCACCACCGCGATGAGAGGCAGCCGTTCGGTCACCCCAGGCCAGACACGCGACGAGCACCGACTGACGCCAGGTTGGGACGCTCCCCGCGACGCGATAGACGCGCGGGGCGATGCGCTCCCAGCGACCTCGCTTCACGCGGCGGTGGATCGCGTCCTTCGTCCCTCCGGCGCTCATCGCCTGGTCACGGGTGAAGGCACCGTGCTGGGAAGCCGCAAGCCGCGCGATGCGCTCGTCGAGTCCTGGTTGTTGCGCGTAGTCGTCATATGCGCGACGCATCGTGAAAAGAAGTAACACGAGCGCTAGGGCCGCGGGCCCGGAGACGACGCGGTGGTAGCGAGTGAGGCGAATTGCTCGTTCGGGCTAGACTCGCTTCGTGTTGCTGCGCCCCGACGTTCAAGCGCTGCCGCGCGAGGAGTTGCTGCTCCTCCAGGGCCAGCGCCTGCGTGAGCTGTTCGCGCGCGCGTACGAGGTGCCCTTCTTCAAGCGTCTGCTCGACGCCGCGGGGATCGGGCCCGACGACGTCAAGACCGCGGAAGATCTGCTCCGCGTTCCGCGGATAACCAAGCAGGATCTGCGGGACTCGGAGGACGCATCGCCTCCACTCGGCGACTACCGCGGCGCGGCCGTCGAGCAATGCATCCGGTTGTCCACCTCGACGGGCACGACGGGACGCCCGACGATCAGCCTGTTCACTCCGCACGATCTCGCGGTTGAGTACGACGCGGCCGGGCGCTCGTTCGCGCGGCAGGGCTACCTGCCCGGCGAGATCGTCACGCACGCTCATCCCGGCGGTTTGAACGGTGGTCAGGCGCTTCTCGGCGGCGCGCTCGAGGCGTACGGCTGCCTCAACGTGCCGGTCGGCCCGCCGATGTCGAAGGCCGACGCCGAGCGCGCGATCGCGCTGTGGCGTGAGCTGCGACCGCATCGCTACGAGATGTTCGGCCCCGCGCTGCACACGTTCTGGGAGACGGCGAAGCAGATGGGGCTCGATCCGGTCGCGGACCTCGGCATGCCGCCGCCTGCCGAGCTGCCGCCGTGGCGGACGGTTTCGGCGGGGCTTGAGTGCTTCGCGTTCCTGGGCTCCGCGTGCGAGGAGATGAACGGCGCGCACGTCTGCGAGGACGAGGCGATCGTCGAAGCCATCGACCCGGGAACCGGCGAGCACGTGCCCGACGGAAAGCGCGGTCATCTCGTGGTCACGACCTTGACCAAGCACAACTTTCTGATCCGCTACGACCTCGAGGACCTCGTCCGGCTCGACCGCACGTCTTGCCCGTGCGGCGAGACGCACCTGCGCGCCTTCTGGGACGGTCGCGCGAAGGACATCGTCCGCGCCGGCGAGCACGATCTGCTGCCGATGGACGTGTGGCTCGTGCTCCGCACGATCGAGGCGGTTGCACAGCCCGCCGTCGAGTACCAGCTCGTCCGAACCGCCGACATGAGCGTCCTGCGGGTCCGCGTCGAGACCGCGAAGCCCGAGCCGGCACTCGAGACGCTCGTGACCGGCGAGCTCGAGCGGCGACTGGATGTCCCGGTGCGGCTGGAGCTGTTGCCGGCCGGCGCGCTTCCGCGTCCCGCCTACAAGCCCGCCCCCGTCGTGGACGAGTAGGGTTTCGGACGTGGCTTACGAGACGATCACCTACGATGAGCGCGACGCCGTCGCGTGGATAACGCTCAACCGTCCGGACAAGCTCAACGCGTTCAACAACACGATGATGTCCGAGCTTGCCGACGTGTGGCGTTCGCTCCGTGGCAACGACGCGATCCGCGTCGCCGTGCTCACCGGCGCCGGCGAGAGGGCGTTCTGCACCGGCATCGACCGGATGGAAGCGGTCACCGACCGCGACGACAAGCCGGTCGGTTCGCCCGGCGACTCGCCGTTCATGTTCGACGACCCCGGCGAGCGCGTCGGACCCAAGACGAACGACCTGTGGAAGCCGGTGATCGCCGCGGTCAACGGGATCGCCTGCGGCGGGGCGTTCTACATGCTCGGCGAGGTCGACATCATCATCGCGTCCGACAACGCGACCTTCTTCGACCCGCACGTCACCTACGGCATGACGGCGTCCTTCGAGTCGATGCACATGGTCTACAAGATGCCGTTCGGCGAGGCCGTGCGCATGCAGCTGCTCGGCAACGACGAGCGCCTGTCCGCGAAGCGCGCGTACGAGATCGGGCTCGTCAGCGAGGTCGTGCCGCTCGAGCAGCTCCCCGAGGCTGCCGGCTGGGTGGCGGAACGGATCGCCGAGAAGCCGCCGCTCGCGGTTCAAGGCACGCTCCGCGCGCTGTGGGCGGCGCGGGACCTCCCGCGATCGCAGGCGCTCGAGCTCGGCTACACGTTCGTGAAGATGGGCACGAACCAGGACTCGCTCCGCGAAGGCCAGCGCTCGTTCGAGCGAGGCGACCGTCCGAAGTGGCGCTTGCGATGACGATCGGCCGCGAGCGCTACGGGTACTCGGACCCTCCACATGTGCGGCGAAGCCTGCTGTATCTGGGGCTGACGCTCGTCGCCCTGTCGGGCCTCCTGACCTTGCCGCTGGGATCGCTCGCAGTGGTGGTCAATCTCGGCGCCATGCTCACGCTGATCTATGCCTTCCTGCCGTCGAGCTACCCCTTGCTCGGCGTGATCGCGAGCCTCGCCCTGGCGGGTGTGCCCTTCACCGTTGCTCTCTGGGTCTTGAACGACTAACTCAGTTTTCCTTCAACGCAAGACTCTCGGCTCCGGATTGTCCCAGGTAGCTCTCGACGAGCGTCTCGTCGTGCTCGAGCTCGCCGGGCTCGCCGATGAAGCGGACCTTTCCCTTGTGCAGGATCACGACGATATCGGCCAGGCGCAGCGCGTGCCGCACGTACTGCTCGACGAGAAGGATCGTGGTGCCGGAGTCGCGGATCGCTTCGACGTCTTCGAACAGCTGCGACACCAGCCGCGGCGCGAGGCCCAGCGACAGCTCGTCGATCATCAGCATCCGCGGGTCGGTGATCACCGCGCGCGCGAGCGAGAGCATCTGCTGCTCACCGCCGGAGAGCGTACCGGCCGTCTGCGATCGCCGCTTCTCGAGCACGGGGAAAAGCTCGAACACGCGCCCGAGCCGCTCCCCGCCGTTGGTCGACGCGTAGCGCGCCATGAGCAGGTTCTCGCGCACCGTCAGGCCGGGGAAGATGCCGCGTCCTTCGGGGATGTGCGCGAGGCCGAGCTTTGCGATCCGGTGGTCGGGGAGCCGGTCGATGCGGACGCCGTCGAAGTCGATCCGCCCGCCGGCCGGGGAGAGCATCCCCGAGATCGTCCGAAGCATGGTCGTCTTCCCGGCCCCGTTCGGGCCGAGCAGCGCGACGACCG
>DATFGK010000075.1:0-30476 GCA_035249485.1 Actinomycetota bacterium | reverse complement strand
TGGCGGTCGGCGATGCGGTCGGGCTGGCCGCCCTGGTCGCCGGCAGCGTCCGGGCCGGCCGGCCGGTCCTGTAAGACCGTCCCAAGGAAGGAATCGCCCCGAACGCGCCGAATCATCCCCTTTGAGATGCTACGGAGCATTTGGCGGTTCCGGCGGGACTGGGGAGTTCCGCGCCGATCCAGGGAGGCGATCTAGGTGAGGAGATCGATGTTCGCTCGACCCGTCCGGCGATCGATGGCGATCGCCATCGCGGCGGCTTCGTTCGGAACGCTCGCGCCGGTCACGCCGGCGGTCGCGCAAGGCCAGATCGTGTGCAACGCGGCTGCGATCGTCACGATCATCCCCAACCCGCCGGGTCCGGGGGCGAACCAGTGGTCGATCGTCGCCAAGGGCTCGTGCGCCGGGGACTTCCAGGGCACCTACATGGCGGACGTCACGGGCGTTGGAACGTCGTCGACGCTCGGTTTGTGCGACGGCGTGGACGCGAACCCCACGATGCAGGACTTCGAGCTTTCCATGACGGTCGCCCTGACGAGCACCTCGACCGGGCTCACCAAGTTGCTCACGGAAACCTGGAGTGCGCCGCTCACGACCTTCCCGATCACAACGCCGTTCTTGATCAGCGACGGCGGCTCGATGAGCGACAACGACTTCGTCGGCGCCGGGAACCTTTTGACCCACATCTTCGGGAACTGCCCGCCGGGCGGAACGCCCTCGGGGCAGATCGCCTGGGCACGAACGCTGTAGCCCTGCGAGGGATGCCACGCGGCCCCCGGGATCCGGGGGCCGCGTCCGTTCTCTCCGATCAGTTCCCTTCGGAGAAGGGTCCCGGCCAGATGCCCGGCGGCGGCGTCCGCGCGACCGGATCCGCGATCTTCCGCGCCCGCATGAAGACGTGACAGCCGAGCCGGCGCACGAGCGGCGTGCGTTGCGCTGCCCACTCGATGACGTCGACCGCCTTGCGTCCAGCCGGGCCGCGCTTGTCGAGCCACTGCGCCGACGCCGCCTGCGGCGGCGGGAACTCGAACGTCGACCACTCGAACGTGTCGAGCCCTGCGGCGGCGAACATCGCCTTCGTCTCGGCCATGATGTGATGCGTGTGCGGCAGATACACATCGGGCGAGCCCTCCGGCAGGAGCTCGCGATCGACGGGCCACGGCCAGACCCAGGGGCGGAGCGAGATCAGCTCCGGGTGATCGGCTCCGAACGCTTTCTCCAGCCACGCGAACAGGTGCGACAACGGCGAGCGCAGCGGCACCTCTGACGCGTTGTTCGTCGTCATGACGAGGACGCCGCCCGGCTTCAGCACGCGGGTGATCTCCCATACGGCCAGCTCGGGCTGCAGCAGGTGCTCGATGACCTCGCTGAACACGACGACGTCCACGGTCCGGTCGGCGAACGGCATCTTCTGCGCGTCCCCGCGCGCGAAGACGGTGCGCAGGTTCCGATCCGTGATGTCCGCGTACTTCTTGGCCGCATACTCGATGTGGTGACCGCCGAAGTCGAAGCCGACGTAGGTCGCGTCGATATCGCGGATCCGATCGGCGACGAGCGCGCTCCCGCATCCGACGTCGAGCACACGGCCGCCAGCCGGCAGGTACTTGCGCACCTCGTCGGCGACGAGGTCGTACCGCATCTCGTGACGGTGCTGGTGATACGCACCCCAGAGCTCGAACTCTTCCTCGATCGTCGGCACCTGCTCGTTGTAGTGACGCCAGAACGCCTCCCACGAGACGTTCTTCAACAGCTCGCGCTCCTGATGCGTCTGGGCCTTTCCGCCCTTGCGATAGCGCGAGTACACCGCGCCCCAGAACGCGACGAGAGCGCCGAGCGAACCGATCCGTTGCAGCCGGGACGCGCCCGGCCGGAGCGCCGCGGCGATCAGCGCCGCGGGGACGCCGTTGCGGATCGCGGACTTGGCGAGTTCCCTCTTGTTCAACGCTTCACCGCCCACGCCCACGCGTACAACGTGTCGAGGCCTTTCGTCTCGCGCAGCTCCATGCCGGCCGACACCAGCGCCTCACGCATGCGGCTCAGCGGCACACGGCTGCCGAGGAACTCGGGCGCGTTACGGCGGTGTCGCTCCGCCCGCAGCCCGGTCCGCTGTAGGAACCCGAGCAGACTGCGCTTGAACGCCCATCTGCGCGCTCCCGGCGTGTTGTTCCACTGGAACACGAACACGCCGCCGGGCTTGAGCACGCGGCCAGCCTCACGCACGTAGCCCTCGATCACCGCGACGTCGGGGATGTGCTGGAAGACCGTGAACGTCAGCACGAGATCCGCCGCGCCGTCGGCGAGCGGCCGCAGATCGGTGCCGCTCGAGACCTCGAACGAGATCTTCTCGTCGGGGACGAGCTCCTTCGCGCGCTTCACCATCTCCGCCGAGATGTCGAGCCCGATCACACGGTCGAAACGCTCCGCCAGCGCCTTGCAGATGCGACCGAGCCCGGAGCCGATCTCGACCGCGAGCCCGCGGCCGGCCGGCTGCACCGACGCCTCTTCGATCGCGGCCCTGGCGACCGTCCGTCCGGTTTCGAAGAACTGCTGGAGGTCGGGTGAGTCGAAGCTCAGGCTCGTGTCCACGTACCAGGCCGCGTTGGTCCGCGCAGCCTCGTCCCAGTACGTCCGCATCGATTCCTTGGCGTTTCCGGTCATGCCGCCCTCGCGCCGGGGTCGGAGAGGAGACATTGTTGCCGGGCCGGGTTGGGGGGTCAACCGTCTCGTTTCCTATGGGCGGTTAGGACGATATCGGCAGCACTCGCCGTGCCGAGTCGTCCACCACCAGGTCGCCGAGTCGCACCCGGACCGGCGCCGCTCGCGCCGAGGGCAGCAAGATGATCCGGGCGATCTCCGGCGGGACCGTGAATACCACCTCGACCACCGCCGAGCCCGCCCGCGGGACATCGAGCCGCGTCGCGACGACGCGCATGGGACCATCGGTTCCGATCACCAGCGTTTCGTGGCCGACGATCGAAACGTTCGAGGCCCACCCGGGGAGGTAGACGGCGACGAAGGCTCGATGGTCGCCGTCCCGGACGAAGCGACCGTCGCCGATCACGTACGTCGGCTCGTCGGCCGGCGTGGGGTTGTCGATGCGGATCCGCGCCCGGATACGCCGGAACCTCCCCTCGGGCTGCTCCACCTCGAGCGAGACCGACGAGCGGACGAACCAATCGAGCTTGTTCCCGCCGTGGTTCTGCACGGTGGCCATGAATCCGTCGCGCTCGAGCCGGCCGTCGATCTCGAGCCGCTCCCACGCGCGCTGTTCGACCGGCCTGGCAGACCATGCCATGAGGTGTCGGCCGGCGGCCGCGCGCTGAACGGCCTTCGCGAGCTCGACGAGATCCGAGGTGCCTTCGGTGAGCCTCCGGAACGCGGTGGCGGCGAGGCGCGAGAACTCGTGACGGCGTTCGAACTGCTCGTTGCCGTACGCGACGTACAGGTCGTGCATAACGAGCCGCTCGACGTTCGTCGCGTCGTACGTGCGGCCGTCTATCACGACCGGGCCGATCACCTCGAGCAGCGACCGCACCCCGAGGACGTCGATCTGGAGGACGCCGTCAACGCGAGACAGGCCGGTCCGCTGCGCCATCGACGCGTAGATCGGCGCGACCCCTGGGAAGTTGGGGGATGTTCCGACGTTGCGCCATTCGCGATCGGGCTCGAGCCAGCCGTAGAGCGAGGCGAACTCCTCCGGAAGCGGAACCGGATCCTTCAGTACGAGCTCGGCCGTGGAGCGGAACCCACCGGCGGCGATCCGCCCGTCGCGAGCGGCCAGGAGCCCGACCTGCAGGACCATGCCTCCGGCCCGCATCTCCGAGTTGTTGGCCGCAAGGACGACGTACGTGCTCGGACCGCCGAGGAACGATCGCAGGCCTCTCGCGGCGATCGCGCCGTCGGCCAGCGCGTCGCGCAGCCGGTTCAGGTCGGCGCGCAGCTCACGGTCGGCCGAGGACACCGGGGGAAGGAAGCCGCCGGTGCCGGGCAGCCGGACGTCCCGAACGAGTGCGTGGAGCCGCGTCAGCTCCTTCTCGACGAGATCGACGAGCGCGAGCCGCCGGGCCGGCTCCCCGGTCGCATCGAGCAGCGGTTCGATGCGGCCGACCGAAACCGCGGCTTCCTCGCCGAGGGTGGCCGCGGTTCCCGAAGCGGAGCGGAGCCATCGGGCCGGTCGCCCCGCGAACGGAACCTTCGACAGCGCGCCGAGCCACATACTGTCGCGCGCGCGCCGGTCGGCCGCCGAGAACAGCGACGAGCCGCGGCGCGCTTCGGATGTGAGCATCCCGTCTCCGGCCAGGCCACGATCGGTCAGCGCCGAGAACGCATCGCGGCCGCGGCGCAGATCACGCGCGACCGCGAGCGCATCGATCAAGGTGACGACGGCGGCCACAACGATCAACGCGCCGGCGACGATCAGTACAGGCTTGAGTCGAACGCGTCGCGCGCGAGGATACGGCGGGGAAGGCGGCGAGCCGTCGACCGGGGGGAGCCGGTCAGACGTCACTGGGCTTCGCGCGGCGTGAGAGCCGATGCAGCGCGAACCCGATGAGCAAGACCATCAACGCGATGAGGATGATCGTGAGCAGGTCGGTGCCGGTGCGAGGGAGCTTGTCGCTGCCGGGGAACTGCTTGGAGCCGCCGACGGTGGGCGGTGGGGTGTTTCCGCCGCCTGGGTAGCCCTGGGCGAACGCCGCCGCCTGCAGGATGAACATCCATGCAGCGGCTACGAACCCAATGACGAGCGCCCTGGAACGCACCTTCCGAACCTCCGTTGCGCGTGGAAGTGCTGCTGCAATATTCAACGAATCGAGCGAAGTTCCGGCTCCGCATGTATCGGGATGTTCGGTTTTTCTCCTTAGCGGAAAGAAAGGTCGTCTGGTTTGTACCCAAATATGTCGGGGCCCCCACCGGGCGATCTCCGGAGGCCGTGGGGCTCAGGCCGGGCAGCCCGCGGAAGAAGCCGCCACGTAGAAGGGCGGATCGTCGTAGCCGAAGCTCTGGCCGTCGGCGGCGATCACGTCGGCACGAGCCGGGCCCACCGGCGCGTCGATCCGAACGACCCACGTCGATGTGTACACCCCTTCGCCGTTCGCGTGACCCCGATCGTCTCCGCCGTAACCGTAACCGAACGGCGGCGGCGCGCCACCCTTCGTCCCGGCGTAGACCGCGTGATACGCGACCGCGTTCTTCGGTTGCGTGTTGATCGTGATCTTCGCGGTTCCGCCGCGCAGCACGCAGGACGGCGTGATGAACGCTTCGACCGGCACATCGTCGTCGATCGTGCTGGGATCGAGCGGCGCAGGGCTCGCGCCGGGATCCGTCGGCGAGGGCGAGGGCTTCGATGCGCTCGCCGGGGACGCCTTCCCACCGGGGCCCCGCGTAGGCGTCGCGCTTGGAACGAGCGACGCGATGCTGCCGATGCTCGGCGTCGTCGAACCCGCCCGCGGCGTCACACCGTCCGAACCGCACGCGACGAGCGCGAACGCAGCCATGGTGAGGGGAAGCGAACGACGCATCGGCTCAGCCGGACGACGGAGCCGGCGCCGGCTCCTCCTCGTCCTGCATCTCGCCGAGGTACGCGGCCATCAACTCCGGAGAAGCGAGCAGCTCCTTGCTGTTGCCTTCGATGACGACCTCACCCTTGCCCAGCACGTAGGCGCGCGAGGTGTGCTTCAGGGCGAGGTGCACGAATTGCTCGACGAGCAGGATCGCGGTGCCTTGACGGTTCACCTCTTCGAGTGCGGCGAACAGCGAGGAGACCACGATCGGCGCCAGCCCGAGCGACACCTCGTCGACCAAGAGCAGCCGCGGCCCGGACATCAACGCCCTTCCGACCGCGAGCATCTGCTGCTCCCCGCCCGACAAGGTGCCGGCCGCCTGGTCGGCGCGCTCCTTCATCCGCGGGAAGAGGTGGAATATGTGCTCGAGCTTGCCGTCGAAGCCCGCCTTGTCCTTGCGCCGCGACCAGTAGCCGAGCCGGAGGTTCTCGAGCACGGTCAGCTCCGGGAAGAGCTCGCGACCCTCGGGGAGATGCGCGACGCCGAGGCGGACGACCTTCTGCGCAGGGATCCCGGCTATGTCGCGGCCGTCGATCCTGACCGTTCCGCGCGTGGGCGCGATCAGGCCCGAGATCGTGCGGAGCGTCGTCGTCTTCCCGGCGCCGTTCGCGCCGAGGAGCGCGACCATCTCCGCTTCCTCGACCCGCAGACCGATGCCGAACAGCGCCTGGACCGGACCGTAGTGGACATCGATGTCGTCGATCTCGAGCATGGCTACACGCCGGCCGTCGCCGGCTCCGGCTCCTCTTGGTCTCCCGCGCCCAGGTAGGCCTGGATGACGCGTGGATCGCGCTGGATCTCGGCCGGCCGCCCCTCGGCGATGAGCCGGCCCTGATCGAGGACGTACACGTAGTCGCTCACCCCAGTGACCATGCGGACGTCGTGCTCGATGAGAAGGACCGAGACGCCGAGCGCGCGGATCCCGCGCACGACCTCAGTAAGCCGGTCGGTCTCGGCGTTGTTCAATCCGGACGCCGGCTCGTCGAGCATCACGAAGCGCGCGCCGGTGACCAGCGCCCTCCCGAGCTCGACCATGCGGAGCACGCCGAACGGCAGGCCCCGGACGCCGAGGTCGGCGACGGCTTCCAGATCGAGGAGCCGCAAGACCCGGCGAACGCGTTCCCGCGCGTCGTGTTCGGCTTCGAGGGTGCGACTGGTCGCCGCGAGGTTCGACATCAGACCCGAGCCGTTGTGAAGGTGCGTCGCGACGAGCAGGTTGTCGAACACGGTAAGCTCGCCGAAGAGCTGGATCACCTGGAAAGAGCGCGCGACGCCGAGCCGCGCGCGCTGATGCGGGGGGAGCTTCGTCGCGTCGTGGCCGTAGAGGAGGATGCGGCCCGAGGCGGGATCGTTGAGGCCGAGGATCGCGTTGAACAACGTGGTCTTTCCGGCGCCGTTCGGACCGATCAGGCCGACGATCTCTCCCTCTCGCACCTGGAGCGATGCGTCGCTCACCGCCGTCAGGCCGCCGAACCGCACGGTGATGGCCTCGGCGTCGAGGATCGGCGTCCGGTCGGCGCGATCCTCGGGAAGAGCTTCGGCGCGGGCCGCGAAAGCGGCGAGCTCGTCCACGCGATGCTCGGGCCCGGCATCGCCGTTCGCGACCGGCCCCTCTCCGTTCGTCCCTGAGGACGGATCCCCGACGAACGCGTTCGCGAACCAATCGTCGGGGCGGTCGGGCATGTCGGGCACGCTCCGGCGCGAGCCCATGAGGCGTGCGAGCGGGCGGGTCAGGTTCTTGAAACCGGCGGCCGCGCCGAGCACACGCTTGCCGGCCGCGGCACCGAAGCGAGGCCGCGACGCGGGACCGGGCCCGGCCGGCGATCCGGCCGCCTCCCCGGAGACGGGCCGGTTCCAGAACCGGGCCACGCGCTTCGCGAGCGCGGAGACGCGCGGAGTCGTGCGTTGCCACCGTTCGCGCGCGCCGTCGATGAGCGCGATCAGGCCGCCCGGATACGCGAGCAGGACGACGGCCAGCAGGCCGGCCGACACGACCTCGAGCCATCCGGAGAGCGCGGTCACGCGCAGGAACAGCTCGTTGAGCCCGGCGAACACGACGCCGGCCGCGATCGCCCCGCCGAGGCTGCCCAGCCCGCCAACCACCGCGATCGCGAGGAACTGCAGCGAGACCGTGAACAAGAAGAGATCGGGAACAACGGCGCGCAGGTTCAACATCAGCATGCTCCCGGAAAGCCCGGCGAGCACTCCGGCGACCGCGAACGCGATCAGCTTGTAGCGGACGACGTCGATCCCGACCGACGCCGCCGCCATCTCGGACCCGCGGACCGCGAAGAACGCGCGGCCGGTCTTGGTCTCGCGCAGGTTCGACAGCGAGAACAGCACGATCGCGACGATCCCTAGGAAGACGTAGTAAAGCGTCCGCGGGCTCGTGAGGTCGAAGTACGGCCAGCCGCCCTGCTGCCCGAACTCCTGGCCGGGGATGACGGAGCTGCCTCCCTCGACGCCGAGCCACGAGCTCTTGAACAGGAACGTGTCGCCCATCCATGCGAAGACGAGCGTCGCCACCGCGAGGTACAGCCCCCGCACGCGCAGGGCGACGAGGCCGAGCGCGACCGCCGTGACGCCGGCGACGGCGGCGGCGATCAGCATGTTGGCGGGGAACCCGAGGCTCCATCCCCGGGTCACCAGCCCCATCACGAGGGCCGAGATGCCGACGAAGCTGGCCTGCGCGAGCGAGATCTGACCGACCCACCCCGTCAGCACGACGATCGACATCGCGACGACGGCCAGCTGCATCGCCAGCACGGTGTTCTGCAGGATCGTGAAGCCGACGATCCACGGCAGCACGAGCATGATCCCGCCGAGGATCACCCACCGGGACACCTTCGAGGGTGCCCGGCGGACCGGCGCGCGCCCCTTGGTGTCGAGCAGTCCGGTCTGTGCGGCCTCGACGCCGGCGAGCCGCCTCCCCCGCGTCATCAGGGTGATCAATGTCAGGATCGTGAGCACGAGCTGTGGCGCGCCGGTCTGACCGGCGATGCCGCCCACCACCGGCGTCCCCGAGAAGTACGGGACGATGCCGAACGCGAACCCGGCGATCGCCGATCCCCACAGCGCGCCCGGCAGGTTCTCGAGCCCGCCGATCAGCGCGGCGACGAACGCGGGAAGGACCTGGAGCGAGAGCGTGTACGGGTCGAGGTTGGTGACCGCGGCGAGCATGACTCCCGCCATCGCCGCGAGCCCGCCGCCGAGCGCCCACGCCGCCGACGCGGCGAGGTCCGGATCGATGCCCATCAGCGAGGCGGCGCGCCGGTTCTGCGCGGCGCCGCGCATCGCGAGTCCGACCTCGGTGCGCTTGAAGAACAGGAACATCCCGACCGAGACGATGACGGCCGTGAGGAACAGCCCGATGTCGCCGTACCGCAGGCCGCTCGCTTCGATCTCGATGACGCCGTCGGGGAAGACGCCGGGAGCGATCTTCGGCGTCGTGCCCCAGATCTTCCCCGTCAGCGCGATCAGCAGCCCCGTCACGGCCACGGTGCCGACGGTCTGCGCCGTGGATCCCTGCGGGCGGAGCCGCCGCACGAAGACGTACTCCACCGAGATCCCGAGCCCGGCGCCGAACAGGATCGCGATGAACAGCGCGAAGCCGATCGGCACGCCGGCTTCCACGAGCGAATAGGAGACGTAGGCGGGCACCATCGCCATCGCTCCGTGGGCCAGGTTCAACACCCGCGACGCGCGATAGATCACGACGATCCCCAGCGCGAACATCGCGTAGGCCCCGACGAACGGGAGTGACAGAAGCGCGTGCGTGAAGATCGCCGGCATGGTTATCCGATGCCGGCGGTCGGTCGCGGATCGATGACGATGTCCTTGCTGCGCCAGCCGCCGAAGGCGCTCAGGTACTGGATCTCGAAGGCTTGCATCGTCGACGCCGCGTAGCGTGCGGGCGCCGCCGGCCAGACGAGCGCGGACTGGAGCGTGAGCCCGCCCGAGAACCGCATCCCGTCGAGGACCGCCCGGAGGCGCTCGCGGGTCAACGTCGGACCGACCGCGCGGAGCGCCTCGACCAGTAGCTGCATGCCGATGTAGCCGCCTTCCGCGAACGCGTTGCTCTCGTCCGCGTCCGGCTTCGTGCGCGCGAGATCCGCCACGAAGGTCCGAACGGCGGGGTCGTCGGCGTAGTTCTCGATCGGCGGCTTGTACCCGGTCCACACCCACATCTGGTGACAGTTGGTCTGGCAGCTGTTCGCGAAGTTGCGGGTGAACAGCGGCTGCGCGAGCCCGATCATCCCCGGCTTGAGGTTGCGGCTCGCGATCGTCGGGGCGCCCGGCGTGGACATCCACGTCAGCGCGGTCTGCGGCTCGAGGAACATCGCGAGGTAGTCGAACTGCTGCTGCCCCATCGTGTTGACCTCGTTGCGGTAGCCCGGTTGGTTCGACTCGATCCCGCAGAAGGAAGCCTCGCAACGGTTCTGCGTGTTGAATCCCGCCACGTCCTTGCCGGTGAGACGGCGAACCTCCTTGTTGAACGCCGCCGCCGCCTCGACGCCGAACCGATAGTCGTTGTCGAACACGATCGCGAAGCTACGCGCGCCGCGCTTGTACGCGTTCTGAGCCATGATCCGCGCGCTCGAGGCCGTCGCGACGGCGACCGGCCAGACCCACGGGTCCTGGTACTGCGTGATCGTCATCCCGTCGGTGCCGACCACCGGGATCTTCGCCCGCCGGATGTCCCCCGCCTCGATGACGCGGTTGAGCCCCTCGCTCGACGGCCCGACGGGGATCGCGAAGACGCCTTCCTGGATGAAGCTTCGGAGGAACTGTGTTCCGAGGTCGGCCCGCCAGCCGTCGTCGACGTACTTGATCGTCAGCTGGCGTCCGCAGATACCGCCGGCGCGATTGACCTTGTTCCGGACCGCCTCCATCGCGAATTGCACGTCGCCGAGGAAGGCCGCGCCGACGCCCGAGCGCACGACGGTCGTCGCGAGCTTGATCTCGGTGGCGGTCACTCCCTTGTCGGTGGCACCGCCGTTCCGTCCCGCGGCGCACGCGGCTCCGGCCTGGGTTCCGGGCTGCGACGTGAGGGGCCCGTTGCCGAGGACCGTGGAAGTACCCGTCGGCGAAACGCTCGGGTTCAGGACCCCCGGCCCGGTCGTCTGGTCCGGCTGCGTTCCGACGGCGGTCGTCGTCGTGAGGTTCGGCGCGATCTGCGCGACCGTGATCGCTCCGAAGAGCGCGCCGACGACGAAGGCGACGAGGATCTTCGGCCCGGAGCCCTTCAACGCGTTCAACGGATCGTCTCCCTCCTGCGAGGCATCGCTATCCCGAGAGGTGTCTCATAAGTACGCGGCGCCGCCACGCGGAAGCCACCGCGCCGCCGAGCAGCAAGATCGTGAGTCCGAACAGGAACGCATCCTTCGGCGAGCGGACGAGGAACACCGCGGTCTTCGCGAACCGCGACACCGGCCCCGACGAGACCGACGGCGGCACGATCGCGGTGCCGTCGATGATCGGCGGAACGACCGGCGCGAGCGACGGCAGCGGCAGCGGAAGGCCGGGTGCCGGCGGCGATTCGATCTCCGAAAGCGGGGTGATCCCGTAGATCGACGAGGCCTGGATCGCCGCGAGCTGAACCAGAACGCGGGACTTGAGCTTCGTGTCGTTGTAGACGATGACCTCGAGTCCCGGCACGGCCCTGCTGGTCTCGTCGTTGGTGACGAGCCCGTTGTAGAAATCGCCTTCCCGCTCCTGGACCGCCGCGTACGCGCCGCCCGGCGTCTTGATGAGATCCGCCTGGGGCAGGGCCACGTGGACGCGCGACTTCAGCGCCTCGTTCATCGCGGCCACGGCCTGTCCAGGGTCGCACTCGGTGGCGGCCGCACATTCGAAGATGACGTCTCCCGCTCCGTTGCGCACGACGACGCCTTCGAAGATCCGCTCCCAGGTCGCCTTGGCCGTCCCTTTCGAGCCGTGCGCCGCCGTGGACGACCGCGCCACCACGCGCGCGATATCGACGACGGCTGCGCCGGGGACGTCGATCTTGATGCCGCGGGCGATCGCCGTTGCGGTCGTGACGATCCCGACCTTCGGATCCCGGTGCGATTCGGCATCGAACGAGGAGTAGCCGACGCTCAGCCCTTCGACCGCCAGCGACTCGAACGAGGTGGTCGCGGTGGCACGCTCTTTGGCAAGATCGCACGACACCTTCGCGATCCCGCCCCGGGACGTCGTCGCCTCATTCTTGGCATCCTCACCGGCGTCGATACAGAACGTGCCCAGATGCGGCCACGCCAGCTGGGCCTCGACGCCGTCGCCGTCGCCGCCTTCCTCCCCTCGCCGCGCCTGCGCGGCGATCCCTTCGACGATGGTCTCGTACTCGCCTTCCGTTATCGGGTCTGGCGCGAGCGCGCGCGCGCCCGCCGCCGCACCGACGTTGCGGAGATCGAGACTCGGCACACGCGCCGCGAACAGCGTCCTCGGGCCCGGCGAAGGGCTGAGGTTGAACGCGTCGCGAAGCGCCTGTCGGAACGACGAGCATCCGAAGTCCTGGACGTCGACGCAGTACGGATCGATGATCGCCCCCGTCCCTCCGGCGAGTACGACCTGCATCCCGTATCCACTCAGGCTCCCCGAATACGTGGAGATCGTCGCAGCGCTCTCGCGCAAGTCGGTCGTCAGCTCGTCGTACTCGACCGAACGAGGCGGGGGCGAGGCGGGCGCGAGATCCTGGTACACCAACCACTCGAGCTGATGGGTCTTGGGGTGTTGCGCCGCGAGCAGGATGCGGCCCGTGGGATCGTCGATGTAGAGCTGGCTCTGGATCGCGGGGATGTCGACGACCCTGCCCTGGGGGACCGGGGTGTGGCGACCTTCGACCGGGATCATGTACGTGGAGCCGCCGACGTAGTAGCGGCCGGTCAGCTGGTTGATGCCCGCGTAGGCGATCGTGAGATCGAGCGCGCCGATGAACCCGACCCAGCCGGAGAGCCGTCCGTCGAACACCCACACACCGGGTAGGGTCTCGGACTGGCTCTGCATGTAGAACCGATCCGTGTTCTGGTCGAAGGCGGCGACGCCGCTGATCCCGCCCCCCGTCGTGTACGAGCCCGAGATCGGGAAGTACTCAGTCGCGAACGACGCCGCCTGCGTGATGGTTGCGGCCGGATCGATCCACACCCGTGCGATCCCGGACGGCTCAGGATAGGGCGGCGTGTTGATACCTCCCGTCTGGGTGCACGCGAAGTACAACGACGACGTCGACGCGCTCCGGTACACGGCGGCGCCGAGGAACTGGGTCGTCATGAGCACCGGACACTCGGGAACCACCTTGATCCAGCGCAATCTGCCGGTATCCGGCTCCACCGCGGCGACCGCCACCGGAAGCGTGCGCGGGTTGTTCCCCTGGAGGAAGTCGTTCGGGTTGACGTAGCCCACCGGGTTGACGTCGCCGACCATGTAGATCAGGTCGTCGGCCGCGGAGTACGTCATCCCTTGCGGCGTGAAGCCTGGGATCGAGACGCCGAGGTTGAACACGCCCGTCCGCTTCAGCGTCTTACGGTCGAAGTTGAAGAGCTTCACGAAACCCGGCGCGCCCGATCCCGACGTGCACAGCGGGTCGCCCGGACAGTTCGCGACGTCCCCGCTGGCGATCGCGAGCACCATCAACCGGTCCCGGACCCCGTCGTACGCGGTCTTGTTGCGGCTGAACGGATAGAACGGCCCGATCTCCTGACCCGACGCGAGCGTCGCCTCCCGCAGCGGCTGCGGGATCTTCGGCCCGAGGTCGTACTCGCGGATCAGAACGTCGGTTCCGCGCGTGAACTTGAGATACATACGTCGGATCTGCGGGAGCACGAGGAAGACCTCGATCTGCGTGTCGCGGCCGGGCTCCTTCGCTTCCTTCGGCAGCGGCAGCTTGCCGAGGAACTTGACCGGCGAGTCGTCCGCGTCGGCCACAGGCTGGAGGGCCGAGAGGAGGAGCATGCCGGCGAGCGCGACAACGGTCGCCGTCCGGAGCCGAGCTACCCGCCTCTGTCTGATCATCGCACCGCTACCCCACTCAGCCGGAAACGCCCCGGCGCCGGCGGTCCGGCGTTCGAGGCGGCCCGATGTCGTTAGTGCGTTCGAGGCGCCTGATCCGCTTTCCTCCCCACTTTTCGCCCGGAAGTGGACGATCGGGCCGATGAGGCCACGGAAGGCGCAGGGCAAGCCCTGCGCCTTCCGTCCGCTTCGTGTTGTTCTAGCTCTGGAAGACCGCTACCCCTGCGATGAATGCGTTCAGAGGCTTCGGGTTGGTACACGTGCCCGGTGGCACCGGCGACTTCGGCGCGAACGCAGCCGCCGCCGTTCCACGAGTGCCGGTGGCAACTTTGCCCTGCGGCAGGAAGACAGTTCCGCCCGTGAGGTTGATGAGGGCACTCGTGCCGATCCGCGTCCACACGAAATTGGTGCCCGAGGAGCTGGCCGTTCCGGCCGGGTTGGTGGCCTTGATCCCGGACGCAGAGAACGTTCCGTTCGCCTTCCCGTTCAGCGGCTCGTTGAACGTACACGTCTCGCTGTACTTGGCCGCCGCGCCCACGAAGTTGGCATTGGCGGCCACGGCCTTCCACGGCGTCCCCGTCGTCGTCTGGCCTTGGAGATAACCCGATGTCTTCCCGATGCAGTTGACCGCCGGACCATTGGCGGTGG
Organism: Actinomycetota bacterium; assembly: GCA_035249485.1. Lineage (GTDB taxonomy): Bacteria > Actinomycetota > AC-67 > AC-67 > AC-67 > DATFGK01. The sequence goes on along the minus strand of DATFGK010000075.1, from coordinate 16,263 downwards.
GCCAGACCGGCAAGCTGACGTTACAAGTGAAGACGGTGGATCCGGTGACGCTCGCCCCGGCTGATCCCGGTACCGCGATCACCAACGCGAGGCAGCCCACGACTGCCACGATGCCCAGCTTTCGCACAGGCCTCACCCTCCCTCCTGCGGACGGACAACGATTCCCACGGCGACGCTCCAAGCCGCCCACCCGCGGGAGGTTGCTCACCCACCTCCAGACACCCACGGGTTCGATCCGAATAAAAGCAATTACGCCTAAATAGGTGGACATCCTGCCTTCCACGGCTAAATAGGAGAGAACCTTCAACTCGGTCATCAAGACAAGCGAGCGTATCCGCAGGTCAGCGGCGCAGAGGGCCCGCGATATCTAGGGGACGAACGGCGAGCCGGGCGTCTCGAGCTCGGCGCGGTACCACTCGATCGTCTTCTCGAGGCCCTCCCGGAGGGAGTGGCTGGGCGACCACCCAAGGCGCTCGCGAGCCTTCGAGGAATCGCAGTACATGCGCATGATCTCCGTCGGCCTCTCCGGCAGGGCGCCGAACTGCGGCTCGATCGGGTTGCCCATCACGTCGAGGATCTGCGTCGCGACGTCGCGCATCGAGATCTCCTCGCCGCCGCCGATGTTGATCAGCTCGCCGTCGACGCCCGGCGTCGTCGCCGCCTTCACGAAGCCATCCGCGAGGTCCTCGACGTAGTTGAACTCGCGCGTCTGACGGGCCTGGGTCATCTTGAGCTCTTCCTTGCGCAGCGCGCGGACGATGATCTCGGGGATCACCCGGTCGGGGCTCTGCGCCGGGCCGTATGCGTTGAACGGCCGGAGCATGACGATCGGCCATCCGTAGGCGCGCTGGAACAACCGGCAGAAGCGTTCCGCGGCGTACTTCGATACCGAGTACGGCGAGATCGGGTTCACGACGGCGTCCTCACGGAACGGCACGTCGATGTCGCCGTAGATCTCGCTCGTCCCGGTGTTCACGAAGCGCTCGTACCCCTGGTCGGCGAGGGCCTGCAGGAGGTTCATCGTTCCCTGGATGTTCGCCTGGATGCACTCGTCAACGCGCTGCCACGACTTCCCCACATGGGTGTACGCCGCGAGGTGGAAGACGTAGGCCGGCTTCGCCGAACGCGCCAGCGCGTCCATCGCGCTGCGATCCATGAGGTTCCCCTCGTGGATGGTCATCGTGCCCCGAAGGTCGAGCAGGCGGCGCGGGAAGACCGAGGAAACCTCGCTGGTGAGCGCGTGCACGTCCGCGCCATCGGAGACGAGTCGGCGTGTCAGGTGCGAGCCGATGAATCCATCCGCGCCCGTTATGAGGACGCGGGCGCCTTCGAGCGTGCCCAGGGGATCCTCCCTTCGGTCGCGAGCGCGGTCAGGTCCACGGCATCCTTATAGGTGTCCATCGACTTCCAGAACCCGTCGTGACGATACGCGTAGAGCTCCCCGGCCTCACCGAGCGCGGGAAGCACCTCACGCTCGAGATCCTCTCCCTCCCAGCGGTCGAACACCGCCTGGTCGAAAACGAAGAACCCGCCGTTGATCCAGTGATCTCGCAGCGTCGGCTTCTCGCGGAAGTGCTCGACCCGGCCGTCGGCGGCGTGGTCGATGGTCCCGTACTGCGAGGGCAGCGGGACGGTCGTCAGCGTCGCAGACCCTCCGTGCCCTCGATGGAACGCGAGGAGCGCGCCGAGGTCGACATCCCCGAGCCCGTCCGAGTAGGTGGCGAAGAACGTCTCGCCCGCGCGATCCCGGACGCCGATCACCCGCCCGCCGGTGTTCGTGTCCTCGCCCGTGTCGACCACATCGATGTCCCACGAGCCGGGCATCGTCGACGCGAACTCACGGACCATCTCCGCCTTGAAACCGGCGGAGAGGACGAACGAAGCGAATCCCTGTGACGCATAGATCTCCATCACGTGCTGGAGGATCGGCCTGCCGGCGACCTCGAGCAGCGGCTTCGGGACCTCGGTTGTGTGCGGATAAGCGCGGGTTCCCTTCCCGCCGCACAGGATCACCGTCTTGAGGGAGGCCATGGCCTGGCGATGGTACCGCAGGGTGGCGGCGACGTCGGTCGCCGCGAGGCCCGTTGATTCCGCGCAGCGGGGCGTCTAACCTCTCGGCCGTGCTCGCTGCCATCTGGCTCATGGTCGGGTCGGTGTTCGGACTGATCACCGGCTTGCTCGCGGTCCGGCGGAACCGATCGGCCGTCGGCTGGTTCATCATGGGCCTGCTGGTCGGCCCGATCGCGCTGGTCTGGCTCCTCGTGCAGCAGCGCAGCGAAGAGCCCGGCTTCCTTTAGAGATCCTCGTCTTCCTCCGGGGTCCGGAGGAACCGCCGCACGACGATCAAGCCCACGAAGGCGGACAACACGCCGCCGACCACCAGGAAGATCGCGAGCGAATCGTTCGGCGTTCCCGCCGGGAGCGGCTCATCGCTCGCCGAGGATGACGCCGTCGCCGATGCGCTGACGGTCGGCGTCGGCGAGGCCGTCGGGGACGGCGATACCGCCGGCGTCCCCGTTCCACGCACCGAGACCGTGAACGTCGCGCCATCGGGATCGTCGCTGAGCACGTTGATGCTCGCGAGCCGTAACCCCTCTGCGGTGGGAGTCATACGGATGCTGAAAACGAACGACTCTGCCGGCTGGAGCGTCTTCGGCACCGGCGGCAAACCGGAAAGCACGAAGTCGGCGGCATCGGCGCCGATGATCTGGATCGCGCTGACCTTCAACGCGGCGGCACCTTCGTTCGAAACGGTGATCGCGGTCGGCTTGGAGGCTTTCCCGACCGGCGAGGCGCCGACGTCGATCGGGTTCGGCTGAACGACGACGTTGGGGAACACGCCTGTGCCGACAAGCGAGACGTTGAGCTTCGGCTGTGTGCACGAGTTGGACGTGATCTCGAGCGTGCCCTTGCGCAAGCCGTCATCGGTGGGCTGGAACGCGATGTTCACCGTCCGGATGTCTCCGGCGCCGATCGAGAAGGGCACCGCCGGCGCGGTCACGACGAAGTCGACGCCGTTCGCACCGAGCCGCTTGATCGAGGTGACGTTGATCGCGTCGCCCCCGGGATTCTGTATGGTCAGCGTCTTCGTTGGAGAACGGGTTCCCACCCGTTGCTCACCGAAAGCAACCGTCGAAGCGTCGACCTTTATCTGGCGATGCACGACGGTCGCCGAGGCGGGGATCGACACCAGATCAGGCTCACCATCGGAACGAACTCGGAAGGTGGCCGTCCTGTTGTCCGGCGGAAGGGACGCGTTGAACGTAACGGTGAATCCAACCGTTTCTTGAGGCTCGAGAACAACCGGACCGGAACCGGTCGGGTCCGTGAAGGCGAAGCTGGTCGATGACGACGCCGTTCTTTCGACATCGGTGACGGTAAGGTCTTGGCCGTTCTCACCAACGGGGTCGTCGTTCTTGATCGTGACCGTCTTCGATGCGGATTTGCCGACGCAGACGCTTCCGAACGCCAAGGAAGTCGGACTGACTTCGACGACGGCCCCCGATGGCTGGCCGAGCGCGGTAGCGGCGACCGCGATCCACGCGGCGAACAGCAGAACGACCGGGGTTTTCGGCCTCATGCGGCCAGCGTAGCAGCGCTCAGATGCAGAAAAGACGCAGCGCGCAGGGTGCGAAACCGAACATCTCGACGAACAGGATCCAAGCCGATGCGAGCACGGTGAGCGCGAGGACCAGCTGCCAGATGAACCGATGCCGCTCGCGCAAGACCGGGACGCGGGGTGTCTCCGGCTCGACGGAGTCCTCAGCGGCGAGCCCCATCTCCATCACGTGGAGGCGGGCCTCGTCGATCAGCCCCGCCGGCACGTAGACGGGGACCGGGCGGTGGAGGTTGCCCGAGAGGTGCATCCACGCGAACGGCGACGGGTCCCGCCAGTCAAGCGCCACCGGAACCCCGGCGTCCTCGAGCAGACCCCGAACGATCTCGGCCTCGACGGCGTCGCTCGCGGTGAGGAGCCACGCCCAACGGCCCCCTCCCCCACCTCCGGAGGATGCTCGCGGCGGCGCCGGATCCAGGATGCCCGTGCGAGACGCCATCGTCGCAATGATAGCCCTGCTTCCGGAAGCCGGCGCCGGCCGGTTTCATCGCATCCGGAGTCGTTCAATCCGCTCAAGTGGGCATGGCCGGACGCCGGCGCAACGGCGCGTCGCTAGAATCATCCGACCCATGGCCGGTCGCCTCCCTTCGTTCCTCATCGTCGGCGCCGCGAAGTCTGGGACGAGCTCGCTGTGGCATTACCTCCGCGAGCACCCGGACGTCTACGTTCCGCCTCGGAAAGAGATCAACTTCTTCGACGATCACAACGCGTTCGCCCAAGGCGTCGAGTGGTACTCGGGGCTCTTCACCGACGCCGGAGACCGGAAGGCGGTGGGCGAAGCGACCCCCAGCTATCTCACGGTCCCCGAGGCGGCGGAGCGGATGGCCTCGCTCGTTCCGGACGCGCGACTCGTCGCCATCTTGAGGAACCCGGTAGACCGCGCCTACTCGCACTACCTCCACGCCCGCTACTACGGGCTCGAGCGCGTCACGTTCCCTGAAGCCGTGGAGCGCGAGCGAACGGCTCCGGGGGGCGCCGCGTGGCCGTATTACCTGCTTTCCGGTCGTTACCTGATCCACCTCGAGCGGCTGGTCGAGCATTTCCCTCGCGAGCAGCTCCTCGTGCTGTTGCTCGACGATCTCGAACAGGACCCGGCGGGAACGTTCCGTACGCTCTGTCGCCATCTGCACATCGACGAGAGCGTGCTCCCGAAGATCGTCGGCGAGGTGACCAACCGATACCGAGAGTCGCGCTTCCCACGCACCTTCGGGCTCATCCTCAAGCCGGCCGTCTGGAAACGCATCCCTCAGCGATACCGCCCCAAGGTTGCTCGCGTCTTCACGAGGGAGGGTCGCGAGCCGGAGCCGATCGACGAGCGAACCCGCGACGAGCTCACCCGATACTTCGCAGAAGACAACCGGCGGCTGGGTGAATGGCTCGGCCGAGACCTATCGATCTGGAGCTGATCCGCCGTCCGTGCGCCGTGCTAGCGTTGATCGTCGGCCGACGCGAGGGAGCCGCGATGAAGATCACGATCGAGTACTGCGCGGTCTGAGGCTATCTCGACAAGGCCGTCGGTCTGACGGCCAAGATCCTGGACGAGTTCGAGCATTCCATAGAAGGATTCACGCTGATCCCGTCCCGCGGCGGCGTCTTCGAGGTCACCCTCGACGGCCGGTTGATCTACTCCAAGAAGGCGACGGGCCGCCATGCCGACCCGGCGGAGGTCCTCGCCGAGATCCGGTCCACAACCCGCTGACGAGGGACTTCGGACCGACAGCCGGACGCTCCGGCGGCTGGTACGCTCGCTCGGATCCCTTCAGTCCGGGGCAAGCGCGCCGAAGGTAACCAAGACGGCAATCCAGCGGTCCGACCACGATGATCACCTTCCCCGATCGGCTCGTCTCAACTGGGGGCGCAGCGTGAAGCTCCGGCGCCTTTCCCTCGTCGCGCTCGTTCTCGCCGGGACCGGTTGTTCGGCGCTCTTCGGCCCATTGCCGGACCAGGAGGCGAAGCCGCTCGCGCTGCGGTCGCAGATCCGGTCCTCCGACGGCACGCTCCTCGCGACGCTGTTCGAGGAGAACCGCACGCCCGTCGCCGCCTCGGACATCCCGCAGGTCGTACGGGATGCGGTCGTCGCCGTCGAGGACGCACGCTTCTGGGACCATTCCGGGGTCGACGCCAAGGCGATCGCCCGCGCGGCGCTGACCAACTGGGCCAAGGGTGAGACCGTTCAGGGCGGATCGACGATCACCCAGCAGCTCGCGAAGCTCATGTACTTCCCCGGCGACGAACGGACGTTCAAGATCAAGCTCACCGAAGCGCGGGTCGCGCTGCGCCTCGAGCGCGATCACAGCAAGGACGAGATCCTCACGATGTACCTCAACCGCGCCTACTTCGGCTCCGGCGCGTACGGCATCGCGGCGGCCGCGGAGACCTTCTTCCGCACCCGGCCGATGAACCTCACGATCTCGCAGTCGGCGCTCCTCGCCGGGCTGATCAGGACGCCTGGAAGCATGAACCCGTTCGATCAGCCGGAGGCGGCGCTCGCGCGTCGCGCCCACGTCCTCCAGCGGATGCGCCAGGAAGGGTTGATCACGCAGGCCGAGGAGTCGGCGGCGAATAAGGAGCCACTCGGTCTCACGAAGCGGCGGCCGCCGCTCGGCACGCTCCACTATCCCTACTTCGTCGAGTTCGTGAAGCAGCAGGTCCTCGCGGATCCCGCGTTCGGCGCGACGGAAGCCGAGCGCGCGAGCGCGTTGTTCCGTGGCGGCCTTCAGATAACCACGACGCTCGATCGCCGCCTCCAGGAGTACGCGGAGGAAGCGGTCGCGAGCGTGCTCGATCAGCCTGGAGACCCCGACGCGGCGCTCGTCGCGATCGATCCGAAGACCGGAGCCGTCAAGGCCATGGTCGGTGGCCGAAAGTTCAACACCGAACAGTTCAACCTCGCGTACCAGGGGCGCCGGCAGTCGGGCAGCGCGTTCAAGCCGTTCGTGCTCGCGGCCGCGCTCGAGGCCGGTATCCGGCCGGACGCGCGCTATCAGTCCCACCCGGCGACGCTGCGCTACGGCCCCGGCGACTCGTTGTCGTGGAGAGTCAACAACTACGACGGGCGGGGACGCGGGACGATCACGCTCCGGGAGGGGATGGTCAACTCGGTCAACGGCGTGTATGCGCGGCTTGTGCTCGACGTCGGTCCTTCCAAGGTCGTGGACGTCGCGCACCGGCTCGGGATCGAGACCGAGCTCGACCCCCTGCCGTCGATCGCCCTCGGCGGGCTGCGACTCGGCGTGTCGCCGTTCGAGATGGCGAGCGCCTACTCGACCTTCGCCAATCTCGGCGTCCACATGCCGGGACACGGCGTCGCGCGCGCGATCGGACCCGACGGGGAAACCGTCTTCGACGATGACGCGCTCAAGGGTGAGCGCGCCATCGACCCCGGCATCGCGTACACGATGAACGACGTGTTGCAGGACGTCGTCGAGCGCGGCACGGGACGCCGCGCGCAGATCGGCCGGCCGCTCGCCGGCAAGACCGGCACGACCCAGGAGTACCACGACGCGTGGTTCGTGGGGTACACGCCGGACCTCGTCACCGCGATCTGGGTCGGCTACCGCAAGGCGCAGATCTCGATGCGCAACGTTCGCGGGATCACGGTCGTCGGCGGCTCGTTCCCGTCGCAGATCTTCCGCGCGTTCATGAACCCGGCGCTCGATGGCGTTCCGGAGCACGAGTTCGAGATCCCACGCGAGAGCTTCGTTTCGGTGGTCCTCGGCTTCAGCCGCGACTGCCTCGCGCGGATCGGGCAGTCCGGTGTCGAAGTGAGCCTTCCCGCATCGCTCATCCCCGCACGGGACTGTCCCGCTTACACCGCACCGAAGCCCTCGCCCAAACCGTCGCCCAAACCGACCGGGAGCGCCGAACCCGCGCCGTCACCGACCCCGACCGAGCCCGATCCCGGCCCGGAGCCCGTTCCGACACCAACCTGACCGGGGTCGGCGCAGTTGGTAGATTCCGCGCGGTGAAACGCGCGCTCCTGATCCTCAATCCCGAAGCGACGACGGTGACGCCGCGGACGCGCGCGGTGATAACGCGGGCGCTGGCCAGCGACCTCGTCGTGGACGTCGCGGAGACGAAACGGCGGGGACACGCCCGGCACCTCGCGGCCGGCGCCGTGCACGAGGGATACGACCTCGTTCTGGTGCTGGGTGGTGACGGGACGCTCAACGAGGTGATCAACGGCATCGCCGGCACCGAGACGCCGCTCGCGATCTTGCCGGGCGGCGGGACGAACGTGTTCGCGCGAACACACGGGATCCCTGTCGACGCCGTCGAAGCCACCGCGCATCTGCTCGAGCGCCTTCGGGACGGTGCCCAGCCGAAGCGGATCAATCTCGGCGTCGTCAACGGCCGGTACTTCGGGTTCTGCGCCGGCGTCGGGTTCGACGCCGCGGTCGTTCGAGCCGTCGAGCGCCGCTTCAAGATGAAGAAGCGGATCGGGGAATGGTTCTTCGTCACGACCGCGCTGCGCCTGTTCTTCTTCGCCTACAACCGGCTCGAGAAGCCGATCCACGTCCGCTTGCCGGACGGCACCGAGTATCGCAACCTCCGGGTCGCGATCGCTGGGAACTCGAACCCGTTCACGTTCCTCGGTACCCGTCCGTTCCAGGTCACTCCGCTCGCCGATCCCGAACGGGGGCTCGACCTCACCGGCGTGCGTTCGCTAGCGCTGCACCGAACGTTGCGGTTCCTGTGGCGGGCCTTCGGTTCCGGCGGACAGATCCACCTTCGCAACGTCGTCGGCCTGCACGACCTCGACGGGTTCGAGGTCGTGACCGACCGCCCGGTGCCGTTGCAGGTCGACGGCGATTACGTCGGCGAGGCGTCCCGGTTCGAGTTCGCCTCCGCGCGCGACGCGCTGTCGCTGATGGCCTGAATCAGTCTCGCGAGCGGCCGAGGGTCGCCAGCGCCATCCGAGGATCGTCGGTGATCAGGCCATCCACTCCCCAGCCGTCCAGCTTCGCGATGTCGGCCGGATCGTTCACCGTCCACGCGACGACGCGGCGGCCGGCGGCGTGCACACGCGCGACGAAAGCTTCCTCCAGGATCTCGGCCGGGACGTGACACTCCTCATTCCCTCCCTCGATCGCGGCGGATAGGTTCGAGTCGAGATCGAACGCGGGGCTCGTGAGCACGCCGGTCGGAACGCCGGGTGCGACGGCGCGCACCACGGCGAGCGCGAAGGGGTTGAACGACGACACGACCGCGCGACGATCCGGTTCGGCCGCCAGGCGGGCACCGACGAGCCGAGCGGCGGGCTCCGAGGGATCGTGTCCCGGGTCCCACGGGGTTCCTTTCACCTCGACGACGATGAGCCGGTCGAGCGGGACCGTCGCCAGCGCATCGTCCAGCGTCGTCACGCCGAGCGTCGTCAGAGCATCCGCGTCGAGATCGGCGACCCGTCCCGATCCCGACATGGTTCGCGCGACGTCGGGGTCGTGCATCAGGAAGGCGACGCCGTCGGCCGAGAGGCGCACGTCGACCTCGACGCCGTCGGCGCCTGCATCGATGCCGGCGCGCAGAGCGGCGATCGTGTTCTCGGGGGCGAGCGCAGCCGCGCCGCGATGTCCGATCACGTCCATACCGGACGCTCCGGTCGTGCGTTCCTCATGAGCCACATGTTGCACGTGTTAATCATTGTCTTGATCAAGTTCGGTCGTGTCATCGCTTGCGCACTCGTGCCCTCGCACCGGGCGAACGGATACCGCGCAGCGCGGCTAGCTGCCCGAATTCGCACCATGTGATTTGCCGGAAGGTATTGCCACTCTCGAAACCCGAGTTATATGCTCGCGCCCGTTCTCCAGACACAACGAGAACGTGTTCACGTAGAGGCCAGAGGCCGGGGGGTCGCGTGCTCGTAGATCCGACGATGATGGATTGGCGCCACGACGCGTCGTGTCGAGACGTCGATCCCGAGCTCTTCTTCCCCATCGGAACCACCGGCCCAGCCCTCGCTCAGATCGAAGCCGCCCGCGCCATCTGCGGGTCTTGCGAGGTCCAAGGCTCCTGCCTCGAATGGGCGCTCGCCACCGGTCAGGACGCCGGGATCTGGGGCGGCGTCACCGAGGAAGAGCGTCGCGCGATCCGCCGCGACCGTGCGGTCCGCCAGCGCGTCGCCGTCTAACACGCTCCCGGCAACAGCCCCCGCATCTCGATACCATCTCTGATCGATGCGCGAGGAATACGTCTCCCCCGTCGGCTTCGCCAAAGAGCCCGCCGAAGAACGCCGCCGTTGGATCGGACGCATCTTCCTGGTGTTGCTGATCGGCTTCCTCGGATGGATCGTCTGGGCTCGCATCATCAACCCACCCGAGGAAGGGAACCCGCGCCTCCCGACGCCGGAGCTCCCCGCCCCCGAGTAGGCCCGTCCAGCGTCGAAGCCCACAGCACCGCCAGCTCGCCGGCGATCTCCGCCGCTCGCTCGATCGGCAGCATGTGGCCGGCGCCCGCGTACTCGACGTAGCGTGCCGCAGAGATCCGTTCGGCCATCATCTTCGCGTGCCGCGGCGGCGTGAGGGAGTCCTCCGAGCCGGCGAGCACCTGCGTCCGGCAGCGGATCTCCCAGAGCCGGTCGAGCACATCGAACCGATCGCACGCAGTGAGATCCGCGAGCAGTGTCGCGCCGCCGACTGCGCGGTACCCCTTCCGGCGCTCCTCCACCCAGTCGCTCGGCGATCCCGACGGAAAGTTCGAGAGCGCCACCATGTCTAGGATCGGCTCGAGCCCGTCCGGCAAGGCTTCCAACATCTGTGGCGCGACGCGCATCCGTCCGCCGGCATTGACGAGGCCCAAGCCCGCGACGCGCCTCGGATGGTTGATCGCCAGCCATAGCGCGACCGCTCCGCCGAGGGAATGGCCTCCGATCGCGGCACGATCGATCCCTTCGCGATCCATCACCCGAAGGACCGCATCCCCGTGCACGGCCACGTCGTCGGCCGGCTCACCGGCATCCGCGCGTCCGGGTAGCGGCGGCGCGATCACCGGAACGCCGACGAGGCAGCCGCGCACCCGATCCCAGATCTCCGGCGTCGCGCCGGCGGAGTGCAGCAGGACCAGCGTCAAACGCCGGCCTCGGGCGGACGCGCGCGCGCCACCGGGATCACGACGTCCACGCGCGTGCCGCGACCTTCGCCGCTGAGCGAGATCGTCCCCGAGAGCTCGCTCTCGACGAGCGTGCGAACGATCTGCAGTCCGAGGTTGGCGTCGCGCTCGAGCGAGAAACCGGGCGGCAGCCCGACCCCGTCGTCTGCCACGCGCACGCGAAGCTCTTCGGGCCGACGCGCCATCTCGACGATCGCCGACACGGTGCGCCCCTCGCTCCCGAAACCGTGCTCGACCGTGTTCTGGATGAGCTCCGCGACGACGAGCGCCAGCGGGGTGGCGATCTCGCTCGGGAGGTCGCCCGAACGGCCGTCGACGCGGAACCGGATCTGCCGGTCGGGTGCAGCGAAGCCTTCCTGCACCATCTCGACGAGCCGGTTGGCGACGTAGTCGAAGTCGACGCGCTCGTGCGAGTCGTGCGAAAGCGTCTCGTGGACGAGCGCGATCGACGAGATCCGGCGGACGCTCTCCTCGAGCGCCGCCTTCGCCTCGTCGGAGCCGAGCCGGCGTCCCTGGAGCCGGAGCAGCGACGCGACCGTCTGGAGGTTGTTCTTCACGCGATGGTGGATCTCTCGGATCGTCGCGTCCTTGAGGAGCAACATCCGGTCGCGGTGCCGCAGCTCGGTGATGTCGCGGAGGATCCCGATCGCGCCGGTCACCTCGCCGACGTGGATGATCGGGAGGAAGCGACGGTAGACCCAGGCGCCGGACGCGTCGATCTCGTCCTCGACGGGACGGCCGCGCTTGAGGGAATCGAGCGTGGACTCCTCGTCGAAGTCCAGCTTGGCGAGATGCTCGCCGACCAGGTTCGCCGTCACGCCGAGCCGCCGGTAGGCCGAGACGGCGTTCGGGCTCGCGTAGACGATCACGCCGTTCGCGTCGACGCGCATGAAGCCGTCCCCGACGCGCGGCGAGATCTCGCGCTCGTCCGACGACGGGAACGGGAACACGCCCTCGGCAGTCATCTGCTCGAGATCGCCCGCGGCTTGGAGGTAGGAGAGCTCGAGCTGCGACGGCGTCCGCGCGGTGGCGAGGTTCTGCTCGGCGCTGATCACCGCGACGATCCTGCCTTCGAATCGCACGGGGATCGCCTCCTCGCGGATCGGCGTGCCCTCGCGCCATTCGGGATCGCCCTCACGCACGATGCGCTGGTCGTCGAAGGCCGTCCGAACGCGCTCGCGGTCGGTCGCTTCGACGACGCGGCCGACCATGTCCTCCTGGTAAAGGGTCTGGGCCGGGTACGGACGCACCTGGGCGAGGACCACATATGCCTCGCGATCGCGGAGCGAGCCGAATAGCAAAAGGTCGGCGAAGTTCAGATCCGCGATCAGCTGCCAGTCGGCGACGAGATGGTGGAGATGCTCGATCTCACGCCCGGACAGTCCGGTGTAGCGACGCGCGAGGCTGGCGAGGACGGACATCGCCTACCAGGATACGGGGGCTCACTCGCCTTTGAACTCCGGCGGGCGCCGTTCGTTCATCGCCTTGAGCCCTTCGGCCACGTCGCTCGAGGTGAGCGCGCGGAGCGCCGCCTCGTCGTGGGGTCCGAAAGCGCCGGCGTGCGCATCTCGATCGAGGGCCGCGTGGCGCATGACCGCGCGGATCGCGGCCTTGCTGCCGCGGACGGACAGCGGCGCATTTGCCGCGACCTCCTCCGCGAGAGCCCGAGCCGCCTGGTCGACCGACTTCGAAGGAACGGTCCGCGTGACCAGCCCCCAGGATGCTGCTTCCTTCCCGTCGAGCTCGCGGCCCGAGAGCAGCAGCTCGCGCGTGTGAGCAGGGCCGACGACCTGCACCATCCGTTGAACCTTCTCCAGATCGAGCAGGATCCCGAGCCGGGCCGAGGGGATGCCGATCCGCGCATCGTCGGCGGCGATCGAGAGGTCGGTCGCCGCGAGGAGCTGACATCCGGCTCCCAGCGCGGCGCCCTGAACGGCGGCGACGACCGGCAACGGATGGTCCTCGATCGCCCGGAGCATCTGCTCGAAACCGGCGCCGTACCGCGCGCCGGTCGCGGCGCCCTCGGCGACGTCGGAGAAATCGGCGCCGGCGCAGAAGTGCTTCCCCTCGCCGCGGAGGAGGACGCAACGTGCCTCGCCGTCCACCGAAAGGGAGTCGAGGGCCTCGAAGATCGCTTGGAGCATGGCGGCGTTGAGTGCGTTGCGCCGCTCGGGGCGGTTCAGCGTGACGACCGCGACGGGTCCGCGATCTACGAGGACGAGGTCGGACACTTACTCGACGACCGCGATGACGTCGCCTTCCTGGACGACGCCGCCTTCGGTCACGTTCACCGCCGTAACCGTCCCTCCGGCCGGTGACACGACCGGGATCTCCATCTTCATCGACTCGAGGATCACGAGCGTGTCGCCCTCGGAGACCGCCGTGCCCGGGGTCACCAGCACCTTCCAGACGTTCGCGACCATCTCTGCTTCGACGTTGGCCATGGCGCGCAAGCCTAGCCCATCAGCGCATCGACGAGATACTCCTCGACGAAGCCGAGGTACCGGAAGACCTCGTGCGAAGCGGCGTCCGGGTCCGTCGGATCGATATCGCGCTCGTAAGAGTCCTCGGTGATGTTCAGGTTCGTCCCGAGCGTGAGCCGCGCGTCGTTCACCACAGCCAGCCAGTCCTGTGCTTCGTCTTCGGTCAGCGTCGCGCGCCATCCGTCGCGCTTGATCTTGCCGCGCTCGATCGTCGCCTTCATCGAGGCGAGCGCACGCCGCTTACCGTCCATGAGATCGGCGGTCATCAGGCTCGCGTACTCGGCCTGAGCTTCGGGGTCGTCCTCGTAAGCCGGGGGAAGCAGGCGCGGCGGCGGGTCATCGAGCACGCCGGTCATCTGCTCCACGACCGAGCGGATGAGATCGGCCTCGACCGCGGTCAACGTCACATCGATATCTCCGCTCCGGCGGCGGACGAACGGCCCGCGCACGTCAGTCCTCTTTGAAGAGCGTCGCCCACAGCCCGTGCGCGTGCAGCCGCGCGACGTCGGCCTCGCAGCGTTCCCGCGGGCCGCTCGCGACGATCGCCCGGCCCTCGTGGTGCACCTGGAGCATGAGCCGGTGGGCCTTCTCACGCGGGAACCCGAAGAGCTTCTGGAACACGTAGGTGACGTAGCTCATGAGGTTGATCGGGTCGTTCCAGACCACGACGATCCAAGGCTTGTCCCGCCGGACGACCTCATCGACGTCCGGCCGCTCGATGGTCGACGGCCGCGTGCTCACTCTGCGATTTTATCCGCCGCCTGCTCGCCTTCTGCTGTGAGCCACCGGCGCCCAGCCTCGTCCGTGCGGATCAAGCCATTCATCTCGAGCCGGACGGACGCGCGGATGAACTCGCTGATATCGCCGATCCAATCCGAAGGTCGGTACGCATCGGGGCGAGATCGTGAGATCTCCCCGAGGAGTCTGATCTGCGACTCGTCGAGCTCAGGCAGAACGAACGGCTCCTCTTCGCGCTCCTCGATCGCAACCTTTCTCACTCCCGATGGCCTCCGTTCAAGAGGGACCAACAACGCAGCAGCGCGACCGAACCGAACGATGACGATCCCATGTCCCTCATCGTCGATCTCGTTCAACAGTTCGGCCGTTCGCCTCGAAAGCTCGCGCGAACTCACCGTTCGTGTCTTCATGGCGCGGATCGTGGTCTCCACGGGTAGACCTCCATCTCTCGGGAGTGTCTGACATGTCAGACGCGTCCGACGTGTCAGACGCTTTCGAGAACCTATGTGGAGGGTGTGACACCAAGAAGGCGCTAGACCGGCAGGACGCCGTGCTTGCGCCACGGGCGTTCCAGCCGCTTGTTCTCGGCATGCTCGAGGCCGCGCGTGATGACGGTTCGCGTGTCGGCCGGGTCGATCAGGTCGTCGATGAACGACCAGCCCGCCGCGATGTAGGGCCCGATCTGCGAACGCACGGCCTCGATCATCTCGTTGCGCTTCTCGTCGCGCTCCTCCTCCGGGATCTTCTCGAGGATCGAGCGCCCGATGATGTTCACCGCGCCCTCAGGACCCATGACGCTGATCTCGGCGGTGGGCCAGCCGACGATCAGGTCCGGCTCGTACGCACGGCCGTTCATCACGTAGTAACCGGCGCCGTAGCCCTTGCGGAGCACGACGGTGACCTTGGGAACCGTGGCCTCCGAGACGGCGAACAGCATCTTCGAGCCGTGGCGGATGATCCCCGCCTTCTCGACGGCGCTGCCGACGAGGAAACCCGGGCAGTCCATCAGGAACACCAGCGGGACGTGGAACGCGTCGCAGAGCCAGACGAAGCGCGCCGCCTTGTCCGCCGCGTTCACGTCGATCGCGCCGCCGAGGAACATCGGCTGGTTCGCGACGATGCCGACGGGACGCCCGCCGAAGCGCGCGAACCCCGTCACCAGGGAGCGCGCCCAGTCCGGCTTCATCGGGAAGAACTCGCCGTCGTCGACGAGCGCCTTGATCACGCGCCGCACGTCGTACGCCTGCCGTGGGTTCGCGGGGACGATGTCGTACAGCTCCTCGACGCGGCGATCGATCGGGTCGGAGGTCTCGCGGATCGGCGGCTTCTCGAGGTTCGACGACGGGAAGAACGAGAGATACGTGCGGATCGCGTCGATGCATTCCTTGTCGTCGGCGACCTCGAGGTCGGCGACGCCGGAGATCTTGTTGTGGATGTGCGACCCGCCCATGTCCTGCTCGGTGACGTCCTCGCCCACCGCCGCTTTCACGAGGTGCGGCCCGCCGAGCGCCATCGACGAGATCCCCTTGACCATCGGCACGAAGTCGGAGAGGCCCGGGATGTACGCGGTGCCCGCAGCGCCGGGACCCATCATCGCGGCGACCTGCGGGACGACGCCCGACATGATGACCTGTTCCTTGAAGAGCTCGCCGGTACGCGCGAACATCGAGCCCGCGGCTTCCTGGATGCGTGCGCCGGCCGAGTCGATCAGCCACACGATCGGGATCCGCTCGCGCAGCGCCAGCTCGCGGATGCGGCCGGCCTTCAGCTCGCCGACCATCCCCATGGATCCGGCCATCACCGTGAAGTCGTAGGCGATCACGCAGGTCTTCCGGCCGTCGATCTCGCCGATCCCGGTGACCACGCCGTCGGCCGGTGTGTTCTTCCCCTGCATCTGCGGCGAGTTCGACATGTGCGTGCCGAGCAGGCCGGTTTCGAGGAACGTGCCGGGATCGAAGAGCATCTCGAGACGTTCGCGCACGGTCATCTTCCCGAGCGAGCGTTGCCGGGCGACCTTGTCGGCGCCGCCCATCGCGCGATTCTTTTCCTTGCGCTCGGTGAGCTCGGACACGAGTCCGCGCATGTCGGGGCCTTCGTAGGTCAGGGTGGGCATCTCGCGTGGAGGCGCGGCCGGAGCAGCAGGCGTGGGGGCCTCGTCGGCCATGATGGATCTCCCTTCCGGGGGCTCGTCGCCGGGGCCCGCATGTCCCCGAAGTCTTCCGGAGCCCGCCTGGGTTCAGAGCAAGTCTAGCGGCCCTTCCAGTTGGGCTCGCGTTTCTGAAGGAAAGCGGTCACGCCCTCGATCGTGTCCTCGGTTTCGAG